>NZ_LZMK01000368.1:0-379259 GCF_001665865.1 Nocardia sp. 852002-20019_SCH5090214 | reverse complement strand
GTGCCTGGCGGCGGAAAACCGTCGGCCACAATCGGTTTCGCAGCAAACTCCAGCGGCCCCGCACGGCCGCCGCCACCACCGCGCGCACCGCGTCGTCCCCGCGCCACAGCATCGTGCTGGCCGCCACCAGGACCACCAGCAACGCACACCAGCCGACCATCTCCCACTGGGCGCGGACCGCGGTCCAGACCGTGGTGGCGGCCGGTCCCACCAGCAGCAGCAGGATCAGCAGCAGTGCGGGCAGCTGCGCCGGCCACATCGACCACCGCCTGGGGTGGCGGCCCGGGATCACCGGACCGGCGATCCGCGTGAGCGCCGGCTCCAGATCCAGCCCGTGAGCGTGGATGTGCCCGGCCGTCATCGCGCTCTCCGTTCGAACTCGTCGAGTGCGCGCACGGCGTGGTCGACCGCTTCGTCCAGTCGCTCGGCGTGGCCGTCGCCGACGGTGATGAGCAAATCGGTCAGTACCCGCCACAGGCCGTCGCGGCGTCCGGCGGCGCCGATGAGGTCGGCGAAATCGAAGGCGGTCCACGAATGCAGCTCGCCCGCAACAGGTTCCAGCATCAGCGGGTGATCCGGGACCGTGCGCGGGCTGGGCGCCAGGAAGCCGCCGTAGTCGCCGATCCAGGCCGAGACGGCGGCCGGTGCGGTCAGGGCGCCGAGCACCGGTATCGCATCGTGGGCGCCGGCCGCGGTCGCGACGATCACGTCGCCGCCGCCGATGGCCGGGCGCGGACCGCCGGGCGCCACCGCCGGAAAGGGCATCACGCCCACGGCATCGGCGGGCCGGTTCGCCCGGCGCAGGCAGCTGCGCACGATGGGTTCCGCGAAATCGGGCGCCACCACCATCGCCGCGGTGCGCCGTTCGAACACCTCGCGCACCGATTCCGGAAATTGCCGGGTCAGGGTCGCGGCGATACCGCCCGGAAAGGTGTCGCGCGGTGCCCACAGCGTGCCCAGTCGGTACAGGGTCGCCCGCACCGCGTCGCGATCCCATTCCCGCGGGCGGTCCGGTTCGCCGGCGGAGGCCAAATCCTGGTAGTCCCAGGCGGATTCGCCGTAGAGGATGTTGCCGAACAGGTCGGCCAGCACCCAGCCGTCGGCACCGCCCAGTGCCAGAGGACGGCGGGTGGTCGCCGCGGCGATGCGTTGCGGCCACTGGGAGACGGTCCAATCACGCGGGTCGTCGCGCGGGCGGTCGCCGCCGAAGGCGTAGCGGTCGTACCACACCAGCGATTTGTCGGCAGCCTTGAACGGAATGCCGTAGAGCGCATCGTCTTTCCACAGCAGCGAGCGCCACTGTTCCGGATAGCGCGGGCCCGCCGCGTCGTGCCACAACGTGGGCGGCAGCGCCCGCAGCACCCCGCCCGCCAGCTCGCCGATCCGGCCGACCTCGGGCAACATCACCAGATCGGGTGCGGAGCGGCCGCGCGCCTGCAGGGCCGTATCGATGTCGTCGCCGAGCGGCAGCACCGCGACCGTGGCACCCAGCCCCGCGTCCTCCAGTACCCGGCGGAACGCGGCCAGCTCGGATCCGCTCCAGGGCACCGCGATACGCACCGAAGCGGGGTGGCCGAACAGCACTCCGGGTGCGCACGCGGTCAGCATCGGCGCCAACACCGTGGCATGCAGCACCGCCCGCCGTGTCGCCATCGCCACCCCCGAGTCCGCGTGCCGTGCACCGAAATTCGAATGCCGGTCCGCATGATATGCGGACCGGCATTCGGATCATCGCTGAAATACGGTTACCCCGTTAACGTCCCGGATATTCCGGCGGCTGCCACGGGCGCCCGCCAGCATCGCCGGGGCGCGGCGCCGGTTGCTGTTGCGCCGGCGGCGACGGCGGAATGGGCGCGCTCTGCGGCGGCAGATGCCGGGGCTGATTGGGCGCGACCAGCGGCGAATCGACCGGTGTGGCCGCCGCGGCCTCGGCGGCGCGCACCGCTCGCTCGGCGGCCGGGTCGGTTTTGATGTCGAACCAGTCGGCGACTTCGTCGGCGTCGTCGTCGGGCGCGTTCGCGGCGCCGTCCTCACTGGGCTCGTAACGGAAGACGCCGTCCTCGCCCTGGGTGCCGAAGTTGCGAGCGAACCCTTCCAGTGCCTTGCCGAAGTCGCTGGGCACCATCCAGACCTTGTTGGCATCGCCCTTCGCCACCAGCGGCAGTGTCTGCATGTACTGGTAGGCGAGCAGTTCCGGGGTCGGTTTGCCGGATTTGATGGCGGCGAAGACCTTTTCGATCGCCTTGGCCTGGCCCTGCGCCTGCAGGTAGGCGGCCGCACGTTCACCCTGGGCGCGCAGGATCCGGCTCTGCCGCTCACCTTCGGCGGACAGGATGGCCGACTGCTTGGAACCTTCGGCCGCGAGGATCTGCGACTGCTTGGCACCCTCGGCCGTTTTGATCTGCGCCTCGCGATTACCTTCCGCGGTGAGGATCATCGCGCGCTTCTCACGGTCGGCCTTCATCTGCTTCTCCATCGATTCCTGGATCGACGGCGGCGGATCGATGGCCTTCAATTCCACTCGCGCCACCCGCAGGCCCCAGCGGCCGGTCGCCTCGTCGAGGACGCCGCGCAACTGCGAGTTGATCTGGTCGCGCGAGGTCAGCGTCTCCTCCAGGGTCATACCGCCGACCACGTTGCGCAGGGTGGTGATGGTCAGCTGCTCCACCGCGGCGATGTAGTTGCTGATCTCGTAGACCGCGGCCTGCGGGCTGGTGACCTGGAAATACACCACCGAGTCGATCTGCACGGTGAGGTTGTCCTGGGTGATCACCGGCTGCGGCGGAAACGAGACGACCCGTTCGCGCAGGTCGACCTTGGCGCGGATCCGGTCGGCGAACGGGACCAGGAATGTCAGCTGGCCCGATACGGTGCGCGAATATCTGCCCAGCCGCTCGATCACCGCGGCCTCGGCCTGCGGTACCAGCGCGATCGACTTGAAGACCACCACCGCGACCAGCACCACGATGACGATCGCGACGATCAGTACAGCCATTACGGCCCCTTCCAGACGACGGCGTGCGCGCCGTCGATCTTCATGACGTAGACGGTCTCACCCTCGGCATATTCATCGGCCGGGTCGAACGGGCGTGCACTCCACACCTCGCCACCGATCTTCACCTGACCGCTGTTCTCGTTCACCGGCTCCAGCACCTTCGCCGTCTTTCCCGGCAACGCATCGACATTCGTCGGCGTGGGCGGTGGAGTCGCGAAGCGGCGCAACAACATCGGGCGGACGACGAACAGCAGCCCGATGGCGGAGATGGCGAACACCACGGCGTCGATCACCACCGACGTCTGCGCGATCCCGGCAACCCCCGCAGTGATCAACGCCGCCCCGCCCAACATGAGCAGCGTGAAGTCACCGGTGAGCATCTCGGCTGCGGCGAGCAGAATTCCCGCGACCAGCCATACGATTGCGGCCACGAGTCAACCGTACCGTGCCTGTCCGTTTTTCCGCGCCTTTAAGCGGACGAGTCGAGCGGAAACACGCCGGTCACCGGTCCGGATCCGGTGGGCGCGAGCCGTCGTCGGCCGGACCGCACCGCCGCTCGTGGTCTCGCCTCCCGCCGAACGGCAAGGGAAACAGGTAGTTTCGGCCGGGTGAGTGCGCGCGACTACGGTGACATCTATTCCGGACACGCTCGAACCCGCAAGCGCGCGGTACCGCAGGTCGTCGCCGAACGCGATCTCGTCGCCGAGGACGCGGCCAGCGGATTCTGCGGCGCCGTGGTCGGTTTCGAGCGCACCTACGACGGCGACTTCGTCAAACTCGAGGACCGTGGTGGAAGGGTCCGGTTGTTCGCCTTGCGGGAGGCGGCGTTCCTCATCGACGGCCGGCCGGTGACGCTGGTTCGTCCGACAGCGTCCGCGCCGGCCGCGCCCACCCGCTCCGCCTCGGGTTCGACGCGGGTGGAGGGGCTGCGCGCCCGCGTCGCGCGCGCCAGCCGGATCTGGGTCGAGGGCGTGCACGACGCAGCGCTCGTGGAACGCGTGTGGGGGCACGATCTGCGCGTGGAGGGCGTGGTCGTGGAGCATCTGGAAGGCCTCGACCATCTCGCCGAGCGTCTCACCGACTTCCGCCCGGAGCCCGGCCGCCGGGTCGGGGTACTGGTCGATCACCTGGTCACGGGGTCCAAGGAGACGAATCTGACCACCGGCCTCGGCCCCCACGTCCTGGTGACGGGTCATCCCTACATCGATATCTGGCAGGCGGTGCGTCCACAGGCCCTCGGTATCGAGGCCTGGCCGCAGGTGCCGCGCGGTGAGGACTGGAAGACCGGTGTCTGCCGCCGCCTCGGCTGGGGTACCCCGTCGGAGGGCTGGCGGCGGGTCTACAACGCCGTCGACAGCTTCCGCGATCTGGAGGCGCCGCTGCTGGGCGCGGTGGAACAGCTCATCGACTTCGTCACCGAACCGGAGTGAGGACGCCGGTTCGCCGTACGCGTGCCGATCCACAGGTTGCGTGGTTACGCTGGCCGGTATGACGCCGCTGCAGCGCTACATCGCAGAGGAGATCGGTACCGACCACGCCGAGGGCCTGCTCAGCCGCCGGGAGGCGCTGCGACGGCTGAGCCTGCTCGGGCTAGGCACCCCGGCCGCGGTGGCGCTGCTGGCCGCGTGCGCGCAGCGCTCCGGCACCCCGGCGGGGACGACGAAGCCCACCGCACCGGCAAGCTCGGCCCCACCACCGGGAACCGCGACCGCGGTTCAGCCCACCACCGCGATCACCTTTCCCGGCCCCGACGGCCGCACCCTGCAGGCCGCCTGGGCCGCCGCGGCGCAACCTCGCGGCGGCGTCCTGGTGATCCACGAGAACAAGGGCCTCACCGACCACATCCGTTCCGTCGCAGGGCGTTTCGCCGGAATCGGCTATTCCGCGCTCGCGGTGGATCTGCTCTCCGAAGAGGGCGGCACCACCACCTTCACCGACCCGGCCGCCGCCACCGCGGCACTCGGCAAGGCACCGCAGGACCGTTTCATCGCGGATCTGCAAGCCGGTGTGGCGGAGCTGGGACGCCGGGTGCCGGGAAAGAAGCTGGGCGCCACGGGTTTCTGCTTCGGCGGCGGCCTCACCTGGCTGTTGCTCACCCACGGCACCCGGGAACTGGCCGCGGCCACGCCCTTCTACGGTCCGTACCCCGGTGACGACGACATCACCACGGCGACGGCGGTTCTCGCGGTGTACGGCGCACTCGACAAGCGTGTCGACGCCACCCGGCCCGCGGCCGAGGCGGCGTTGAACCGTGCCGGCGTGCCGCACGAGATCTTCGTCGCCGACAACGCCAATCACGCGTTCTTCAACGACACCGGCGCGAACTACCAGCCCACCGCGGCCGCCGCCGCCTGGCAGCGCGTGACCGACTGGTACGCGCAGTATCTCGGTTGAGGCGCGCCGGTGCGATCAGGCTCGCGGTCCTCGCGGCGGGTCTCGTCGCGGCGGGTGCGGCGATGTCCGGGAGCGCGGTGCGTCCGCCGTTGTTCGAGCCGGCCGCCGTGCGGGCGACTCCCCCGATGGGGTGGAATTCCTGGGATTCCGGAATCGCGCTGACCGAGCAGTCGGTGCGGGAGACGATCGACGCGATGGTGTCGAACGGTATGCGTGACGCCGGCTATCGCTACGTCGATCTGGACGCGGGCTGGGCTGCGCCGCAACGGGATTCGTCGGGTGATCTCGCGGCGGACCCGATCCGGTTCCCGCACGGCATCGCGGCGGTGGCCGGCTACGCCCACGAACACGGTATGTATCTGGGTCTGTACGCCAGTCCGTTCGACGAGATCTGCGGGCAGTCCCCCGCTACCGCGAGTCGCGGCCACGAACTGCAGGATGCGCGGCGATTCGCACAGTGGGGTGTCGACCTGCTCAAATACGATTGGTGCCGGACCGATGCGAACCACGACGAGCAGGTTCGCGATTTCGCCCGGATGCGCGACGCGCTGCGATCGACCGGACGCGGCATCGTCTACATGATCAACCCGAACAGCTCGGCGGACGCCCGCGCGGGCGTCGACTACGACTGGTCGGGCGTGGCGAATTCGGCCCGCAGCACCGACGATCTCATCCCGATGTGGCGCAACACCTTTCCCGAGCCCGATATCGGCGGATTCGACACCACGTCGGTCCGCGGTGTCGCCGATGAGGCGCAGGCCGCCCTGCAGGCCCGGCCCAGCCGTCCGGGATACTGGCCCGACCCCGACATGCTCGTCTCCGGACTGTCGATGTCGCAATTCCTCGGAGCCCATCTGGACGGTCTGCCCGGAACCGCCGTGCGCCGCTCGGCACTCACCGCCGCCGAGACCGCCTATCTGGCTCGGCGGTTGGGGATATCTCCGGACACGCTGGCGATGCTGCGCGATACACGCACCCTGTCACCCGCCGAGGAGCAGGCGCATCTGTCGTTGTGGGCGATGCTGTCCGCCCCGTTCATCGCGGGAAACGATGTCCGCACGATGAGCGAGCCCACGCGCGAGCTGCTCACCGATGCCGGTGTGATCGCCATCGACCAGGACCCTCGGGTGGCGCCCGCGGCACCGCTGCGCCGCGATCACCGAATCCTCACCAAACCGCTGGCCGACGGTTCGGTCGCCGTGGCGCTGGTCAACCCCGGCGACCAGCCGCTCACGCTCGCGACCACCGCCGCCGAAACCGGTCTCGCCCAGGCATATTCGTACACGGTGCACGACATCTGGACCACGACGACCACGGTGACCGACGGCCGTATCGTCGCTCCGGACATCCCCGCACACGGCGTGGCGCTGCTGCGGATCACGCCCACCGGCTGAGATGTCCGGGCTGCCGTGGACCCATCGCCGACAACCGCGCGGATCGCGCCGTTCCGGACGTGCCAGCTGTAACGTGTTCCAGGACTGGACTTTCCAGCGAACGGACCGGAGGGGAATCGGATATCGATGGTGAGCTTCTTTCGTGAAGACGGCGGCCGACTCGTGGCTCAGCCGCTGGCGGTCAGCCCCTGGACGCCGACGGGGCTGGCGGGAACCGGCGTATGCGGGCTGCTGGCCCGGGAATTGGAAGTACACTGCCCCGACGGGTTCGTCCCGGTCCGGTTCACTGCCGACCTGTACCAGCCCGTGGCGAACGCCGCCGTCGAGCTGAGCAGTACCGTGGTTCGCCGGGGCACCCGGATTTCCCTCGCCGACGCCTCGCTACGGCAGGACGGGCGAGAGCGCGCTCGGGCGACGGCCGTCTTCCTGGCCACCGGTGACGAGCCGCCGGGCGAGGTGTGGCATTCCGAGGAGGAGTTACCGATGCCGCCGTACGGATGCACTTCACCGGAGGGATCGCCGCCGCTGTTCAAGAGCGGCGACCGCGAGTGGACCGGAGATTTCGCCGCGAACCAGAATTCCGACCGCAAGATCGCGTGGCACAGCCTGCCACCTCTGGTCGCGGGCGAAGCGATCACCCCTTTTCAGCGCGCCGCGATCCTCGGCGACGGCACCAATCACGTCTGCCACTGGGGTTCGGACGGCGCCGGCTACATCAATGCCGATGTGACGGTGAATCTTTCCCGGTTGCCCCGCGGACACGAACTCGGGGTACGCGCCGACAATTCGATCGCCACGGCCGGTATCGCCATCGGCGTCGCCACGCTCTACGACCGCACGGGCCCGGTAGGCACCAGCGTCATCAGCACCCTTTCCAATGCCCGCCGTCGCATCGATTTCGCGCGCACCTCCGCCGCCGAAATCGGCGGCGTTGCCAGCTGATTCGCCCACTCTCCTATCGCGCCCGCGCGGCCTGGTGTCCGGTGGCCGGGCCGAGCATGGGCTACTCACTGCACAGCGGTGTGTGCTCGGTCGAACATGTCGCGACTCGGATCGTCTATCGATGACATGCGGCCGGATCCGCATCGCGTGCGGGCATCGTTGAGTCAGGGGCGATCCGGCTGCGGGTCGCCCAGCCTGGCGTGGATCGCGCCCCATGGGTCGGCGAATGTGTGCGCGCCGTCGCGGTACGGCGACAGGCGGCCGAGATACCATCGCATCACCGGCGCGAACGGACGGGTGAGAAGCCGCATTCGGCCTGTTCTGCTGCGGATTTCGGCGAGCATGTCCGGAAACGAGTGATGCTGGAAGCGCAACACCTCCTGCGAGCGGCCGGTATCCATCCAGTCCGTCGCGAACCAGTCCGCATCGCTGTCCGGGTTCCCGTCCAGCCCGCGCGGAATGGCCCCCGGTAATCCGGAGGCGGCGGCGATCGATGCGCCGATATCGCTCTGGCGCAACCGATGTGACGCGTCGCCGCCGATGAGGAAGACCTCGCGCACGGACGGCGTGACGGTCGCGGCCGTGAACGCGGCGGCCACATCGCGCACATCGACCGTGTTGATCCGTCCGTCGGCGGGCAGCGCCGCCTCGAAGGCGAGCATGTCGGCGTGCAGGCCGAGCATCGGCTCGATGGTGAGCACGCCGCCGAGCCGCAGGATCACCCACTCCAGCCCCGACGACCGCACCAGCTGCTCGGCTTCCGCCTTGTGCGCGCCGTACAGATCGGCCGGCCGCACCGGGGTGTCGGGCGTGAGCAATTCGCCGGACCGATGCGGGTTGCGCGAACCGTAGACCGCGATACTCGACGCGAGGACGAACCGCGGCGGCGCGGTGAGCTCGGCCGCGGCATCGAGCAGCGTCGCCGTGGCATCGACGTTGACCGCACGGGCGAGGCCACGACGCTGGTAACAGACCGGCGGGATGATCGCGGCGAGGTGGACGATCGCGCGGGGGCGCACCGATCGCAGCAGGTCGCGAACCTGGTGTGGCACAGTCAGATCGGCCCACCGCACCTCGACCCCGGCACCGGCGGACTTGCGCGCGGCGCGGCGGTTGGCCGGGATGTCGAGGTCGGTCGCGACCACCCGCACCCCCTCCGCCGCGAGGGCGCGCACCAGCGCGGTGCCGACGAGTCCGAAAGCGCCGGTGACGAGAATCGGTCCCGAAGTCACTCCGACACCACGCTTCCGGCGATCAGCGGCAGGTCCAACGCGGTGCGGATTCCGGCGGGGGCAGCGACCACAGCGGGGATGGCATTGACGATCCGGCACGCGGCGGCGACGATCGCCGCGTGATTGTGGTCGCCGTGGCGGCTGGTGGGACAGATGTCGACGGTATAGGAGGGCTCGCCCACGATCTCGACCCGATAGGACCCGCCCGGCTGCGCCGGCTGCGGCCAATCGGGACGCAGATCGCTCCGCAGCCGGGTGGTGTGCTCGATGACGATGACCGGGCGGCCCTTCACCAGTCCGCGGATCTCGAAATGTATTGCCGCGACCGACCCTTCGGGCACATGCCCGGCCGCGATGTCGAAGCTCTCCGGCGCCGGTTCCCGTTCGTAGGATTCGGTGATCTCGTCGACGGTGATGCCCAGCCCCGCCTCCAGTTGCCGGATCGTCGTGCCCCAGGCCATGCCCAGCACGCCGGGCTGCAGCAGCATCGGCACCTCGTCGAGGGGTTTACCGAATCCCATGACGTCGAACATGACCGTCGCGCCGTCATAGGTGGCGTAATCGGCGATCTCCGAACACCGCACCTGTTCGATGTCGCGGCAGGTGCCGGCGAAGGCGAGCGGGATCAGATCGTTGGCGAAACCGGGATCGATACCGGTGATGAAGATGCTCGCTTCCCCCTCGCGCGCGGCCTCCTCTAGCGGGGCGAAGAACTTGTCCGGCAGCACCTTCCACGGATATTGCAGCAGTCCTGGGGCCGACCCGACGATATCGACGCCGGCGGCGAGGATGCGGCGGCAGTCCTCGAGGGCTTCCAGCAGCCGGGTATCGCCCATCGCGCAGTAGACCGCGCAGTCCGGGCGCAAGGCGAGTAACTCCGCCAGGTCGCCGGTGGCGCGGACACCGGTGGTGACGTGCAGCCCCGCCAGTTCGCCGGCATCCTTGCCGACCTTCTCCTTCGTCGAGACGCACACGCCGACCAGTTCGAAGCGCGGGTCGTCGATCAGGCCGGCCAGTGCGAGCCGGCCGACGTTGCCGGTGCCGATGTGCACGACACGGATGGGCATTCATTTCTCCTCGGGTCGCTGCGGCCCAGCGCCGCGCGGTCGGGGTCGGCGTCGCCGCAACACCGTCGGACGACCACGCGAGCCACCGCCGGACATCTGTCTGGACAGTACTACGATTATTCGGCGGCGGACACCGGATTCCCGGCGCACGCCACGGTCAGAGCCCTGGAACAGTGTCTAGAACATGTTCCAGTTTGCATGGTAGCGTCACCGGCATGGGACGTGTAGACGGCAAAATTGCACTCATCAGCGGGGGCTCGCGAGGTATGGGTGCGGCCCATGCGCGACTGCTCGTCGCCGAAGGCGCGAAGGTCGTGATCGGGGACATTCTCGACGACGAAGGCGCCGCTCTGGCCGGCGAACTCGGCGATGCCGCGCGTTTCGTGCACCTCGACGTGACCGAACCCGAGAACTGGGCGACGGCGGTGTCCACAGCGGTCGGCGAATTCGGCAAACTCGACGTGCTGGTCAACAACGCGGGCATCGTCAACGGCAACTCGCTGCGCAAATTCGAACTGGAACAGTGGCGCCGCATCCTCGATGTGAACCTGACCGGAACGTTTCTCGGCATGCAGGCCGTGGTCGATCCAATGATCGCCGCCGGCGGCGGATCCATCGTCAACGTCTCCTCGATCGAAGGACTGCGCGGCGCGCCGTGGGCACACGGCTATGTCGCCTCCAAGTGGGGTGTGCGCGGCCTGGCCAAGTCGGCCGCACTGGAGTTGGCGCCGCACAACATTCGCGTGAATTCGCTGCACCCCGGGCTGATCCGCACACCCATGACCGCCGCCATCCCCGACGATCTGGTGACGATTCCGCTGGGCCGCCCGGCACAGCCCGAGGAGGTGGCGACCTTCGTGCTGTTCCTCGCGAGTGACGAATCCTCGTACGCGACGGGCTCGGAGTTCGTCGTCGACGGCGGTCTGGTGACCGCGGTGCCGCACAAGACCTCCTGACCCCGGACGACATCACCACCAGGAGCACAGATGCCCGAAACACACACCAGCACAATCGATCCCGCGACCCTGCTGCGGCTGCCGACCCACAACGGGCACGCCCTGCTCGCCGGACTGCGGCGTCATCGGCGCGACCCGGTCATGACACTCGGCGACACCGTCCTCATCGGCGCCGACGTCATCGACGCCATCAGCCGCTACATCGCCGCGTTCGCCGCCCACGAGGTCGGGCTCGGCACCCCGAGCGCGCTGCTCGCTCTCAACCGTCCCGAGGTGCTGTTCATTCTGGGCGCCGGCCAGATCGCCGGACATCGGCGCACCGCACTGCATCCGATGGGCGGGCTCGACGACCATGTGCACGTGCTGACCGACGCCGGGATCACGAATCTCGTCATCGATCCGCAGCCGGCGTTCGTCCGGCGCGCCCGCGAACTGGCCGACCGAGTGCCCGAACTGAAGCGCATCCTCGTCCTCGGCCCGGTACCGGAGGAACTGGCCGACGTCGGCGTCGACTTGATCTCCGCCGCAGCGCAATACACTCCGGAACCGATCGAAGCGGTCGACATCCCACCGGATTTCGTCGTCTCGATCAGCTACACCGGCGGCACCACCGGCAAGCCCAAGGGCGTCATCGGCACCGCCGGGACCATGGCGACCATGACCCAGATCCAGCTCTCGGAATGGGAATGGCCGCAGCGCCCGCGATTCCTGATCTGCACGCCGCTGTCGCACGCGGGCGCCGCGTTCTTCCTGCCGGTGGTGCTGCAGGGCGGGCAATGCGTGGTTCTTCCGCGATTCGACGCGGGTGAGGTGCTGCGCGCCATCGAGGAACACCGCATCTCGGCGACCATGCTGGTGCCGTCGATGCTGTACGCACTGCTCGATCATCCCGATATCGACTCGCGCGATCTGTCCTCGCTGGAGACGATCTACTACGGCGCCTCCTCGATCGATCCGAAACGCTTGACGCAGGCCATCGCGCGATTCGGCCCCATCTTCGCCCAGTACTACGGCCAGTCCGAAGCGCCGATGGTGATCAGCTATCTGGCCAAGGACGAGCACGACGAGGCTCGGCTCAGCTCCTGCGGCCGCCCGTCAGCGGCGCTGCGCACCGGGCTGATCGGCACGGACGGACAGCGCGTGGCCCCGGGCGAGGTCGGCGAGATCTGTGTCTCCGGGCCACTGTTGGCCGGCGGATACCTGAATCTCCCGGACGTCACCGCGGAAACCTTCCGCGACGGCTGGCTGCACACCGGGGATCTGGCTCGCGAGGATCCCGACGGCTTCTGGCATATCGTCGGCCGCAGCAAGGACATGATCGTCACCGGCGGTTTCAACGTCTTTCCCCGAGAGGTGGAGGACGTCATCGCCGCCGACGCCCGCGTTCAGGGCGTAGCCGTCGTCGGCGTCGCCGATCCCCGCTGGGGCGAGGCCGTGACGGCCGCGGTCGTCTTCGACCCGGCCACCGCCGCCGATTCCGAGGCGGTGGCCGCGGCGATCGACGACATCCAGCAGGATGTCAAGCGCCGCAAGGGTTCCGTACAAGTTCCGAAACACGTCATCGTGGTCGAAGCGCTGCCGTTGACGGGGCTGGGCAAGGTCGACAAGAAGGCCGTGCAAGCCCTCGTCACCGCCGAACTCGAGCGGTAGGCAGAGACCCGGCCTTACGAGCGCTCCCCGCGCCCCGGCTCACTCACGACGTCGGCGAAACGTCGTGCGCCGGTGGCGATCTCGGTCGCCTCCGCCATATCCAGCCGGAATTCGTGGTCGGCGGCGGGTGCGGGGCCCTCGTGATGGCTGATGCCGGCGGCGCCGATGACGTAGTGCAGTGCCGTGTCGCCGATATGAACCGTGACCGTGCCGGCGGGCACGACCTCGGCGACCGCGCGTCCCAGCGGCAGCGCGAACCAGTGTGCGCGCACCGCGTCGGTGGCACGCCGCTCCCCCAGCAGCGGCGCCCCCCATTCCGACAGCGCTTGCAGCACAGGCCGCAGCGCCGCGCCGGCGGGTGTGAGCTCGTAGACGGCAGCCGCCGATCGCGACCCCACCTTGCGATGGGTGAGTATGCCGTCGCGTTCCAGATCCTTCAGCCGGGCCGCCAGAATATCGGTGCTGATGCCCGGAAGGTCGGCGAACAGATCGCTGTATCGCCGTGGCCCCGAGCACAATTCGCGAACCACCAGCAGATTCCAGCGGTCCCCGACGACTTCGAGCGCGCGGCTGACCGGGCAGTAGTGGTCATAGGTTCGGCGTGGCACATCCTCAGCCTATCTCAACACTTGGTTATTCCAAGCGAAAACTTGGAATAACCAAGTACAGTAGGCGGCCTACACGCCGGAAGGGGATGTTCATGCAGGTCAACCAGTCCAGCAAACTGATGGGAGTCTCGTACGAGATTCGCGGCCCGGTCGCCGAGCAGGCCGCGCGACTGGAAGCCGAGGGCCATCACGTCGTCAAACTCAACACCGGCAACCCGTTGCCGTTCGGCTTCGAGGCGCCCGCGGTGATCCTGCAGGACATCGTCCGCACCCTGCCCGCCTCGACCGGCTACTCGTCCTCGAAAGGTCTCTTGCCCGCGCGGCGCGCGGTGGTGCAGTACTACCAGACCCTCGGCGTCCCCGACCTCGACGTCGAGGACGTCTTTCTCGGTAACGGTGTCTCCGAGCTGATCATGATGGCGCTCACGGCGCTTCTGGAAAACGGTGACGAAGTGCTCGTTCCCGCACCGGATTTCCCGCTGTGGACGGCGGCGACGACACTCAACGGCGGCCGGCCGGTGCACTACATCTGCGACGAGGGCGCCGACTGGTATCCGGATGCGTCCGACATCTCGGCCAAGATCACCGACCGCACCCGCGCCCTCGTGCTCATCAACCCGAACAATCCCACCGGCGCCGTCTACCCGCCCGAGGTGCTGCGGGAGATCCTCGACATCGCCCGCCGCCACAATCTGGTGGTCTTCGCCGACGAGATCTACGACAAGATCTACTACGACGGCCTCACCCACACCTCGATCGCCGCGCTGGCGCCCGACCTGCTGTGCCTGACCTTCTCGGGCCTGTCCAAGGCCTATCGCTGCGCGGGCCTGCGCGGCGGCTGGCTCGTCGTCTCCGGGCCCACCGGCCACGCGGAGAACTACCTCGAGGGCCTCACCATGCTCGCGGGGCTGCGGCTGTGCGCGAATGTCCCTGCGCAGCAAGCGATTCAGGCCGCACTCGGCGGGCACCAGAGCATTCACGACCTGACGCTGCCGGGCGGGCGCCTGCGCGAACAGCGCGACCGCGCCTGGGAGGCGCTCACCGCCATCCCGGGCATCACCTGCGTGAAACCCAAGGGCGCCCTGTACGCGTTCCCGCGCATCGATTCGCGCGTCTACGCCATTCACGACGACGAACAATTCGTGCTCGATCTTCTGCTGCAGGAAAAGCTGCACATCGTGCAGGGCACCGGCTTCAACTGGCCCACTCCCGACCATTTCCGGATCACCACCCTGCCGCACGCCGACGAACTGGAGGCCATCATCGAGCGGATCGGCCGGTTCCTCTCCACCTACCGGCAATAGCCGCGTCCGCCGCACCGCCGACGATCCGGCCACCGGTGATATCCGGAATCTCGCGGAGGTTTGGGGCGAATCCCGCGCGGCATTCCGATCGCAGGAAAGGAATCACCATGATCGTCATTCTCGGGCTCGTCATTCTCATCGCCGCAGTGGTAGCCGGCGTCGTCGGTGTCGTCGTCAACACCGGCGCAAGCCATGCGGTGAACGGCAACTTCACGGCCTTCGGCTATCACTTCACCGGCTCCACCGGGACGCTGTTCCTCTACGGCATCATCGTCGGCGCGGTCGGCATGGCGGGGCTGAGCCTGCTGCTTGCCGGCACCCGCCGCAACGCCCGCCGTGCGAGCGCCGCCCGCCGGGAACTCGACGGCACCCGCCGCGACGCTCCCATCTACTACGGCCCCGCCCCTACCGCGGACGCACCGCACACCGCCTCCCAGCCGGTCGGTGGCACGCAGCCCGCCGCACCCAAGCGGGGTCTGGGCAGGATGTTCGGGCGCGGCCGGACCGTCCATCAAGCCTGATCGGGGCGGCCGGTGTCCGTGCCGCCTCTTTCTCCTTTTACCCACCTCCGGCACCCCTCCGCCCGGTACCATTTATGGGCGCACAGGGTGTGACCAGCCATATCCGGACGCCTTTCGCGAACCGGACGAGTGGCCGGCGCACGGCAGTCCCTATCGACTCTCGGCCGTTCGTACGAGTTCGAGAGTATCCAGCAGGCATCGAGGCCGCGCCCCGACGACCCACGGATGGACACGTGCGGGGGCGGCCCCGGACCGGATCGACAGTGATCCGATGACTCTCCGTCCGGAGGTGGATGGTGGCCGAGAAATTCGAAGGACATATCGCGCTCGACATTCGTGATTCCGTCGCCGACTGGAAGCCGTTCGCGGAACCGACCGCACCCCGCGGCGCGCCCAATGTGCTGTATCTGGTCTGGGACGACATCGGAATCGCCACCTGGGACTGCTACGGCGGGCTGGTCGAGATGCCGAATATGCAGCGAATCGCCGACCACGGAATCCAATTCACCCAGTTCCACACGACCGCGCTGTGCTCCCCGACGCGCGCTTCGCTGCTTACCGGTAGGAATCCGACATCCGTCGGAATGGCGACCATCGAGGAGTTCACCGACGGTTTTCCGAGTATGAGCGGCCGGATTCCCGACGACACCGCCCTGTGTTCGGAGGTCCTCACCGAGCGCGGATGGAATACCTACGCCGTCGGCAAATGGCATATGACTCCGCTCGAGGAAAACAACCTGGCGGCGTCGAAACGTCATTGGCCGCTGGGGCGCGGATTCGAGCGGTTCTACGGATTCCTCGGCGGCGAGGCCGACCAGTGGTATCCCAACCTGGTCTACGACAATCACCCGGTCACGCCGCCGTACTCGCCGGAGGACGGATATCACCTGTCGAAAGATCTGGCCGACAAGTCGATCGAGTTCATTCGCGACACCAAGGTCATCGCACCGGACAAACCGTGGTTCATGTACCTGTGTCCCGGGTGCGGTCACGCGCCCCATCATGTGCCGCGGGAATGGGCCGACAAGTACCGCGGCCGATTCGACATGGGATACGAGAAGTACCGCGAGATCGTGCTGGACAACCAGAAGCGCATGGGATTGATCCCGGAGGACACCGAACTGTCTCCGATGAACCCGTACGCGGACGCCACCGGGAGCAACGGCGAGCCCTGGCCGCTGCAGGACACGGTGCGCGCATGGGATTCGCTGTCGGAGGACGAGAAACGACTGTTCCGTCGCCAGGCGGAGGTATTCGCCGGCTTCCTGTCCTACACCGATGCCCAGATCGGGCGGGTTCTCGATTATCTCGAGGAGAGCGGGCAGCTGGACAATACGATCATCGTCGCTTTCTCCGACAACGGGGCCAGCGGTGAGGGCGGTCCGAACGGGTCGGCCAACGAGATGAAATTCTTCAACGGCTATGTCGACACGATCGAGGACAGCCTGGCCAAACTCGACGAGTTGGGGTCGCCGACCACCTACAACCACTACAGCATCGGGTGGGCGATGGCCTTCAACACCCCGTACAAGCTGTACAAACGCTACGCATCTCACGAGGGCGGCATCGCCGACGCCTGTCTGCTCTCCTGGCCGGCGGGAATCGCCGCCCGCGGCGAACTGCGCCACCACTACCTCAACGTCTGCGATATCACCCCGACGGTCTACGACCTGCTCGGCATCACTCCCCCGGACACGGTGAAGAACGTGGCGCAGCGCCCGCTGGAAGGGGTCAGCTTCCGGGCCCTGCTCGACGATCCGAACGCCGACTCCGGCAAGCACACCCAGTTCTATTCGATGCTCGGCACCCGCGGCATCTGGCACCGGGGATGGTTCGCCGACGCGGTGCACGCGGCGTGCCCCTCGGGCTGGGGGCATTTCGACAGCGACCGGTGGGAGTTGTTCCATATCGAAGAGGACCGCAGCCAGATGCACGACCTGGCCGGCACGCATCCCGAGAAGCTGGAGGAATTGAAGGCGCTGTGGTTCGCCGAGGCCGAGAAGTACAACGGTCTGCCGCTCTACGATCTCGACATCGTGTCGGTGATGCTGCGCGACCGGCCGACGTACGCCAAGACCCGGGACACCGCCGTCTACTATCCCGGCATCGCCGAGGTGGGGCCGGGGGCCGCGCTGGAGATTCGCGGCCGGTCCTTCGCCTTGCTCGCCGAGACGACCATCACCAGTCCCGGCGCCGAGGGCGTGCTGTTCGCCCACGGCGGGCGCCTCGGCGGTCACACGCTGTTCCTGCAGGACGGACATCTGTACTACGTCTACAACTTCCTCGGCGAGGAGGAACAGGTGATGGTCTCCGACCGCCCGGTGCCGCTCGGTGACCACATCCTGGGCATGCGCTACGAACGGAAGGGCACGCGGCCGGACAATTTCACCCCGACCGGGGAGGCGGTCCTCTACATCGACGAGAACCCGGTGGGTTCGCTCGACGATATGCGGACCCAGCCGACCGTGTTCTCCGGCGTCGGCGAGGGCGTCCGGGTCGGTCGCGACGGCGGCCAGTCGGTATCGCCGCGCTACCACGCGCCCTTCCCGTTCACCGGCGGAGTCATGCACCAGGTCGTCGAGGATGTGAGTGGTAAGCCGTATCTCGACCTCGAAATGGCTGCCGCCGCTGCCTTTTCGCGGGATTGAGGCTGCCCGCCGCGGCAACCCCGGCGCGCACGATAGCTGCACCAGTGCCCACGGGATTGCCGCGGCACCACTATCCTCGAACCATGTGTTCTCCCAGTGCCACGCTGACGGTGTGGGCGGGCTCGTGGCTGGCGGGCCGCAGCGCGCCCGACGACGTGCTGGACGCGTTGCGCGCCTGGTCTCCGCAGCACAGTGTCGCCGCCGGTGACCCGCTGACCGGCGGACGGACGGGACTGCCGTGGCCCTCGGCCGAGCCGTTGGAGGCCGGCACCGGAATCATGGTCCTGCTCAAGGTCATTCGCGAGGCGATGGCCGAGCCGGGGGCCCGGATGCGGCTGGTGCTGCCCGTGCCGGGCGATGCGCGCGGATTGCCGGCGGGCACCGAATTCGCCACGGCGGCAATGGATGCCGAGGAGGGCGTGATCGCCGGCGTACCCGGCGGCGAGGGTGTGGCGCTGGTGCCGCAGTGGACCGACGAGGAATCGCTGCAGTGGACGGTCTTCCACACCCCGGTTCCGGTCCCGGCACCGGATATGGCGCTCGGCGAGGCCGAATACGCGATGCGCGAGGCGGTGCGCGAGGCCGCGGAAGCCCTGATGCGGTTGCACACCACCGCGATCGGCGGCGACGACGATCCGCGCGAATTGATCGAGGCCGAATTGGCCGCCTGCTCGCGCCACATCTACCCCGACTCGGCGCCGCTGCGGGCTCGCCGCATCCTCGATTCGGCCGACCATGTGGCCGCGATCCTCACCGTGGCCCAGCAGACGGCCCCGTCCTCTCCCAGTTCGGCGAGCGCTGTACAGGCCCAGGAGACACTGCTGCGACCGCTGTGGAACGCCCTGCGCGCGGCCCGTCTGGCCGCGGTGAACGCGGCGGCCGGCCCGCGTTAGGTCGCGGCCTCGCCGGTGCGCGGCCCGGGCAGGTTCAGTTCGTAGTCGTTGTAGCGCCCGCAGACTCGCATGCCGATCCGGGCCAGGGCCGCGCGCAGCGCCTCGTCGTCGAATTCGAACACCCGCAGCACGGTGATATCGGGCATGACGGCCCGCAATTCGGCCACGACCGCACCGAACGCCGCGGTCAGCAGATCGGCGTCGGCCTCGCGGTGGGCGAACCCCTCCTCGGCGCTGATGTAGGCCTCGGCGCCACCGGCGAAGGTCGTGATCGTGGTGATCGGTTCCGTCGCCGAGCGGGCCGAGAGCACGGTCGTGAGCAGCACCCGGCCCGGCGGGTCGGCCGATTCGGCGAGGGTGTGCACCAGCCGCCGCAGGGGCGCGGTGGTGTCCGGTGCGGGCGGCCGGGTGAGATCCAGCTCCCACAGCCGCGCGTATTCGTCGACCCGCCGCGCTCCCAGTTCGACGGCCGCCCGGCCCGAGGGCCCGATATCGGTGCCCTGCCAGCGCAACACCCGGTATCCGCCGGCGGTGGCCCGGCGCACGGCCTCGGCGGTCAGGCGGCAGACCATCTCGGTTTCCGCCGCCTGCGGTTCGGACTCGTCGGCGCGGCCCAGATGCAGCGAATGCACGAGGCGCTGCGCGGACACCGCCTGCACCCACGCCTCGCCCAGCCCGGCATCGCGCAATTCCGCCCAGCCCAGCAGCTCACCGCCACCGCGGGCCGCGATCACGCCCAGCAGATCGGCGGTGCCGTCGGCGACGGACATATCTTCGAGCAGGGGCAACCCGGTGCGGCCCGCCAGTTCGGCGGCCAGCCGCAAACCCGTTCCCGGATGCTGGTCCCACTCCAGCGCGATGTCCACCTCCGCACAATAGCGGTGAATTAGCTGATCGCAGGCCAGTTACCGCGCGAAACGTCGGCGACCGGCCAGACGAGCTCAGAGCTTGCGCACCACCGTCTCCCCCTCGGCGAATTCGCTCCACCTCGTCATGGTCGTACGGTAGAACTTTCGGCGGGCAGGTCATACAGCATCGAGGTGGTCATGAAGATTTCCCCGCGCCGGGCGGCGGGCGCCGTCGCCGCCGCGCTCGCCTGCGCTCTGGTGCCGACGACGGCGGCGCAGGCCGTGGTCGGCGGTGTCCCGGTCAGCGCCGCCGACTATCCGTGGCTCGCGGCCATCGGCACGCCCGCCTATGCGACGAGGCCGGGCGGTCAGTTCTGCGCCGGTGCCCTGATCGCCCCGGACCGGGTACTCACCGCCGCGCACTGCGGCGCCCTGGCCCACATGCTGCCGGGGACGACGGTGACCTTCGGCCGCACCGATGTCGCCGGGCACGGCGGGGTCACCGTCGGAATCGCCGATGTCCGGATCGACCCGGCTTTCCGGGTCTCGCTGTTCGGCACGGATCTGAGCTATCACCACGGTGTCGCCGTCCTGGTGCTCAGCGCACCGGTCGCCCTGCCGACCGTGGCCGTCGCGGCGCCACAGGGAGCTACGGCGACGGTGGTCGGCTGGGGCGCCACCTCCGAGGACGACCAGTCCAACAGCGTGCTGCGAGCGGCGACGGTGCCGCTGGTGTCCGATGCGGCCTGCGCGGTCGCCTACGGCGCCGAATTCGATCCGGGCGAGGCGCTGTGCGCGGGCTCCCCCGCCGCCGACACCGCTGAATTCGACAGCGGCGGACCACTGTTGATCGACGGCAAGGTCGCCGGCGTCACCTCGTGGGGTAAGGGTTCGGCCGAACCCGGATTTCCCGGTGTGTACGCGCGGGTGCCCGCCCTCGACTTCTGATCACCGCGCCCGGACCGGCTGGGCCGGCGCGACCGGACGGAACGAATCCGGGTCGGCGGCCTCCCAATCGGCGCGCCAGCTCGCCGGCGGATGGACGAGCAGCTCCCCGGGCGCCAGCCATTCGTACAGTTCGGCGTACGACCGGATCTCGTTGGGCGCCACCTTCTTCCGCAGCATATGGGTATCCAGTTCGGCGGGGTCGTGCACACCCATCGAGGCCATCATCTGCATCGCCTGGCGCACCGTGGCCTCCTGATACCGCTGCACCCGCTCGGCCTTGTCGGCGACGTCGAGGGCACGCGCTCGCCGCGGATCCTGGGTCGCGACGCCGACCGGGCACTGATTGGTGTGGCAACGCTGGGACTGGATGCATCCGACCGCCATCATCATCGCCCGCGCGGCATTGGTGAAGTCCGCGCCCTGCACCAATCGCTTGACGATATCGGTGCCGGTGGCCACCTTTCCGCTGGCGCCCAGCCGGATCCGGTCCCGCAGACCGGTTCCGACGAGTGCGTTGTGCACGGTCATCAGACCGTCGGTCAGCGGCAGGCCGACATGGTCCTCGTATTCCAGCGGCGCGGCCGCCGTACCGCCTTCGGCGCCGTCGACGACGATGAAATCGGGTGCGGTGCCCTCGGCGATCATCGCCTTGCAGATCGCGAGGACATCCGTGCGCGAACCGACGCACAGCTTGAACCCGACGGGCTTGCCGCCGGACAGTTCACGCAGGCGGACGAGGAAGCGAATCAATTCGCGCGGGGTGTGGAATTCCGAATGCGAAGGCGGGCTGACACATTTCTCGTGTGCCGGCACCCCGCGATAGCGGGCGATCTCCTCGCTCACCTTCGCGGCCGGCAGCACCCCGCCGAGTCCAGGTTTCGCGCCCTGGCTCAATTTCACCGAGATCGCCTTCACCTGTTCGTAGCCGGCCTTCTCGGCGAACTGGTCCGGATCGAAGCGACCGTCGCGGGTGCGGGTGCCGAAGTACGCCGATCCGATCTCCCACACCAGATCCGCACCGCCCTCCAGATGGAACGGAGTCAGCCCGCCCTCACCGGTGTCGTGGGCGAAACCGCCGCGGGCGGCGCCGATGTTCAACGCGCGCAGCGCATTCCCCGACAGTGCGCCGAAGCTCATCGCCGAGACGTTCAGCAGCGACATGGCATAGGGTTGCCGGCAGTCCGGGCCGCCGATCAGCACGCGCGGGGCCTGCTCCGGCTCGGGAAGCGCGGCCACCGAATGGACGAGGAATTCGTATCCGACCGCTTCGATATCGCGCTCGGTGCCGTAGGACAGTTCGCCGTGAATTCCCTTGGCGCGCTCGTAGATCATTGTCCGCACGTCGCGGTCGAAGGGGCGGCCGTCGAAATTCCGCTCGATGAAGTACTGCTGCAGTTCGGGCCGGATACTTTCGAGCAGGTAGCGCATATGCCCCAGCAAGGGATAGTTGCGCAGGATCGAATGCCGGCGCTGCGCCAGATCGTAGGCGCCGACCAGAACGAGCGATCCCGCTGCGACGGCGAGTATCCACCAGGCCCACGAACCGATCGCCGCGATCACGCCCAGGACGACCACCGCCACCGTGAGCAGACCGAAGAGGAAGAACCGCGTCATCGCCCCACCGCCACCTTTCGCACGTTCATACCGAGGGCATACCCGCTCGGCGGCGGTTACTTTCGGCGACGCACGGGTTCACAGCATCCGGGTGCGCAGATCGCCCCGTTACGGGTGCAACCGTACCCGGGCACCGCGCCCAGGCGCCGTGGCTCGTTCACGCCGAGATGTTCGCCGACCAGTTCGGCGACCATCCGGGCGAAGCGCGGATCCGGGCCGGGGGTGGCGGCGCGGGCGAAAGCCATACCGAGTTCGGCGGCCTTCTCGGCGGCCTCGTTGTCCAGGTCCCAGACGACCTCGAGGTGATCGGAGACGAATCCGACCGGGCACACCACGACGGCCTCGACACCCTTGCCGGACAGCGCTTCCAGATGATCGACGATATCGGGCTCCAGCCACGGCACCTGCGGCGGTCCGGACCGCGACTGCCACACGACGTCGAAGTCGTCGAAACCCGTTGCCGCGGCGCACAATCGGGCCGCCTCGGCGACCTGGCGGCTGTAGAGGTGACCACCGTCGGCGGGCGGTCCGGCCGCGACGTCGGCGGCGACCGGGATCGAATGGGCGGTGAACACCAGCCGGGCCCGATCGCGCACTTCGGCCGGCAGGTCCGCCACCGCCGCGCGCACGGCGTCGGCGAAGGAGTCGATCAGCAGCGGATGATCGAAGTACTGCCGCAGCTTGGTCAGTTCCGGCGCCCCGTCGACGGCCGCGCGGGCACGCTCGATGTCCTCGTCGTACTGGCGGCAACCGGAGTAGCCGCCCCACGCCGAGGTCGGGAACACCAGGGCGTGGCCGATGCCGTCGGCGCGCATGGTCGCGACGGTCTCCTCGACCATCGGATACCAGTTGCGGTTTCCGAAGTACACCGGCAGATCCACTGCCCGCGCGGCGAATTCGGCCTCGATCGCGGCGATCAGCTCGCGGTTGAGCGCGTTGATCGGCGAGACGCCACCGAAGTGCAGGTAGTGCTGGGCCACCTCGTCGAGGCGTTCCCGCGGTACGCCCCTGCCCCGAGTGACGTTCTCCAGGAACGGCATCACGTCCTCGGGGCGTTCGGGACCGCCGAAGGACAGCAGGAGCAGTGCGTCGACGGTCCCGGTCACGGCTGATTACCTCCAGGCTCTCAGTTGGCCGACCAGTTCTCCGGGAACCAGGTGTTGTGGCTGGCGCCGCCGTCGACGTAGATGATCGAACCGGTGGTGCCGGGCAGCCAGTCCGAGAGCAGGGTGACGATCGACTTGGCGACCACGGTCGGATCGTCGACGTCCCAGCCGATCGGCGAGGCACCGTCCCAGTAGGTGTTGAGCATGTTCAGCTGCTTGGCATCGTCGGTGGCGGTGCCGGCGATCGCCTTGGCGGCGAGGGTTTTGATCGGGCCCGCGGCGACCAGGTTGGAGCGAACCCGCTTGGCCTCGCCCACCTCTCGCGCCACGTAGCGGTTCACCGACTCCAGCGCGGCCTTCGCCACACCCATCCAGTTGTAGAACGGCATCGCGGTGCGCGGGTCGAAGTCCATGCCCACGATCGAGCCGCCCTCGTTCATCGCGGGCAGCACCGCGCGCGCCAGCGATGCGTAGCTCCACGCGGAGATCTCGAACGCCTTGGCGGCGTCGGCGCCCGGCCCGTCGAGGAACGGCAGCGCGTCGGGGCCCATCAGGGTGCGCGGGGCGAAGGCGATGGAGTGCAGCACGCCGTCGATGCCTTCGGGCGCGAGTTCGCGCACCTTGTCGGCGAGACCGGCCAGGTCCTCCTCGTTGGTGACGTCGAGGCCGATCGCGGGCGCGATTTCCTGGGGCAGGCGCTTGGCGATGCGGTCGATCAGGCGCAGCCGCTCGGGGATACCGGTGATGATCACCTTCGCGCCCTGCTCCTGAGCCACCTTGGCGGCGTGGAAGGCGATCGACGAATCGGTGATGATGCCGGTGATCAGGACGGTTTTACCGTCCAGGATTCCGCTCATGGGTGGTGAATTCTCCTCGGGGAAACTCGGATGGGAAGTCGACAGGCTCGGGGCCGCTGGCTCAGTGGCCCATGCCCATGCCGCCGTCGACCGGCAGGATCGCACCGCTGATGTAGGACGCGTCGTCGGAGGCCAGGAAGCTGATCGCCGCCGCGACTTCCTCGGGCTGGCCGATGCGGCCCGCGGGAATGACCTTCAGCGCCATCTCGCGCATGTCCTCGGTCATCTCTTCCCGAGTCATATCGGTGTCGATGAAACCGGGCGCCACCACATTGGCGGTGATGTTGCGTGAGCCGATCTCGCGGGTGATCGCGCGCGCCATGCCGACCAGTCCGGCCTTGGCCGCCGCGTAGTTCACCTGGCCGGGGCCGCCCATCTGGCCCACGACCGAGCCCAGGAAGATGATGCGGCCGAAGCGGGCCCGCAGCATCGCCCGGTTGGCGCGCTTGGCGCAGCGCCACGCGCCGGTGAGGTTGGCGTCGATGACCCGGGTGAACTGCTCCTCGCTCATCCGCATGAGCAGGGTGTTGTCGACGATGCCGGCGTTGGCCACCAGCACCTCGACCGCGCCCTGCTTGGCCTCGATCTCGCTGAAGGCCGAATCGATCGAATCCGAGTCCGTCACATCGCATTTCACGCCCAGAAGACCTTCCGGCGCGCCCGATCCACGATGGGTGACGGCAACCTTGTGCCCGTCGGCGGCCAGCCGCTGGGCCACCGCGAGACCGATACCGCGGTTGCCACCGGTCACCAGGACCGATCGGGAAGTGAAGTTCGACATGAATGTCAACCTATCTGTTCGAGTTCGACTGTCGTGGCCGGGTTGCGCGGTACCCGTTTATGGCAGGCGTTGACGATAGACCAAACCGCTCACCACACCCGCAGCGGTCAGCAGCAGACCCAGCAGCAACCACGGCCGGCTGGCATCACCCATCTGCATCTCGTAGCCGATCTGCTTGTCCAGGGTGTCGTAGACGGCGCTGAGTTCTTCCAGCGTGGAGGCGGTGTAGAAGTCTCCGCCGGAGATCTTGGCGATCTCGCGCAAGGAGTCGTCGTCGACCGGTACCCGGACGCGCTGGGAGCCCTTGCCGTCCTGATCCGGGATCTCGACCGAACCCCACGTGGTGCCGAAGGAAATGGTCGAGACCGGGACGCCCTTCTGCTTGGCGACCCGCGCCGCGACGAAGCCGTGGCGGGGATTGTCGACGTCCTTGTCGTCGGGCACGGTCTGCTTGCCGTCGGACATCAGCACGATCCGCGCCGGGGGCGGCGTCTGCGCCCCGCCCAGGACCGAGGCGAGCGTATCGATGGCCTGCAGGGCGCTGAAGATGCCCTCACCGGTGGCGGTCCGTTCGGCGAGCTTCATATTGTTGATCGCCGCCTTCATCGCCTCCCGGTTGGTCGTCGGGGAGACCTGAACCGACGCGGTACCGGCGAAGGTCACCAAGCCCAGGTTGATGCCCGGCGTGAGACCGTCCACGAAATCGGTCGCGGCCTTCTTCGCGACCTGGATCCGCGACGGCGGCACATCGGTGGCCTCCATCGACAGCGACACGTCGATCACCAGCATGACCGTGGCCCGGTTGCGCGGCACCTTCTTGGCCGCCTGCGGACCCGCCGCGGCGACCGTCAGCAGGGCCAGGCCCACCAGCATCAGCGCCACCGGCGCATGCCGCCAGTTACTGGGACGTTTGGGCGCCACGCGTTCGAGGGTCTCCATATTGGAGAACCGCAGCATGTGCCGTTTGCGACGCCGCTGGACGAGCACGTAGAGCAGCGCGATCGCGACGACGACGATGAGGAACGCCAGCCAGATCGCGGACGTGAAATGCGAAATACTCACTGTCGGGGAACCCGCCCGGTCGGGGCGCCGAAGGTGTGGCGCCGAGTGGACACGAAACGGACCACGTCGGCGATCCAGTCACGATCGGTGCGCAGCGTCATCACCGGCGCGCCGCAGCTGCGCAGCGCCGCCTCGACCTGTTCGCGATGCTGCTGGGCAGCACGTCCGAAATCGGCGCGCAGGGTTGGAGTGACGGTGAATTCGCGGGTGCGGCCGGTTTCGGGATCGTGGAGCACCACGTCACCGACGTCGGGAAGGTCCAGATCCAGCGGATCCAGGATCTCCACACCGAGCAGATCGTGACGGCCGGAGATCGCGCGCAGCGAACGCTGCCAGTCGATCTCGCCGAGGAAGTCCGAAATGACAACGGCCAGACCGCGTTTGCGCTGCGGCCGGCGCAGCGACTCGATGGCGCCGCGCAGATCGCCGCGCACGCCGTCGCTCGCATGGGGGGTGGTGGCGATGCTGCGCAGCAGCGACTGGGCGTGCACCCGGCCGGTGCGGGCCGGAATCCGGTACAGCCGTTCGCCGTTGGCGACGACCGCGCCGATCCGGTTACCGCCGCCACTGGTCAGATGCGTCACCGCGGCGGCCGCCGCGACCACCAGATCGCGCTTCTGGCAGAGCGCGGTGCCGAAGTCCAGACTGGCCGACAGGTCGACCACCAGCCAGGTCTCGAGCTCCCGGTCGGCGATCATCTGCCGCACGTGCGGATGGGTGGTGCGCGCGGTGACCGACCAATCCATCTGGCGCACATCGTCACCCGGCTGATACATCCGCGCGTCCCCGGGCTCGGACCCGGGGCCCGGGATCAGGCCGAGATGATCGCCGTGCAGGACGCCGTCGAGGCGGCGGCGCACCGTCAGCTCGAGGGTTTTCAACGCCGCCGACAATCGCGGATCACGCAGATCTCCGGACCGGAACGACGGCGGCGCGCTGTCGTGGTGAGCGGGGACGTGAGCTGAGTTCGTCACTGGCGCAACCGAATCCGATGCCCCGCTCACTGGCGCTGCGGCTGCCCGGCGCCCTGACCGTTCTGCGGCTGACCGGCCGGATGCGGGGCCATGGGCTGCGGCGCGGCAGCCTGCGGGCCCGGGGCCGGCATCGGCGCCGGGCCGCCGGGGGCGGGTGCGTTGGCCTGGGTGGCGACCTGCGGCAGGCCGACGGTCTGCAGCACCCGGCGGATCACGTCGTCGGGGCTGACCTCGTCGGCGAGCGCGTCGTAGGACAGCACGAGGCGGTGGCGCAGCACATCCGGAACGACCTCGACCACATCCTGCGGCACCACGTAATCGCGGCCGCGGATCAGCGCGACCGCGCGGGCGGCGGCGATGATGCCGAGGCTGGCACGCGGCGAGGCACCGTAGGCGATCCAGCCCGCGACGTCCTCGAGCCCGAATTCGGCCGGTTTGCGGGTCGCGGCGATGACGCGCACGACGTAGTCGACCAGGGCGTGGTGGACGAAGGTGTTCGCGGCCAGCTTCTGCAGCCGGATCAGTTCGGCCGGCTCCAGGATCTGCTTGGGCTCCGGCGGGGTCACACCCATCCGGTAGATGATCTCGCGCTCCTCTTCGACCGTCGGATAGTCGACGACGACCTTGAACAGGAAGCGGTCGCGCTGCGCCTCGGGCAGCGGGTACACACCCTCGCTCTCGATCGGGTTCTGGGTCGCCATGACCAGGAACGGATCGGGCATCGGGTAGGTCTTGCCGCCGATCGACACGTGCCGTTCGGCCATGACCTCGAGCAGTGCCGACTGCACCTTCGCGGGCGCGCGGTTGATCTCGTCGGCGAGGACGAAGTTGGCGACGACCGGACCCAGTTCGGTGTCGAACTCCTCGCGTCCCTGCCGGTAGATGCGGGTACCGATGAGATCGGTGGGCACCAGGTCGGGGGTGAACTGCACGCGCGAGAAGCTGCCGCCGACCACCCTCGCGAAGGTCTCCACCGCCAGCGTCTTGGCGATGCCGGGCACACCCTCGAGCAGCACGTGCCCGCGAGCCAGAACGCCGACGAGCAGCCGCTCGACCAACCGGTCCTGACCGACGATGACCCGTTTGACTTCGTAGATCGCCTTCTCCAGGGTCGCGACGTCACGCTCCAAAGTGCCCGAGGCGGCCTCCGCCTGCTTCACCGCACTCCCAGCGCTCACATCGTCCGTCGAAGTCACCAAACTCCCCGCTTTCGCTTCGGTCTCCATGCGTGCCGCCCCAACTATTCCAGGTATCGAGCAAGATTGCCGCAACTGGGCTCGCACAATGTCGCGGGCCAGGCCTCCCGGGCGGCTCGGAAGGCGCTCGACGGTGTCCGGAATGCGCCGATTCCGAATTGCCGTGTCGCAGCCGGTCGCCGCGGCGGTTTCAGCCCACCGCGGCCAGATATTCGGCGTAGAACAGGGCCAGCCCGACCGCCGCCGCGATGCCCGCGAGCAGCCAGAATCTGATGATCACCGTGGTTTCGGGCCAGCCGCCGAGTTCGAAATGGTGGTGGAACGGCGCCATCTTGAACAACCGGTTGCGAGTGGTGCGGAAAACCGCGATCTGCAACGCCACGGACAGAATTTCGGCGAAGAACAACGCGCCCACGACCACCATCAGCAATTCGGTGCGGGTGGTGATCGAGATTCCGGCCAGCAGCCCGCCCAGGGCCAGCGACCCGGTATCGCCCATGAAGATCTTGGCCGGATTGGCATTCCACCACAGGAATCCGATGCAGGCCGCGCCACCGGCCGCGCAGACCACGGCCAGATCCAGCGGGTCACGCACGCTGTAGCAGCCCGGAAGCGCGTGGGCGGCACAGGAATTGGTGTACTGCCAGAACGTCACGATGACGTAGGCCCCGAGCGCGAAACCCATCGATCCCGCGGCCAGCCCGTCCAGCCCGTCGGTGATGTTCACCGCATTGGACCAGGCGACGACCACGAAGCACACCGCCAGCAGGAAGACCACCAGCGGAAAGGCCACCGTGGGCCAGTCCCGCACGTAGGACACCTGCCGGCCGGCCGGGGTGAGCCCGGTGCTGCCGGGAAAGCGCAGTGCGAGGATTCCGAACACCACGGCAGCGCCGATCTGGCCGATGTACTTGCCCGTCGCGGTCAGGCCCAGATTGCGGTGCTTGCGGATCTTGATGAAATCGTCGAGGAACCCGACGAACCCCAGCGCGCTGGCCAGGCCGAGCACCAGCAGCCCGGAGGCCGAGGGCCCGTCGGCGTCGTAGCGCAGGCCGATCAGGTGCGAGCCCAGGTATCCGGCCCACAGCCCGGCCACGATGGCGATGCCACCCATGGTGGGAGTGCCACGTTTGGCCTGATGACTCTGCGGTCCCTCGACGCGGATCTGCTGGCCGAGATTCCGGCGTGCGAACAACCTGATCAGCAACGGCGTCACGGTGATCGAGACCGCGAGTGCGATCGCCGCCGAGAACAGGATCTGCCTCATCAATACCCCAACTACTGCCGAACTCTCGGCTCGTGCCGAACGGACCGGCACGATGTGTGCCGATTCGCATGGTAGCCAAGATCATTCGGAGGTGCGTCAGGTGATCAGGCGAACGGCGTACGGCATGATGCCGCCCTCGCGCACCGACGAAATCTTCACGACGTCACCGGATTCGGGCGCCTCGATCATTTTGCCGTCGCCCAGGTACAGCGCGACGTGCTCACTGCCGTTGGCGCCCCAGAACAGCATGTCCCCGCGCTCGCGCTGGGCGACCTTGACCCGGGTGCCCATCGTGTACTGGTAGCCGCTGTAATGCGGCAGGGAGATGCCGACACCGGCGAAGGCGTAGATCATCAGGCCGGAGCAGTCGAAGCCCACCTTGTTGTAGTCGCCGTAGGAATCGGCCACACCGCCGTCGTGGATGCCCTTGGTGGGGCCGTCCTCGTCGCCACCGCCCCAGGCATAGGTCACGCCGAGCTGCGACATCGCACGGTCGACGACCGTCTCGATCAGTTCGGAGCGGCTGCCGCTGGGCCGGCTGGGGGTCGACATCGATCGGCGCGGCGGCGGCGCGTTGTCCAGCTGGGTGTGCGGCCGCTTGCCCGCGCCGAGTTCGGCCGCGCGGTCTTGGGCGGCCTGATCGGCGGCGGCGCGTGCGGCGGCAGCGGTCGCGGCGGCCTGGGCGGCGGCGACCTCGGCCCGGCGCTGACGATCCCAGGCCAGGTAGGCGTCGCGCTGGCCCTGCAGTCCGGTCACGGTGGCCCGGGCCTGGTCGAGCTGCTGCTGGGCCGAATCGCGCTGGGCCATCAGGGCATCGCGCTTCTGCGCCTGCTCGTCGAGAGCGGCCTTGGCGGCGGCGACCGCGGCTTGGGCCTGCTCGCGCTTCTGATCGGCCGCTGCCGCGGCCGTGTCGGCGGCCTTCTTGGCCTGACGGGCCGCGGAATCCTTGTTGGCCTGTTCGACCTGTGCGCGGCGCAGGCCGTCGATGGCGGCCTGCTGATTCTTCGACGCCATGCCGAGCAGATCGGCGCGGTCGAGCGCGGAGGCCGGATCGGAGCCGGCGAGATAGTTCACCATCGACGTCGAACCCGGGTGGGTGTAGGCGTCGACGGCGAATTCGTCGAACTTGCCCTGGGCCTGATCGAGCTGAGCTCCGGCGGACTGCAGGTCGCGCTGGGTGGCGGCCACCGTGGCCGCGGCCGCGTCGGCGGCGTCGCGGGCGTTCTGGAGATCGACCAGCGCCTTGTTCACGGCTTCCCGCTTGCCGGCGACCTCGGTGTCGAGCTGGGCGAGCTGCTGGTCGGCGGTGGCGACCTGATTGATCAGACCGCTGACCTGATTCACTCCCGCATCGACCTGCGCGCCCGCCGCGGCGATATCGCCGTCACTCGGATTCGGAGGTGGCGGGGGCACCGCGGCCACCAGCGGAGCGGTCACCGTCAGAGCGATCCCACATAAGAGCAACCCCACAGCGATCTTTGCGGCACCCCCGGACCGCCTCGCCGATATTCGCATAACACCTCCCTGATCCCGCTGCGGCTCCCGGCGAGCACCAGATTCGCCAGGACTGCGCTGGGCGACCGATCGAGGCGTCGCCGCACGAGCACCAACGGTCCATCTGCCCTCGAGGGACGCTGGAGGCCCATGTGACACTTCTTCCCCAAGAGTGTCACCTCGAAACCGTACGACACTTCTTTCACAGAGGAAACATCGGACGACAAATCACAGGGGAGTAATTTCCGGTTTGCTGAAAATTTGCTAACCGTGAATAGGGGTTCCGGGGACGAATCAAACCGGTCGTTCAGTTTCGTCCCGCGAATCGAGACGTATCCCTCGAATCGGGCATGACGCCGAGGTGGTGGCTAGTTTCCGGCGATCATCCGGCATCGGTTCGCGACACGCCGATGGCCGCCGGAACGCCTACCGGGACGACACCGGCGGATTCGGCGCGGCGTCGGCCGCCACCGCGGCCCGCTCGCGCGCCGCGCGGCGGGACTTCAGGTAGTACAGGCCACCGATGATCAGCACGGTGCCCGCCAGCAGAACGCCGGTGATCGCCGTCCACGACACCTTCTCCGGCGTCTCCAGCCGGTCGACGAAGATCTGCGCGGCGGTCGCGGTGTGCCCGCCCTGATATTTGGCCTTGTCCTCGGCCCACTCCAGCCGCGCGCGGTTGATGGAATCGCTGTAGGTGCCGATCCAGTCGTCGCTGAACACCACGACAGTGCCGTGCTCACTCTTGCCGAGGGTGGTCGCCAGGTCGCGCAGATCCGAATCGCGGCCCGGATTTCCCTTCACGACCACGATGTTCAACTCGATGCCGTGCGCACGGGCCTGATCCGCGATCTCGGCGAGCTTGTCCTGATCCTTGGCGGGCGGCGCGGCTACGTGGTTGTCGGCCAGATCCAGCACGATGGCGTCGACGTCGGTATCCGGCGGTAGCTCCGCGGCCATAGGGGTGAAAACCGAGGCATACGAGACGGTCATCTTCCATCCGGTCTTGTCGAGCCGCCGACTCCAGCGACGGACGTCCAACACATTCACGAGATCAACACACACACCTGGCCGGCACACCGGAGGCGACGACTCCGACGGGGCCTTCGAGCACAGTACGCGACGGGGGGATCATGGATGGCGGCACGCCGCGCCGTACGTGCCCCGCATGCTTCATAGGACAAGCGTACTGTTAGAGTTCGGAAGTACGAGGCGCGCAGCCCGAAACGCGTCCTCGGCGACAGCCGCCGGCGCAGCCCCGCCGGTGGCCACCCACGGGGCCCGCACGCGCCCCGATCGGAACACCGACGAGTGGAGCTGAACGTATGACAAGTATCGATACATTCGGCGCCAAGGGCACCCTCGAGGTCGGAAGCAACTCCTACGAGATCTTCCGTCTCTCGGCCGTGCCCGGCACCGAGAAGCTGCCCTACGCCCTGAAGGTCCTGGCGGAGAACCTGCTCCGCACCGAGGACGGCGCCAACATCACCGCCGACCACATCCGCGCCATCGCCAACTGGGATCCGTCGGCGGAGCCGAGTATCGAGATCCAGTTCACCCCCGCCCGCGTGATCATGCAGGACTTCACCGGCGTGCCGTGTGTGGTCGACCTGGCCACCATGCGTGAGGCCGTCACCGCGCTCGGTGGCGACCCGAACAAGGTCAACCCGCTCTCCCCCGCCGACATGGTCATCGACCACTCGGTCATCCTCGACGTCTTCGGCCGCGCCGACGCCCTCGAGCGCAACGTCGACCTCGAGTACCAGCGCAACGGTGAGCGCTACCAGTTCCTGCGCTGGGGCCAGGGCGCGTTCGACGACTTCAAGGTCGTCCCCCCGGGCACCGGCATCGTGCACCAGGTCAACATCGAATACCTGGCCCCGACCGTCATGACCCGCAACGGCCAGGCCTACCCGGACACCTGCGTCGGCACCGACTCGCACACCACGATGGTCAACGGCCTGGGCGTGCTGGGCTGGGGCGTCGGCGGTATCGAGGCCGAGGCCGCGATGCTGGGCCAGCCGGTCTCGATGCTCATTCCGCGGGTCGTCGGCTTCAAGCTCACCGGTGAGATCCAGCCGGGCGTGACCGCCACCGACGTCGTGCTCACCGTCACCGACATGCTGCGCAAGCACGGTGTGGTCGGCAAGTTCGTCGAGTTCTACGGCGCCGGTGTGGCCGAGGTGCCGCTGGCCAACCGCGCCACCCTGGGCAACATGAGCCCCGAATTCGGCTCCACCGCGGCGATCTTCCCGATCGACGAGGAGACCATCAACTACCTGCGTTTGACCGGCCGCTCCGACGAGCAGCTGGCCCTGGTCGAGGCCTACGCCAAGGAACAGGGCATGTGGCACGACGCCGCGCACGAGCCCGCCTACTCGGAGTACCTCGAGCTCGACCTGAGCACCGTGGTGCCCTCGATCGCCGGTCCGAAGCGCCCGCAGGACCGCATCCTGCTCGGCGAGTCGAAGGCCGCGTTCCGCTCCGACATCACCGACTACGTCACCGGTGACTACACCGCGCTCGACGAGGGCGTCGAGGAGACCTTCCCCGCCTCGGATCCGGTCTCGGTGTCGGCCGGCGCGGGCACGGAGAGCTACACCCCGGCCCACTCGGCGGCCAACGGTGCCGAGGGGCGTCCGTCCAAGCCGGTCAAGGTGGTTTCCGAGGATCGCGGCGAGTTCATCCTCGATCACGGCGCGGTCGTGGTCGCGGGTATCACCTCCTGCACCAACACCTCCAACCCGTCGGTCATGATCGGCGCGGCGCTGCTGGCCCGCAACGCGGTGGAGAAGGGCCTGTCCAGCAAGCCGTGGGTCAAGACCAACATGGCCCCGGGTTCGCAGGTCGTCTCCGACTACTACGAGAAGGCCGGTCTGTGGCCCTACCTGGAGAAGCTGGGCTTCTACCTGGGTGGCTACGGCTGCACCACCTGCATCGGCAACACCGGCCCGCTGCCGGAGGAGATCTCCACGGCCGTCAACGACAACGACCTGTCGGTGACCGCGGTGCTGTCCGGCAACCGCAACTTCGAAGGCCGCATCTCCCCCGACGTGAAGATGAACTACCTGGCCTCGCCGCCGCTGGTCATCGCCTACGCGCTCGCGGGCACGATGGACTTCGACTTCGAGAAGGACGCGCTGGGTCAGGACACCGACGGCAAGGACGTGTTCCTGCGCGACATCTGGCCCTCGGCCCAGGAGATCGACGACACCATCAAGTCGGCGATCAGCCAGGACATGTTCCGCAAGTCCTACGCCGACGTCTTCAAGGGCGACGAGCGCTGGCGCAACCTCGACACTCCGTCCGGTGACACCTTCGCCTGGGACGAGAACTCCACCTACGTCCGCAAGGCGCCGTACTTCGACGGGATGGAACTCGAGCCGGCTCCGGTCGAGGACATCAAGGGCGCCCGCGTGCTGGCCCTGCTGGGTGATTCGGTCACCACCGACCACATCTCCCCGGCCGGTCCGATCAAGCCGGGCACCCCGGCCGCGCAGTACCTCGACTCGCACGGCGTCCAGCGCAAGGACTACAACTCCCTGGGCTCGCGGCGCGGTAACCACGAGGTCATGATCCGTGGCACCTTCGCCAACATCCGGCTGCGCAACCAGCTGCTCGATGACGTCTCGGGTGGTTACACCCGCGACTTCACCCAGGAGGGCGGCCCGCAGGCGTTCATCTACGACGCCTCGCAGAACTACCAGAAGGCCGGCATTCCGCTGGTCGTGCTGGGCGGTAAGGAGTACGGCTCGGGTTCCTCGCGCGACTGGGCGGCCAAGGGCACCCGTCTGCTGGGCGTCAAGGCCGTCATCACCGAGTCGTTCGAGCGCATCCACCGCTCCAACCTGATCGGCATGGGCGTGATCCCGCTGCAGTTCCCGGCGGGTGAGTCGGCCGCGTCGCTGGGCCTGGACGGCACCGAGGTGTTCGACATCGAGGGCATCACCAAGCTCAACGAGGGCACCACGCCGAAGACCCTGAAGGTCACCGCGACCAAGGAGAACGGCGAGAAGGTCACCTTCGACGCGGTCGTGCGCATCGACACCCCCGGTGAAGCCGACTACTACCGTAACGGCGGCATCCTGCAGTTCGTGCTGCGCAACATGATTCGCGGCTGATATCCCGCATCCGCGCTGCGTCGTGCCGCGCCCGGCGTCCGTTCGGCTCGCCGGGCCGGCACGAACAGCGTTGCGCCGCTGCAGGATCTACGCGTTCATGCTCGTACTGTGAGAACCCCCGCGCCGGATCGTCCCGGCGCGGGGGTCCGTGCATTCCCCGCTGGAGGAGCCCATGCCCAAGGTCAGTGACGATCACCTCGCCGCCCGGCGCAGCCAGATTCTGGACGGGGCGCGGCGGTGTTTCGCCGAATTCGGGTACGAGGGTGCGACCGTCCGCCGCCTGGAAGAGGCGATCGGGCTGTCCCGCGGCGCGATCTTCCATCATTTCCGGGACAAGGACGCCCTGTTCCTGGCACTGGCCCAGGAGGATGCCGAACGGATGGCCGAGGTCGCGGCCAACGAGGGCATCGTGCAGGTCATGCGGGAGATGCTCGACAATCCCGCGCAGTACAACTGGCTGGGCACCCGCCTCGAGATCGCCCGGCGACTGCGCACCGATCCCGAGTTCGCCGCCGGCTGGACCCAGCGTTCGGCCGAGCTGACCGCGGCCACCCTGGCCCGCCTCGAACGCCGCAAGGCGGCCGGCGCGCTACGCGACGACGTCCCCACCGACGTGCTGCTCGGCTATCTCGATCTCGTCCTCGACGGCCTCATCGCCCGCATCGCCTCCGGTCATGTCAACGAAAACCTCACGGCCGTACTCGATCTCGTGGAGGCGTCGGTTCGCCGCCGGGAGTGAGCCGGCCGCGACAACCGTCCGTGCCCCGGCCGGATTCGCCGTACCATGTGCTGATGATCATGGGGCGGGGACGACGACACGGATCGGCCGGCGGTGCGCCGCGTACCTCCTTGCGGCGTGCGGCGGCCCTGCTGTCGATCGCCGTGCTGGCCGCCGCGTGCGGCGGTGGCGCCTCACCGCAGGACCCGTATCTCTGGCTCGAAGAACTCGACAGTCCGCGCGTGCAGGCGTGGGTCGGCGAACAGAACCGCCGGACCCTCGACGTGCTCGAACACGATCCGCGCTACGCCGACAATCTCGCGCAGGCGACGGCGCTGGCGAAGACGTCCGACCGGATCCCGATGCCGCGCTTCGAGGACGGCACCGTCGAGAACTTCTGGCAGGACGGTGACCACAAACGCGGCATCTGGCGCGAGACGACAACCGCCGATTACGAAGCGCCGCAACCGGCCTGGACCACCCTGCTCGACCTCGACGAGCTGTCACGAGCCGAAGGGAAGAACTGGGTCTGGCGAGGCGCCGACTGCGATCCGGTCACCCATCGCCGGTGCCTGATCAGTTTGTCCGACGGCGGCGAGGACGCCGTGTCGGTCCGCGAATTCGACCGGGGCACACGGCAGTTCGTGCCGGGCGGATTCGTGGTGCCGCGAGGCAAGGTGGACCTCACGTTCAGCGACGAGAATACGGTGCTCATCGCGCGGGAATGGCAGCCTGGCGAGACGACGGCCTCCGGATACCCGTATGTCGTCCGGCAGTGGCGCCGCGGCCAACCCCTGGACGCCGCGACCGAACTCGCGCGGGGCGAGCGGACCGATCAGCTGTCGACCACGCCGGTAGTGCTGGACAACGGCGCCGGCCGCCGGCTCGATCTCGTCGTACGCGGGCGCACCTTCTTCGAACACGACGTCGAACTGCTCACCGCGACCGGCCCCGCGCCGACCGCGCTCCCGGCGAAGTCGGACCTCGCGGGTTTCGTCGGCAATCACATCCTGGTGTCGCTCCAGCAGGACTGGGCGGTCGGCGCGACGACCTATCCGTCGGGTGCGCTGGTGTCGGTGGATGCCGACCGGCTGATCGCCGATCCGGCCCGGCCGCAGGTGACACCGGTCTATGTCCCCGGTCCGTCGGAGAGTCTGAGTGGTGTGCAGACCACGCGCGACCACGCGGTGGTCACCTCGCTGAACGACGTGCGCGGTCGCGCCACGGTCTACACCCCGCGTCCGGACGGGAGCTGGTCGCCGACTCCGGTGCCGTTGCCCGACAACGCGACCGTCGACACCGTCACCGCCGATCCGACGGGCGATCGCGCCTATCTCTCGGTGACCTCGTTCCTCGTGCCGACCACACTGTGGAGTGTGGACACCGCCGCCGGCACGGCCCGGCAGGTGAAAAGCACACCGCCGCAGTTCGATTCGTCGCGTTACGTGGTCGAGCAGCGCAAAGCCACCTCGGCCGACGGCACCGCCGTGCCGTATTTCGTGGTCCACGCCGCCGCTATGGCGTTCGACGGCTCGAACCCCACCCTGATGTACGCCTACGGTGGTTTCGGCGTGTCGCAGACTCCGTCCTATCAGGGACTGCTCGGCCGGCTCTGGCTCGATCACGGCGGCGTCTTCGTCCTGGCGAACATCCGCGGCGGCGGTGAGTTCGGGCCTGCCTGGCACGAGGCCGCGCGCACGACCGGCCGGCAGCGGGCGTTCGACGATTTCGCGGCCGTCGGCAAGGATCTGGTAGCCCGCGGCGTGACCAGCGCGCGGCGGCTCGGCATCCAGGGCGGCTCGAACGGCGGCCTGCTCATGGGTGTCGAATTCGTCCAGCATCCGGAGATGTGGAACGCCGTCGACATCCAGGTGCCGCTGCTGGACATGATGCGCTACGAGAAGATCGCCGCGGGCGCCTCTTGGGTCGACGAGTACGGCAGCGTCGACGATCCCACTCAGCGGGCGTTTCTCGAATCCATCTCGCCGTACGGGCAATTGCGACGCGGCACGCACTATCCGGAACCGTTCGTCTGGACCACGACCAAGGATGACCGGGTGGGCCCGCAGCACGCCCGCAAATTCGCCGCGCGGCTGGCCGAATTCGGCGATCCGTATCTGTTCTACGAGGCGGGCGAGGGCGGCCACGGTGCGGGCGCCGATCGCGAGGAGCAGGCCCACACCAGCGCGCTCGAGTACACGTATCTGATGCGGCGACTCATGTAGCCGCCGCCCGGACGGTGACCGATCCCACGCTCGATCCGGAAATACCGGGAACACGGCACCCGTTCGCCCCGGATATGACCTTCTCTGTGCCCGTCACCGTCCGCGGTTACGAACTCGACGTCAACGGCCATCTCAACCAGGCCGTGTACCACCAGTACGCCGAGCACGCCCGCTGGGAGGTGCTGCGCGCGGCCGGTCTGGTCCCGGACAAGATGCGGCTGTCCGGACTCGGTCCGGTGGTTCTGGAATCCACCGTCAAGTATCGGCGGGAGCTGCATCTGGGCGACGAGATCACCGTGACCTGCGAATGCCGCTGGGGAGAGGGCAAAGCGTTCTGGATGGACCAGCAGATCCGCAAGTTGGACGGGACCGTCTCCGCGGAATTCTCCGTCGTGCTCGGGCTGATGGATCTGGACGCGCGCAAACTCGTGTCGAACCCGGGTAAACGCTTCCTCGAGCTTGCCGAATCCCCCGACGTGCTCGGCCTGTGACCCGTTGACAGCTCAACCGAATAGCTTTCGGCGATAGTGTTTTCCGCGCCCGGGCCAGGGCACCGAGTTTGCACCGGAAATCTTTCGTTGCGAACCGGCCCGGCACCGCGGCGGGCTATGATCCAGATCACGCTCGACTTCCGGGGCAAATTGCGAGCAGATCGGAGTCCAGCCCATGAACGATGCCCGCCGCCAGGTACCCGAACGCACCCGGCCGCGCCCGCTACCCCGTCACCCGGCGCCACCGCTGTCCGGTCGCCTGGTCGCCGAATCTCGCGACACCATCAGCGTCCGCGTCGCCGAGGGAATCTGGACTCTCCACCGCGACGACGTCCTCCAGCTGCGCGACGGATCCCCGGACGCCGGCACCGGCGCCGCGGAACGCCCCGTGCTCGTGTGGATACGGCCCGGCGCCACAGCCGATTTCACGCAGCAGCGCCGCATTCAGCTCACCGAACGCCCGCTGACGCTACCGCCTCGTCCCAGCCCCGCCGTCGGTGACGATCTGCTGGCCCGGCTGACCGACCAGTGGGCCCGGCGGCTCGACGTCACGCCCGCCCCGGGCGCCGCCGGTGCGACGGTGAGCTACAGCCAGACTCGCAGCGGCGGTGGCAGCGACGACGGCACCGCCTGCGACAGCCTGGACTGAGGGGCCGTTCGATGAGTGCCCGCTCGCCGGGTGCCGTGCTGATCGTCGCGGAGACCGGCGATCTACACGCCGACGCGATGGCCTCGATGCTGCGGAATATGTACCGGCTCATACCGATTCGCCTGGATATGCGCGATTTTCCGCGCGAATGCGGCAGTTTCCGGCTCGACCGGGCCGGCGCCGCTCGCTCGATGTCGCATATCGCCGGTCTCGACGACGTGACTGCCGTCTGGTGGCGTCGCCCCCGTCCGTGCCAGGTGCCCGGTGGTTTCCTGGACGGCGACGACGATTTCCGCCAGGCCGAATGCGACGGGTTCCTGCAGGGCCTGCTCTGGTCGATACCGGCGGTCTGGGTCAACGATCCCGGCGCCGACCGCACCGCCACCCGCAAGATCGTGCAACTCGACACCGCCCGGCGCAGCGGTTTCGCGATCCCGGAAACGCTGATCACCAACGATCCCGACGAGGCCCGCAGTTTCGTCGATTCCCGCGGCGGGTCGGTGATCTACAAGCGGACCGGAACCGGCCGCTCCGAATTCTCCGAAACCCGCATCGTGAGCAGCGAGGATCTCGGCCGGTTCGACACCATCCGCTCGGCGCCGACCACCTTCCAGGACTATGTCGAAGCCGAATGCGATCTGCGGGTGGTGTGGATCGACGGCGTCGAATGGGCAGTGCGGATCGACTCGCAATCCGGTGTGGGATGGGTGGATTCGCGCCTGGACACCTCGGTGGCCTTCACGCCCGAGCGGCTGCCGGCCTCGGTGAGCAAGTCGCTGACCACGCTGATGGGTGCGCTCGGACTGGTCTTCGGCGTGCTCGACATCAGACTCGGACTCGACGGCGAGTACTACTTCCTCGAGGTGAATCCGCAGGGGCAGTTCGCGTATCTGGAGATCAAGACGGGGCTGCCGATCTTCGCCAGTCTCGCCCAGTTCCTCGTCCACGGTGAGGCGATGGTCTCCGGCTGAGCCGATGTCATGGCCGGTCCAGCTCGGCCAGCAGCAGCCGCGCGATCCGGTCCAGTTCGGCGCGGTCGCGCACCGACAACCCGGACAGCAGGCGGGTCTCGTTTTCGGTGTGCGCCGTCACGACCTCGTCGACGCGGGCGCGGCCGGCCTCGGTCAGCGCGACCCGGACCGCGCGGCGGTCGGCGGGATCGGCGATACGACGCACCAGTCCGGCCGATTCCAGGCGGTCCAGGCGGCCCGTCATACCGGCGCGCGACAACATCAGGGTGTCGGCCAGGACCGACGGGGTGAGTTCGAACGGTGCACCCGAACGGCGAAGTGCCGCAAGCACATCGAACTCACCGCGTTGCAGCCCGTGCGCGGTGAACACCGCGTCGATCGCGCGCTCGGCGAGGACGTACAGGCGGCCGAGGCGGCCGAGCACCGCCATCGCTGCGAGATCCAGGTCGGGGCGTTCCCGCTCCCACTGCGCCACGATCGCATCCACCGCATCGGTCTGTCGTCCAGCCATGGACACATACTATTCGACGGGATATAGTTCGGTAGCGAACTATCCGATAGCGAACTACTTGGGAGATCCGATGACCACCGCACCCCGCATTCCCGCCGCCGTCGTCCAGCCCGCCGAGGCCGAGGTGCGCGCGACCGACGCCGTGACCATGCGGCTGCTGCTGGATTCCGACCGCACCGGCGGCAGCGTCAGCACGCTCGAGGTCACGATGGCCCCCGGCGCCGACGGGGCGACTCCGCACTACCACACGCTGTCCGACGAGCTGTTCTACGTCGCCGAGGGCGAATTGCAGGTGCTCGCGGGCGAGCAGATCACGACGGTCGCCGCGGGTGGCGCGATCACGGTGCCGCGGTTCATGCCGCACGCCTTCGGCGCCGCCCCGGGTTCACCGGCGCGGATCCTCATCGCGCTGACCCCGGCCGTGCAGCGCTTCGGCTACTTCCGGCTGCTCGAGCGGGTGGCCTCCGGCGAGGCCACCCTCGCCGAACTCGCCGCCACCCAGGACGAATACGACAACCACTTCGTCGACGCGCCGCAGTGGTGGTCCGAACGCAACGCCCACCGCGCGTGAACTCCGGCGGAGCGGCAGAAGACGCCGACGACCGCGGAAGCCGATCGGCCGCTTCGGGCGAGTGGGCGGGTCAGGCCTTGCTGACCGCTTTGCGCCGGTTGGCACCACCACGGCTGCGGAGTTGCACATGCGACTCCACGAGCACGTTGTGTATGAATCCGTACGAGCGGCCGGTCTCCCGCGCCAGCGAACGAATGCTGGCGCCCGCCTCGTATTGCTTCTTGAGCTGGGTCTGCAGCCGGTCGCGCGACTTGCCCGTGACGCGCGTGCCCTTACCCAACATCGACTTCCCCTGTGCGGGCCTGTCACTCATGGCTTCCTCCGGTCGCCGTGCAGCCTCACTCCAGGCTAGACACTCGATCCGCAGTGATCAACGCCTCACTGTGATGAAACTCACCGATTGCGAGGATCTTTCGGCGTGTCTCGGCGCGTCGCAGGAAGCATTCGCCACGCTCAGGCCAGCTGAATCAGCTCCAGGTAGTCCTGCGACCAGTGGTCCTCGGTGCCGTCGGGCAGCATGATCACCCGTTCCGGGTTCAGGGCCTCGGCCGCACCCGGGTCGTGGGTGACCAGAACGACGGCGCCCGCGTAGCTGCGCAGCGCGTCGAGGACCTGTTCGCGCGAGACCGGATCGAGGTTGTTGGTGGGCTCGTCGAGCAGCAGCACGTTGGCCGCCGAGGACACCAGGCCGGCCAGCGCGAGCCGGGTCTTCTCACCGCCGGACAGGGTGCCGGCGGGCTGGTCCAGCTGCGGACCGGTGAACATGAACGCGCCCAGCAGCCCGCGCAGGTCCTGCTCCCCCGCATCCGGTGCGGCGTGGCGAATGTTCTCCCAGACGGTGGCGTTGTCGTCGAGGGTGTCGTGCTCCTGCGCGAAATAGCCGATGCGCAGGCCGCGTCCCGGATCGATCTGCCCGGCGGTCAGCGGCTCGACCCCGGCGAGCAGACGCAGCATGGTCGTTTTGCCCGCGCCGTTGAGGCCGAGGATCACGACCCGGCTGCCCTTGTCGATGGCCAGGTTCACGCCGGTGAAGATCTCCAGCGACCCGTAGAGCTTGGTGAGGTTGGTGGCCATCAGCGGCGTCTTGCCGCAGGGAGCGGGTTCGGGGAACTTGATGCGGGCCACCTTGTCGGCCACGCGCACGTCGTCGAGTTCGGACAGCATGCGCTCGGCGCGCTTGACCATCTGGTGTGCCGCAGCGGCTTTCGTCGCTTTGGCACCGAGTTTGGCCGCCTGCTGCTTGAGCGCGGAGGCCTTCTTCTCCGCGTTGGCGCGCTCGCGGACGCGGCGCTGTTCGTCGGTGGCGCGGGCGTCGAGATACTTCTTCCAGCCCATGTTGTAGATGTCGGCCTCACCACGCACGGCGTCGAGGAACCACACCTTGTTCACCACGTCGGCGAGCAGGTCGACGTCGTGGGAGATGACGATCAGGCCACCGTCGTGGTTCTGCAGGAAGCCCCGCAGCCAGGTGATGGAGTCGGCGTCGAGGTGGTTGGTGGGCTCGTCGAGCAGCAGCGTCGTATCGGATTTGCCGCCGGAGCCGTCGGAGGCGGAGAACAGGATGCGCGCCAGCTCGATGCGACGGCGCTGACCGCCCGACAGCGTGCGCAGGGCCTGGCCCAGCACCCGATCCGGCAGACCGAGGCTGTGGCAGATCCGGGCGGCCTCGCTCTCGGCGACGTAGCCGCCCAGCGCCGAGAATCGTTCCTCGAGCCGGCCGTACTTGCGCACCGCCTTCTCGCGTTCGGCGTCGTCGACAACCTCGGCCATCAGTGCCTGCTGCTTCTCCATATCGCGGATCAGCTTGTCGAGTCCCCGCGCCGAGAGCACGCGGTCGCGCGCCAGCACATCGAGATTTCCCTCACGCGGATCCTGCGGCAGATAGCCGATTTCGCCCGAGCGAATCACCTTGCCGGCGTAGGGTTCTCCCTCACCGGCCAGGATGCGCAGGGTGGTGGTCTTGCCCGCGCCGTTGCGGCCGACGAGACCGATCCGATCACCGGCCTGCACCCGCAGCGCCGACCCCGGCGCGGTGAGCAGGGTGCGGATTCCGGCCCGGACCTCCAGGTCGGTCGCGGTGATCACAACAGTCTCCTAGCACGGTAAGGGGGCAAACGGTTCGATTGTGCATCCCTCGGACACACCAGAACCACCCATTTTACCGGCCCTCGACGGTCACTCGGCCACCACCCGCAGCGTGCGCAAGCTCGGATCGGCCGGATCCGGCACATTCATCCCGTTTTCCACTCCGGACCCCAGCTAGTCCACGACCGCGGCGTCGACCAGTTCCCCGGGCACGATCACCGGGATACCCGATAGCCGCCGCGCGAGAGCCGGTCGTCGAGACCGGGCGCGGCGAGGATGTCGGCCGCCAGCACGCCGCCGAGGACCTCGCGCACGCGCGGATCGGCGCCCGCGCCCTGCCGATGGCCGGGCGGAGTGAAGCCGTAGCGGCCGAGTTGGCGGTATTCGGCCCAAGCGTCCGGCACGGGGGCCCGTGAGTGATCCATCCGATTCGCCTCTCCTCGGTGCCGATAGTGATTGCGTCTCGCTCAGCGCAGGGCCGGGAGTACTTCCTTCTCGTATGCGGTGAAGAAGCCCTCCAGATCCGGCCCGATCTGGCCGACGTAGATCTCGTCCGCGCCCGCGTCCACACAGGTGCGCAACTGGTCGATGTGGCGTTGCGGGTCCGGCCCGGCGGCGAAGTGCTGCCGCGACGCCTCGCGGTCGAGCAACGACATCGCGTCCTCGAAATCGGCGGGGCGCGGCAGGGTCTGGCCCAGCTGACCGGGCAGCAGTTCGTTGGCCCACAGCCGGTGGGCGGCGTCGACGCCGGCCTCCTCGTCGGCCGCCCAGCTCACCTTGGTGCCCATCTGCACCGGTTTGGCGCCACCTCCGCTGTCGCGGAACAGGTCGACCAGCTCGGCGTCGGGCATGCTCGTGCAGTAGCCGTCGCCGATGCGCGCCGCCAATTCCGTTGCCTGCGGGCCGAATCCGGATACATAGATCGGCACGGGCTGTTCGGGCAACGTGTAGATCCGCGCCTCCTGCACCGTGTAGCGCTCGCCGCGATAGGTCACCACGTCACCGCGGTGCAGGCGGCGGATCAGGTCCACGGCTTCGGCCAGCATCCGCAGCCGCTCCCCCGGCGGCGGCCACGGATCGCCGAAGATGTGTTCGTTGAGCGCTTCGCCGCTGCCGACGCCGAGCACGAAACGGCCGTCGAGCTGCACGGCCGCAGTGGCCGCTGCCTGGGCGATGATCGCGGGATGGATGCGCACCGTCGGACAGGTCACGGCCGTGGTGATCGGGAGCGATGTGGCCTGCGACAGCGCGCCGATGGTGCCCCAGACGAACGGGCTGTGGCCCTGGGCGTCGTTCCACGGATGGAAGTGATCGGAAATCCACAGCCGCTCGAAACCCGCCTGTTCCGCGCGCTGGGCCTGCTCGACGAGTTCTTTCGGTCCGAACTGTTCGCTGGCGAGAAAATATCCGATGGCTGCCATGTCCGGCGGTTACCCAGCAGCCGCGCCGGTATTCGGCCGCCCGGACGCACCCCGTCACCGCCGGCCGGCGCCGTCGACCGAAAATTTTCCGGCCGAGTCCGCGAGCCGCATACCGTGCCCGGCGCCCCGGCCGGTCGCGAGTACACCGTCGCGGACCTCGGGCACGCCGTCGGCAAGCAGTGGCTCCAGCCGGGCGTGGTCGATGAACCATTCCACGTGACGCAGATGGGCGAACGAGGACACGATCGGGGCGTGCAGCGAGGGCGCGCAGTGGGCGGAGATGTCCAGGCCGTGCGCGGCGGCGAGAGCGGCGCATTCCAGGAAGCCGCTGTAGCCGCCGCAGCGGGTCACATCGAGTTGCAGGCAGTCCACCGAGCCGATCAGCGCGGCCGCGTCGTAGTGGCGGTAGACGTATTCGCCGGCGGTCACATCGCAGCGCAGCGCCGCCCGCAGCAACGCCAGCCCGGGCGGATCGTCGCTGGTGACGGGCTCTTCGAACCAGATCACGCCGTGCCGGTCGAGGTCGGCGCCGACCCGGCGGGCCAGAGCGGCGGAGTAGGCGCCGTTCGCGTCGACCATCAGGCGGGCGCGGTCGCCGAGGAGACCGTTCGCGAAAGACACCCGCTCGAGGTCCCGCTCGGTCCGCTCGCCACGATCCTCCCCGATCTTGATCTTGACGCACCGGCAACCCGCCGACAGCCAGCCGTCGATCTGCTCGCCCAGCTCGTCGTCGGTGAGGGTGGTGAATCCGCCCGAGCCGTAGACCGGTGTCGCCGGGCGCACCGCGCCGAACAGCCGGCTCAGCGGCACGTCGAGCAGGCGCGCCTTCAGGTCCCACAGAGCGATGTCGACGGCGCTGAGCGCATGTGCGACGACGGCAGCGGTGCCCAGATTGCGGCAGGCGCGCTGCATCCGGATCCGGCAGTCGCCGATATCGAGCGGCGAACGCCCGGCCAGGACCGGGGCGAGCACCTCGCGCACGATCGCCGCGGTGGCGCCGCCGCTGTAGGTCCACCCCAGCCCGGTCTGGCCGCCCGCGTCGATCTCGACGGTCACCGCGGTGGTCGCCTCCCATTCGAGGGTGCCGTCGGCTTCCGGCTCCGGCGTCGGAAACCGGTAGACCCCGACCCGGACCGACTCGTCGATGGTCGCCGCACTCATCCCTGGCCCTTCGCCGCCAGCGCCGCCGCCAGCAGTTCGACCGCGTGGCGCGGATCGGCGTCCGGTTGCAGCTGCCGGATCTGGGTCCGGCAGCTGAATCCGTCGGCGAGCACCACGGTGCCCGGATCACGCTCGCGCACCGCCGGCATCAGCTTGTCCTCGGCGCAGGCCACCGAGACGTCGTAGTGGCCGCGTTCGAAGCCGAAATTGCCTGCCAGACCGCAACATCCGGCATCGAGGACCTGCACGTCGGCGCCGGTCGAGGAGAGCAGTTCGCGATCGGTGTCGTAGTGCATGATCGCGTGGTGGTGGCAGTGCGGCTGCACCATGGCCGCGGTGTCGACGTGCGGCGGGTTCCAGTCCGGCGCCCGCTCGGCCAGCAGTTCGGCGAGCGTGTAGGTCTGTTTCGACAGCCGCTCGGCGTCCTGGTCGCCGTAGAGCAGTTCGGGCAGATCGGCCCGGAACACGGCCGCGCAGCTGGGTTCGAGGACGACGATCGGCGTGCTGTCGCGCAACTGCGGCGCCAGCACCCGCAACGTGCGGCGCAGTACGCGTTTGGCGGTGGGCAGCTGGCCGGTGGAAATCCAGGTCAGACCGCAGCAGACGGTGCGCTCGGGCACGATCACGGAGAAGCCCGCGGCCTCCAGCACAGTCACCGCGGCTTCGGCGATTCCGGGTTCGAAATTATTGGTGAAGGTATCTGGCCACAGCAGCACCGTGCCGCGCTCGCCGGTGGTGGAGCTCGTGTGGTTGCGGAAGGTGCGAGTGAACCGGCTGCGCGCGAAGCGGGGCATTTCCCGTTCCTGCGCGATGCCGCCCGCGGCCGAGACCAGGCGCCGCAGACCCGGGGTGTGGGTCACGGCGTTGGCGAGCGGAGCCATCGAGGTGCCGAGCCGGGCCCACAGCGGAATCCAGCCCATCGAATAGTGGGCCATCGGCCGGACCCGGTGTTCGTAGTGGTGGGACAGGAATTCGGCCTTGTAGGTGGCCATATCGACATCGACCGGGCAATCGCTGCGACACCCCTTGCACGCCAGGCACAGATCGAGCGCGTCGCGGACCTCGGTGGATCGCCAGCCGTCGGTGATCGCCTCGCCCTGCAGCATTTCGAACAGCAGCCGGGCCCGCCCGCGAGTGGAATGCTCCTCCTCCCGCGTCGCGCGGTAGCTGGGGCACATGACCCCGCTGCTCTCGCCGCGGCATTTGCCGACACCCACGCAGCGTCCGGCCGCCTCGCTGAAGCGGTGATCGTCGTCGGGAAAGGCGAAGTGCGTCACCGGTTCCCACGGCCGGTAGTCGCTACCCTGGCGCAGATCCGAATCCAGTCGATGCGGCTGGACGATCTTGCCGGGGTTCATCCGGTTGCGCGGATCGAACAGCGCCTTCACCTCACCGAAGGCGCGAACCACCTTGTCGCCGAACATGATCGGCAACAGTTCGGCGCGCGACTGGCCGTCGCCGTGCTCGCCGGACAGCGACCCGCCGTAGCTGCTCACCAGGCGTGCGGCCCGTTCGACGAAGCGCCGGTAGTGCGCGATCCCGTCGGCGGTGCGCAGGTCGAACGGGATGCGGGTGTGCACACAGCCGTGACCGAAATGCCCGTAGAGCGAACTGGATTCGTAGTCGAATTCCTCGAGCAGCGCGTCGAAGTCGCGCAGATAGTCGCCGAGCCGCTCGGGCGGGACCGCGGCGTCCTCCCATCCCTCGTGCGTTTCCGGGCCGTCGGGCGGATAGGCGGTGGCGCCGAGTCCGGCCTCGCGGGCGGCCCACACCTCGGCCTCGCGGTCGGGATCGTCCAGGATGGTGGAGCTCGCGCCGGTGGCGCGTTCGAGATCGGCGATCATCTTCTTCGCCCGCGCGTCGGCCTGCTTCTGGTCGTCGCCGTCGAATTGCACCATCAGCCAAGCCTTCCCGTCGGGCAACTGGGAGATGGCCTTCGCCGCCAGATGTTGGCTGTGCTCCAGTTGGACCAGGCGATGGTCGAGGCCCTCGAGGGCGGCGGGGTCGTGCGGCAGGATGCGGAAGACCGCGTCGGCGGCGTGATAGACGTCGGGGAAGCCGAGCACGACCATCGCCTTGGCGGCCGGCACCCGGACCAGCTCGATCTCCGCGCGCAGCACGGTCACCAGTGTGCTTTCGCTGCCGACGAGGAACTTCGCGATATCGAATCCTCGCTCCGGCAGCAGCGCGTCCAGGTTGTATCCGGAGACCCTGCGGGGAATGTCCGGATACGCGGCGCGGATGTCGTCGGCGTAGCGGTCCCGGATCTCCCGCAGCCGGCGGACCAGCTCGTCGGCCTCCGGATTCGCGCCCGGGATCGGGTCCTCGGCACCCACCCAGGCCCGCAATCCGTCGTAGGTGAGGATCTCGAGCCGGCGCACGGAGTCGACCATTTTTCCGTAGGCCTGTGCCGTGGCACCGCACGAGTTGTTGCCGATCATTCCGCCGATCGTGCAACTGACGTGAGTCGACGGCTTGGGGCCGACCATCAGCCCGGACGACTTCAACTGCTGATTGAGCGGATCGAGCGCGATCCCCGGTTCCACCACGGCGGTGCGCGTTTCAGGGTCGACGCCGAGCAGCCGATGGCAGTATTTGGTCCAGTCGATCACGACCGCGGTATTGCAGCTCTGCCCGGCGAGGCTCGTGCCACCGCCACGGGAGAGCAAGGGGACGTCGTGGTCGCGACAGATTCCGACCGCGATCGCGGCGGCCTCCGGTGTGTGCGGAACAACCACGCCCAGTGGCAGAGCGCGATAGTTCGAGGCGTCGGTGGAATAGGTGGCGCGACTACCCGAATCGAAACGGACCTCCCCGTCGACCGCCTCCTTCAGGGCGGTTTCGAGTGCCTGCAGCGGCCATCGGTCTCGATTCGAGCCGCGGTGCGGGCGGGCCGCGCGATCCGAAATCGTCATTCGTGCACCCCTGTCATGGTCGGCCGGATGTGGTGCGGCCGCACCTCGCCGCGGGCGGCCGGACATCGCGCGGGTACCCGGTCGACCGCAGGTCACACCCGCCGAATCGGACACGATGGCAGGCGATCCCGGCCCGAATAACGGCGCACGGCGCGGGTACGCCGCAGATGCGACGCCCCTGCAGCAGCCTTCGGCGGGGCGCCGGACAACCGCGCGAGGAGAGGAGACCGAGTGAGCGCGCAGTCACCCGTCGTAGTCGTCACCGGAGCCAGTGCCGGAATCGGGCGCGCCGCCGCGCGGCGCTTCGCCGCCGACGGTGCCCGCGTGGCGCTGCTGGCCCGCGGGCGCGCCGGACTGGACGCCGCGGCGAAGGACGTGGAACGAGCCGGTGGTACGGCATTGCCGATCCCTACCGACGTCGCCGACTACGACGCCGTCGAGGCGGCCGCCGACCGCGTAGAAGAGCAGTGGGGTCCGATCGACGTGTGGGTGAATTCGGCGTTCACCTCGGTCTTCGCCCCCTTCACCGAGATCGAGCCGAAGGAGTATCGCCGCGTCACCGAGGTCACCTATCTCGGCTCGGTGCACGGGGTGATGGTGGCGCTGGCCCGGATGCGCCCGCGTAATCGCGGCACCATCGTGCAGGTCGGGTCGGCTCTCGGCGAGCGGGCGATCCCGCTGCAATCGGCCTATTGCGGCGCCAAGCACGCGGTCAACGGATTTCTCGAGGCGGTGCGGGTGGAGCTGATGCACGAGCACAGCGGCGTACACGTGACGATCGTGCAGGCGCCGGCGGTCAACACACCCCAATTCTCCTGGGTGCGTTCGCGTTTGCCGAAGAAGCCGCAGCCGGTGCCGCCGATCTACCAGCCCGAGGTGGTGGCCGACACCATCGCCTTCGCGGCCGAGCATCCGGAACGCAAACAATATTGGGTGGGCGCGAGCACGGTCGGCACAGTCGTCGCGCAGCGGCTCGCGCCGGCGGTGCTGGACCGTTATCTGGCGCGCACCGGCTACGACTCGCAGCAGACCGACGCCGACGAGACCGACCGGCCGGACAATCTGTGGCGCCCGCTCGACGACGAACACGGCCACGACTTCGGCGCACACGGTGACTTCGACGGCCGGGCCCACCGGCACAGCCCGCAGGCGTGGATGTCGCGCTGTGTCGAATCGGTGGCCGGTTCCGTCGCCCGGATGACCCGGCACTGACCGCGATCGGGCCGGTCGGCCGCGGTTGAGTTCGACTACCGCGGGTACCCGCCCGGCGACCAGGGCACGCAGGGCAATTCCCGTGGGATCGACCCGGACAGGACAGGAGAGGATATGGCGCAACAGGTTGGTGACTATGTCGTGGCCCGGCTCAACGAGTGGGGCGTGAAACAAGTTTTCGCCTATCCCGGTGACGGCATCAACGGCTTGGTCGCCGCCTTCGGCCGCACCGAGGACCGGCCGACGTTCGTGCAGGCCCGGCACGAGGAGATGGCGGCGTTCCAGGCCACCGGATACGCCAAGTTCAGCGGGCACGTCGGTGTCTGCATGGCCACGTCCGGTCCGGGCGCGGTCCATCTGCTCAACGGCCTCTACGACGCGAAGCTGGACCATGTGCCGGTGGTGGCGATCATCGGGCAGACCGCGCGCAGCGCGATGGGCGGCAGCTACCAGCAGGAGATCGACCTGCAGAGCCTGTACAAGGACGTGGCCTCCGAATATCTGGTCGAGGTGAACGTCGCCGAACAGCTGCCCAACGCGCTCGACCGCGCGTTCCGCACGGCGTGGACCCGGCGCGCGCCCACCGCGGTGATCATTCCGGCAGATCTGCAGGAGGAAAGCTACGAACCGCCGCAGCACGAATTCAAGCAGGTGCCGTCGAGCCCGCCCGCCGAGATGCATTCGGTGGTCGTGCCCGCGCGCGCGGAGATCGAGCGCGCCGCGGAGGTGATCAGCGCCGGTTCCAAGGTGGCGATCCTGGTCGGCCAGGGTGCCCGCTCGGCCGCGCGCGAGGTGACCGAACTCGCCGAGATCACCGGCGCCGGGGTCGCCAAGGCGCTGCTCGGCAAGGATGTGCTGCCCGACGACCTGCCCTTCGTCACCGGTCCGATCGGGTTGCTCGGCACCCGCCCCAGCTACGAGCTGATGCGCGACTGCGACACCCTGGTGATCGTCGGTTCCAACTTCCCCTACAGCCAGTTCCTGCCCCCGCTGGATCAGGCCCGGGCGGTGCAGATCGATATCGACGGCACCATGATCGGCATGCGGTATCCGACGGAGGTCAATCTGGTCGGTGACGCGAAAGCCACTCTGGCCGAGCTGATTCCGCTGCTGAAGCCGGTCGGTGACCGGTCCTGGCGCGAGACCGTGGAGTCGAATGTGGCGCGGTGGTGGGAAACCGTCGAACGGCAGTCGACGCTGGCCGCGAAACCGGTCAACCCGATGCGAGTGGTCTGGGAACTGTCGCAACAGATTCCGGACAACACCATCGTCACGGCCGATTCCGGATCGTCGACCAACTGGTACGCGCGGTGCCTGAAGTTCCGCGGCAGCATGCGGGGGTCGCTGTCGGGAACGCTGGCCACCATGGGCCCCGGCGTGCCGTACGCGATCGGCGCCAAATTCGCCCATCCGGACCGGCCGGTGATCGCACTCGTCGGTGACGGCGCGATGCAGATGAACGGGCTGGCCGAGCTGATCACCATCGCGCGCTACGCCGAACGCTGGGACGACAAGCGACTGGTGGTGTGCGTCTTCCACAACAACGACCTCAACCAGGTGACCTGGGAACTGCGGTCCATGGGCGGTTCACCGAAATTCGAGGATTCCCAATCGCTTCCGGACATTTCGTACGCCGACGCGGCGCGCTGTTTCGGACTCGCGGCGATCGAGGTCGACGATCCGGAGCAGCTGGCCGGGGCCTGGGAACGCGCCCTGTCCGCCGACCGGCCGACGCTGCTGGACGTGCGCTGTGATCCCGAGGTGCCGCCGATCCCGCCGCACGCCACCTGGGATCAGATGAAGGCGACTGCCGAAGCGGTGCTGCGTGGCGATCCGAACGCCTGGCATCTGGTCGCGCAGGGCATGAAGACGAAGGCACAGGAGTTCCTGCCGGGCGGTCGCTCGGACGACGACCGATGAGTTCGGCCGCGCGCGGGCCTACTCGCGCGCGGCATCCCAATCGGTCAGCGAATGCCTGGCTTGCCGTAGCGCGCACCGGAACCGCTCGCGGTCGGCGCCCGGTGCCACGCTGTCGAACAGGCCGGCCGCCACCGCCGCCACGACCGCGATGATCAGCAGAGTTGTCATAGTGGTCAGTCTGCGACGACCGGCCACGAAGCGACAGAGCCAATACCACATCACTGGCCCGGAAGCCGGGCGTCGGCCACGTAGCCGATGCCCGGCTTCCGCTGCGCAACCGGCACGCCGGTAGGTATCATCGGCCCCCGTACCTCAGATTATGGTTCGGCCCAACGCTTTTGGCTTCACGACGGTGGCGGCTGCCGCCGTCGTCGTCCACCACGACCGTTTGGAGTTGTCTTCTGTGACCACGCCGCATTCGCTGGAATCGTCGTCGAACAGGTGCCCCGTGGCACACAATTCACCGATCGCCCCGGACGGACCGCGTGTTCCCATCTACACCGAGGAATTCGCCGCCGACCCGCGCGGCGGATACGACCGCATGCGCGGCCACCACCGCTCCTTCGCTCCGATCGAGCTCGCCCCCGGCGTGCCGGCGACACTGGTGATCGGCTATCAGGCCGCCCTCGGCATTCTCAACGATCCCGAGCATTTCCCGGCCGACCCGCGTACCTGGCAGCGCACCGTACCGGCCGACAGCCCGATTCTGCCGATGCTCGAGTGGCGCCCGAATGCGTTGCGCAACACGGGTCCCGAGCATGCGCGTTTTCGCGCCGCCAACGTCGCGGCCATCGATGGGGTGGATCTGCACACGGTGCACACGGTCGTCGAGCAGATCGCGATGCCGCTGATCAATTCCTTCAGCGCCGAGGGCCACGCCGATCTGCTGACCCAGTACATCCATCCGCTGGTGTCGGCCAACCTGAACACGATGCTGGGCATCGAACCGGATATCGCCGAGCGGGTCGCGGCCGGGATGGCCGCCATCTTCGACGCGACCGGCGACGCGGCCGCGGGCAACCGGATGCTGGCCGCCGCACTGCAGGAACATACCGATCGCAAGCGCGCCTACCCGGGCGACGACATCACCTCGCGGCTGATCGCGCACGACAGCGGTCTCGACGACGAGGAGGTCATCAACCAGCTGGTCAGCCTGTTCGGCGCCGGGATCGAACCGCAGGTGCATCTGGTCGCCAACGCCCTGCTGCTGATGATGACCGACGAACGGTTCTCCGGAAGCCTGCTCGGTGGCGCCCTGACCACCCGCGACGCGCTGGACTGGGTGTTGTTCAACAATCCCCCGCTGGTGAACTACTGCGCGAGCTATCCGCGGCAGCCGATGCTCGTCGAGGACGTGTGGCTGCCCGCGCATCAGCCGGTGCTGATCGGCATCGCGGCCTGCAACAACGATCCGCAGGTGCGCGAGGGCGACCGCAACGGGAACCGCTCCCATCTGTCGTGGGGCGCCGGGCCGCACGCCTGCCCGGCCCGGCAGATCGGCTATCTGGTCGCCCAGGACGCCGTCGACCAGCTCCTGGACGCGCTGCCGGATATCGAGCTGGCCGTGCCGGTGAACGAACTCCGCTGGCGCCCAGGGCCTTTCCACCGCGCCCTGACCGCCCTCCCGGTCACCTTCCCGCCCTCGCCGCCATTGCGCGGCGCGCTCGGCTAGCGGTGCCACGACGGCGGACCGCCGATCCGCTGCCGGGCGCACAAGCCGCGCGCGAGCTACCGTCGTGGCATGCACACCCTCGTGATGACCGGCGCGACACGTGGAATCGGCCGGATCGCCGCCCGGGAGATCCTGCGCCTCGCACCCGATACCCGCCTGCTGGTGCTGGCGCGCGGCGCGTCCGGCCCACAGGTGTGCGCGGAATTGTCCGGTGCGGGATACGCGGCCTCGCATGTGGAGGCCGACCTCGCGTCGCTGGCCGGGATCCGTTCGGCGGCGCGGCGAATCCACGACATGCTCGATCGCGGCGAGGTGCCGCCGCTGGCCGGATTCGTCGGCAATGCCGGCATCCAGTACACCGACGCGACCATCGCGACCGAGGACGGACTCGAGGCCACCTTCGCCGTCAACGTCGTGGCCAACCACCTGCTGCTGCGCCTGCTCGGCGACCGCTTCGTCGTGCCGTCGCGGATCGTGATCACCGTCAGCGACACCCATTTCGGCGATCTGCGGCACAACTTGGGCATGGTGCCCGGCCCGGTGTGGCACTCCCCCGATGTGCTGGCCCACCCCGGCGCCTTCGCCGATCCGTCGAGTACGGCAGCGGGCCGCACCGCGTACTCGACGAGCAAACTCGCCATGATCTATCTGGTGCACGAGTACGCACGCCGACTTCCTGCCGGAGTCGAGATCCTTTCCTACAACCCGGGTTTCGTCCCCGGCACGGAATTGACCCGCAACGCCGGCCGCCTGGAGCGCTTCGCCGCCCGCCGCCTCGCCCGCGCGCTCACCTGGACCCCGCTGGCGAGCACGCCGAAGACCGCCGGCCGGCGCCTCGCCGCGGTGGTCACCGGATCCGTCCCGGCCGAGTCCGGCAGTTACATCGATCGCCACCGGGTCACGGAGTCCTCACCCGAGTCCTACGATCCGGCTCGCGAACGCGAGGTGTGGGAGTGCGCCGAACGTCTCACCGCTGCGCATCCGGACTGAGCCGCGTCCCCTTCCGCTAGCGTGATGCCACCGAACGGAAGGATCGCCGGTGAAAGTGCATCTGCAGGTGGAGGGTTCGCCACTGCGCGCCCGCGAGAGCGCCCGGGCGATCGCCGCGCTCGGCGCCGACGGCATCTTCTCCTTCGAGGGCCCGCACGACGTCTTCGTGCCGCTGGTTCTCGCCGCCACGGAGACCGATCTGCGGCTGATGACCAATGTCGCCATCGCCGGCCCGCGCAGTCCGCTGCACCTGGCGCACACCGCCTACGATCTGCAGGCGCTCAGCGGCGGGCGGTTCCGGCTGGGCCTGGGGTCGCAGATCCGGGTGCACATCGAGAAGCGCTACGGCAGCCGGTGGGAACGCCCGGCCCGGCGAACGGGTGAATCGGTGGCGGCGGTGAAGGCCATCCTCGCGGCGTGGGAAGGTCACGCGCCCTTGGATTTCCGGGGCGAGTTCTTCACCCACACGCTGATGCCGCCGACGTTCGATCCCGGCCCCAATCCGTTCGGCCCGCCGCCGGTGCTGATGGGCGCGCTGGGACCGGTGATGACCCGCACCGCCGCCGAGGCGGCCGACGGGCTGCTGGTCATGCCGTTCAACAGTGCCACTCATTTCACCCGGCGCACGGTACCGGCGCTGCGGCGCGGGCTGGCCGAATCCGGGCGCACGCTCGACGACTTCGAGGTGGTCGCCCAGGCCATGGTCGCGCTCGGCCGCACCGCGCCCGAACTGGCCGCCGCCGTCGACGCGGTCGCGCGGCTCATCGCCTTCTACGCGTCCACTCCGGCCTACCGCCCGGTCCTCGACGCCGAGGGCTGGGGTGAGCTGCAACCCGAACTCAACGCCCTGTCCAAACAGGGCCGCTACGCCGAGATGCGGGCACTGATCACCGAGCCCATGGTCCGGACCCTCGCGCTGGTCGGCTCTCCCGCCGACTGTGCGGCCCAGGCTCACGCCCGCTTCGGCGAGTACGCCCGCGACATCTGCTGTTACTTCCCGGGTTACGACCCCGCGACCGACGACGTGGCCGAATTCGTGGGCCGGTTGCAGTCCGCGGGATAACGGTCAGAAATCTACTTCTCATTTAGTGGAAACTAGATTCTCACATGTCTATTATGTGATTCACCGCACTCAGGCCGCAGCGAGCCGACGCACGGGTGGCGGTGAAGGAGAAGAACTACCCATGGCAACCGCGACCACCAGCGTCGAAAGCCCCGATGACAACGACACCGGACGCCTGGAAAACGCCTCCACGCTCCGTGTCGTCCTCATCATCGTGGCGATCGTCGCGAGCACCGAGATCGTCCCGTTCCATTTCACGTTCATCAGTCTCAGCGCCCGCTTCATCGGTGAATCCTTCCCGGAGCAGAACGCCGGCCAGCTCACCTGGCTGACCACGCTGTACTCACTGATCGGCGGCGTAGCGGTACCGGTCTTCGGCAAATTGTCCGATCTGGTCGGCAAGAAGAAGATCATCCTGTTCTGCCTGTTGCTGTCGATCATCGGCTGCCTCATCGACGCCCTGACCTCGAACTGGGTGCTGATGCTGCTCGGCCGCGGACTGCAGGGACTGGCCTTCCCGGCGATCTTCGTGTCCTACGGTCTGATCCGCGATCTCGCGCCGCGCCGCCACCTGAACATGGCGATCGCGCTCGCGGGCGGCGGCACCGGCGTGGGCGCGATCCTGGGCCCGCTGATCGGCGGCATCCTCACCGACCACTACAGCTGGCGTTCACTGTTCTGGTTCTGCGTGATCTGGACCGTGGTGACGATCCTGCCGCTGGCACTGTTCGTGCCCGAGACCAAGCTGCGCGCCAAGGTCAAGATCGACCTGCTCGGCGCGGTGCTGCTCGGCGCCGGCATCGCCGGTGTGCTCATCTATCTCAGCAACGGCGCCACCTGGGGCTGGGGCGAGCTGTCGGCGCTGGCCTGGCTCTTCGGCGGCGTGGTCCTGCTGGTGGCCTTCTACGTCTGGGAGCTGATCACCCCGGAACCGATCATGGATCCGAAGTTGTTGCGCGCCCCGCGGTTCGCCGGCATCCTCGCCGCGGCGTTCTTGTCCGTGGGTGTCATGCAGGGCCTGTCGTATGCGATGGGCTATCTCGCGGAGACACCCGGCGGAGCCGACGGTGAGGCGATCAAGAAGCAGATCGTCGACGGCGCGGCCGCCGAGGCCGCCAAGCAGGCCTCCGAACAGATGCATATCAACGTTCCCACATCGGCTGTCACGCAATACTTCTCGGTGGAGGGCACGCTTCCCGGTTTCGGTCTGACGCTGTTGCAGTTCACCGTGCAGGCCATGCTGGGCCTGGCGCTGGTGTACGTGCTCGTCGCCCCGCTGTGCGGCTGGATGTCGACCCGGATCGGATTGCTCAAGCCCTATCTCGCCTCGACCATCGCGTTCGTGATCGGATGTCTGCTGTTCGCCCGCTTCCACGACAGCGTGTGGCAGATGGCGCTGATCGCGCTGATCATCGGTGTCGGTGCGGGAGCATATCTGGGCACCCTGCCCAATATGGTGGTGGAGGCGGTGCCACAGGAACAGCAGGGCATCAGCGCCGGAATGTACGGAGCCTTCAACAGTTTCGGCACTGCGGCCGCCACCGCCGCCGTCGCGGCGGTCATGTCGGCCAACCCGCTGATTCTGCACATCAACGCCCCCGGACACGTCGAGGAACGTAAACTGAACACCGGTCCGCTGGCGCAGCTTCCGGACGGTGCCGCCTATACGAACATCTTCTACGTGTTCGCCGCCGCGTCCGCCGTGGCCTTCGTCCTGGCACTGGTGTTGCTGCGCTACTACAACCGGCCGAGTACCGGAGGTACCGCCCACTGAATCGACACCCGTTCTCGCCGCAGCCATTCCGCATCGGGCCACAGGAGGGCACGTGACCGGCAGACTCACCGACCGGGTCGCATTCATCACCGGGGCCGCCCGTGGGCAGGGCCGCGCGCACGCGGTGCGGATGGCGCGCGAGGGCGCCGACATCATCGCCGTCGACATCGCGGGACCGCTACCGCCCTGCGTCCCTTACGATTCCGCGACCGGCGCGGATCTGGCCGAGACGGTCCGCCTCGTGGAGGCGACCGGCCGGCGGATCCGTGCCGCGGCGGTCGACACCCGCGACCTCGACGGTATGCGCAAGGCCGTCGACGAGGGGGTGAGTGAATTCGGCCGGCTCGACGTGGTGGTGGCCAACGCCGGGATCGCGGTCCCGGAACCGTGGGATGCGATCACCCCGCAGTCCTTCCGCGACGTCATCGACATCAATGTGACGGGCACGTGGAATACCGTGGCCGTCGCGGCGCCGCACATCGTCGAGGGTGGGCGCGGCGGGTCGATCGTGTTGATCAGTTCGGCGGCGGGGATCAAGATGCAGCCGTTCATGGTGCACTACACCGCCGGCAAACACGCGGTCACCGGGATGGCCCGCGCGCTGGCGGCCGAACTCGGCCCGCACGCCATCCGCGTGAACAGCGTGCATCCGGGGCCGGTGAATTCGGCGATGGGCACCGGCGAGATGGTGACCCGGCTGGGCGCCGCCATGGAAACCAATCCGCAACTGGCCCACATGATGACGCCCTTTCTGCCGACATGGGTACTCGAACCCGAGGACGTCGCCGATACCGTCTGCTGGCTGGCCTCCGACGAATCCCGGTATCTCACCGCGGCGGCGATCCCGGTGGACCAGGGCAGCACGCAGTACTGAAGTGGTTGGGAGAGAACAGATGAGCGACTTCGACAGCACCGTACCGACCCCGCGGCTCGCCGCGGCGCTGTGCACCGCGGCGCACCTGCTCGGCGACGAGGTGCGCGCCGTCCTGCTGCACAGCCCGCGCCCGGTCTTCCTGTTCTATCTGGCCCAGACGTTCGACCAGTTGGCGGACGATCTGTCCTCGGGCCGCCCGCCCGGTCCGGCGACCCCGGCCCAGCAGCTGTGCCTGCATCTGATGCTGGCCCACGCCGAAGCGCAGGTGCCGGCCCACGATCTGGCCCGGGCCCGGCATCGGCTGTTGCGCCACGACACCGGCGACATCCTGGCCGAGGTGCGCGCGGTCGCCGGAAAGTCCGGTGGCAGCTACGATTTCATCGCGCTGGGCGACGTCCTGGCCGCCGGCGGGATGGGTGCCTTCTTCGCACCGTTCGAATCGTCCGACCTGGCCGCCTGACAACCGGCGTCCCCGATGTCCGCCGATCGACCGGGCGCGTCCCGGCGCAGCTTCCACGAGCTCGATATCTCCGATTCCACGTTCTGGCGCAACAACTTCCGCACCCGTGACCGGACCTTCGCGACGTTGCGATCGGAACCGGGCCTGAGCTGGCATCCGCCCGTCCAGTCGATCTTCCCGCACGAGGAGCGCGGCTACTGGGCCGTCACCCGCCATGCCGATATCCAGCAGATCAGCCGCCATCCGGAGATCTTCTGTTCCCGGATGGGCATCAGCATGGATCCGATGCCGGCCGAGATGCAACGCGCCATCTCGTTCTTCCTGACGATGGATCCACCCGAACACACGCGATACCGCAAACTGATCAGCTCGGCGTTCACCCCGAAACAGGTGCGCCGCATCGAATCTCAGATCCGCGCCAACGCGGCCGTCGTGGTCGACGAACTCCTCGCCGACCTGCGGGCCGACGGCACCGTCGACTTCGCCGCAACCTACGCCAAGAGGCTGCCGATGCGCACCATCTCCGACATGATCGGACTGGACCCGGCAGACCGGGAACCGGTGGCCTTCGCCGTCGAAAGCCTGTTCAGCACGACCGACGAGGAATACGCGAGCCTGGCCGAACGCGCCCCGCACCTGATGAGGCAGCTGGCGGTGCTCACCGGGGCGGGCATCGATCTCGCGCGGCGCCGGCGCGAGCGGCCGCGGGAGGATCTGATGTCCGGGATCGTCGCCGCCGAGGTCGACGGGCACCGCCTCAGCGACGAGGAGATCGGCGCGTTCACGGTGCTGCTCGGCTCTGCCGGGAACGACACCACCAAACAGGCGAGTTCGCATGCCCTCGCCGCGCTGGCCGCACATCCCACGCAGCGGGCCTGGTTACTGGCGGATTTCGATGAGCGCATCGACGGCGCGATCGAGGAATTCGTGCGCTGGGCGACGCCGGTGATGCATTTCGCGCGCCACGCGACCGTCGATACCGAGGTTGCCGGGACACCGGTCGCGGCAGGTGAGAAGCTGGTGTTGTTCTACTGTTCCGCCAATCGCGATGCCGCCGTTTTCGACCACCCGCACGCATTCGACCTCTCCCGCTCCCCCAATCCGCATGTGGGGTTCGGCGGTCCCGGCCCGCACTTCTGCCTGGGCAGGCAACTCGCGAAAATGGAACTGCGGCATCTGTTCCGGGAACTGCTGACCCGGCTGCCGGATTTCGACGTCGGCGAACCGGACTACGTGCACAGCGATTTCGTGCACGGCATCAAGCGCCTGCCGCTCAGCCTGCGCTGACCAGACGCACCTCAGTCGCCGGATTCGCGGCTGAGCCCGCGCATCAGCAGGCGCCAAGCGTGCCGCGCGGTGGCCCGGCGCGCCGGAAGTTCGGTTTTGATCAGCACGGCCGCCAGCATGGCCAGAGCCGTCACGACGTCTTCGGCGGTGAGTTCCGGTCGTAGCGAACCGCGCGAATCGGCATCGGCCAATTTGGCGCCGATCAGGTCGACGAGCCGGCGCGACACCTCGAACAGCCGGGGATCGTCGAAGCCGGTGGGGTCGATGGTGGCGATGAAGCCGGCCGAGACCGCGATCTGGTCGACGATGAAATCCAGCAGATCCACCGCCGTGGTCCCCGGCCGATCGGCCACCTCCTCGATCTCGACGATGTTGTCGTCGAACACCGCCAGGATCATCGATTCGCGGGTCGGGAAATGCCGGTACAGCACGCCCGGGCCCACTCCCGCTGCGCGGGCGATCGAGTTCATCGGAGCGTCGAAACCGTTCTCGGCGAACACCTCCCGCGCCGCGCGAACCAATGCCCGTCGGTTCGCCGCAGCTGCCTTCGGCCCTCGATTGGCCCGGGGTGACGCGGTCATCTGTCCGACGTTACCGCACGCGTGCCGCGACCCGGCATCGCGGACCGACGCCGACGCCGGAGCCCGGTGTCGTTCGGCGCGTACGGATTTCGCGATCGCGGAGTCTCGCGACCTCAACTGAAACAAGTTGCAGTTGACGAGACCGGCCGGGTCGTACAGACTGCGCTAGCAACCGGAGACAATTGTCCGGTTGGATTCGGTCGCACCGGTCCGGCACGCACCCCGCTTTCGCGTCCGGAGCGAACCTCGCGACCGATATTACGTACCTGTAGGTCTTGATGGAGAGTGCATGCCCCCGATGAAGCGACGCTCCTTTCTGCTCGGCGCCACCACCGCCGGTCTGACTCTGGCCACCGCGGCCACCGCGAGCGCCCAGCCCTGGATGACCACCGGGAGACGGCGCACGTCCGTCCCACTGACCAGGGAAGATCATCGCGTCGTCATCATCGGTTCCGGATTCGGCGGCGGCGTCAGCGCGCTGCGGCTGGCCGAGGCCGGCGTCGACGTCCTGGTCCTCGAACGCGGGATGCGCTGGCGCACCGGCCCCGATGCCGACACCTTCCCGCATCCGTCGCGCCCGGACAAGCGCATGCTCTGGTACCGGTCCGCGCCGCAGGTGCTGGGCGTGCCGGTGGCGGTCGAGCCGTACACCGGCCTGCTGGAGGCCGTCGTCGGGGAGAACATGACCGCGGTCTGCGCCGCGGGCGTCGGCGGCGGCTCCCTGGTGTACCAGGGCATGACTTTGCAGCCCACCGAGGCGACCTTCGCCGCGGTCTTCCCCGCCGAACTCGACTACGCGCTGATGGCGCGTGAGCACTATCCGCGGGTGGCGCGGATGCTGGGCGCCGATGTCGCGCCCGACGAATTGATCGACAGCCCCACCTATCTGCCCTCCCGGGCGTTCGCGCGCAACGTCGGCGCAGCCGGCTACGAGCTGTCGAAGATCCCCATGCCGATCGATTGGAGCTTCGCGCTGCGCGAGGTGCGCGGCGAGATGAAACCGTCCTACATCAACGGCGACTGCGCGCTCGGGGTGAACAACGGCGGCAAACACTCCGTCGATGTCACCTATCTGGCGCGCGCCGAGGCCACGGGCCGCGCCACCGTGCGAACCCAGCACGAGGTCACCGATGTGGCGAGAACGCCCGGCGGCCGCTGGCAGATCAGCGTCGACCGGATCGATACCACCGGACGGGTCGTCGAACAACTCGTCCTCACTGCGCAGGCGCTGATCATGGCCGCGGGCAGTATCAACACCACCAAGCTGCTGCTGCGGGCCGCCGCGAAGGGACAGATCCCGGATCTGCCCGACGGCCTCGGGGGCCAGTGGGGCAACAACGGCGACCGGATCTTCACCTGGACCAGCGCGACCGACGATTTCGGCACCGCCCAGGGCGGGCCGGTGGTCTACGGCAGCAAGGAGTGGGACGACCCGGCCGTCGCCAACACCGTGATCCAGGCGTCGATTCCGCCGACCGGCGTCGACGCGCATTCGACCATGCTGGTCGGATTCGGAATCACCGACGGCCGTGGACATCTCGCCTACGACGCGGCCACCGACGACGCGAAACTGTACTGGCCCGCCGATGCCGACGCCGCACTGCAGCAGCGCATCGCCGCTCGAGTCCATGCCATCGCCGGACCCGGCAGTACGGTGCTCGACACCAATGCCGCGGCCCCGAGCACCTGGCATCCGCTGGGCGGCGCGCCGATGGGCACAGTGTGCGATCTGGAGGGCCGGGTCCACGGCACGCGCGGTCTCTACGTCCTCGACGGCGCATTGATTCCCGGCAGTACCGCGGCCTGCAATCCGTCGATGACCATCGCCGCGGTCGCCGAACGCGCCCTCGACCGGATCGTCGCCACCGATATCGGCACCGTCATCTGAGGCGCGGCACGCGCGCCTCGCCGCTGCGCCGCGCGGCCTCGGCTTCGATCCAGTCGCCGATCATGTGCGCCGTCATATCGATGGCCTCGCGGCGTTGCCGCTCGTCGAATTCGATGGCCGAGGCCCGCAGCACCGCGGAGAAGCCGGTATTGATGATGACGAAGGTCATCACGTCGTATTCGTGATCGTCCCCGGGGCCGAGTACCTGGATCAGCAGCACCTTGATCAGCAGCCGCAGCCGCGGCTCGAACTCCGGGATGCCGCTGCTGTAGAACTGCACCCCGGCGACGAGTGCCCGGACCAGGAGCGCATTGGCCACCAGTTCCTCGGCGATCGAGTTCAGCAGGCGGGCGGTCAGCTCGTGCATGGTGGCGTCCGAGCGGTCGAAAATGCTGTCGGTGGCGCGCTTTTCGATGTTCTCGAGCAGCCGCGCGAGCAGTTCCTCGACGATGACGGTGCGGTCGGAGAAGTAGCGGTACACCGTGCCGATACTCATCCCCGCCTCGGCGGCGATCCGGTTGGTCGAGGTGTTGGCGATCCCACGCTCACCGAACAGCCGGGCGGCGGTGTCGAGGATCTGCTCCCGGGTCGCCTTGGCGCGCTCCTGGGTGGGCCAGCGACGCTGCCCGGCGGCCTTCGACGCCATCACACACTCCTACCTGGTCTTCGCCCGAGGACCGATCGTCGATCCTAGCCCGGCGGACGGTCCCGCCGAGACCCGGGAAAGTTCCCAAATTATTTTCTCCGGCCGGGAAAAAGCGGCTACGCTCGATATCGCGGCGCGATCGCCCAGCGTTGTGCGACGCGTCGTGCCGACCGTCGCTTCCCGAGGAACAGCGAGACCCCATGGCAGAGACCGATGATGCCGTGGCCGCCCCCGCCCGTGCTCGCGGACGCCCGCCCCGGCTGAACCGTCATCTCATCCTCGCCGCCGCGCGCGATCTGGAGCCGGAGAATCTGACCATGCAGGCGGTGGCCGACACCCTGGGCGTGCATCGCAAATCGCTCAACTATCACGTCAGCGACCGCCAGGGCCTGCTCGAACTGGTCGCGTTCGACGCGTTCGACACCGGTTTCCGCCGGGTCGACCTGCCCGAGCGAGCGGACTGGCGTGAGCTGCTGCGATCGTTCGGCTACGCGGTGGTCGATGCTCTGGTGCAGGTGGGGGCGCTCATCGCCTACGTCCGGTTCGACGGGAAGGCGGGGCTGTCGGCACTGCAACTGGTCGAACGGATCATGGCCGCGTTGGTCGGCGCCGGACTCGATGCGAACGAAGCCGGGCGTACGCTGAAACTTGTTGCCGCGATGGCCTATTCGGCCGCACGCGAGGCGCTCGACGCCACCGGCGGGCCGGCCGATCCGCAAGCGGCCGCGGTGCGGCGCACGCTGGGAAGCGAGTCCGGATTCCCGCTCCTGCGCGCCGTCGCGACCGCGCGCGAGAGCGACGGCCGCGCCGGTGAGCAGTTCGAATTCGTTCTCGCGCTGATCATCGAGGGACTGGAACGGCGGCTGGAGCTTCGGCACGGCGCCGCTGCGGTGGCGCCGACGGGTGGTCCCGGCCGGTGACTTCACGCCGCCGTGGCTCAGTGTTCCTTGGCGCGCCGGTCCACGGCCTCGGCGAGATAGTCGCCCAGCTCCTCGCGCAGCACACGATCCAGCGACCGTGCCAGGGTGTTGTTCACCGCGGTGACGGCGAGACCGCGTAAATGGTTGAGCATCTTCGCGGTTTCGGCGATTTCGTCGTCGGTGTCGGGCAGCCAGCCGGGGCCGTGGGCATCGACGATCTGTTGCTTGGCGACCGACATCATGTCGTGGGCGATCTCGTCGAGGCGGCCGCTGACGGCTGCCTGCAGATCGGCCAGCCGACCCAGCCGGAACCCGTAGCCGTGCAGTTCGGCGAAATTCTCCAGCAGCTGCGGATCGGTGAATTCGATTGTCTCCGTGCCGATCCGGGCCAGCCCGAGTTCGGCGAGACGTTCCAGGATCTCCGGATCGGCCGCCTCCTCGCCGAGGAAGGTGTCGATCAATTCGCGTGGTACCCGCAGCGTCTCGTCCTGCTGCCCCCACGCGGCGGTGACCGCGTGCTGCAGCCCCAGGATCTCGGTGAGGTCCTTACCCGTTTCCCAGCCGGTGATGAAATCGGCGATATGGGCGGTGGTGAACCCCCGCTGCAACAGCACGTCGATGATCTTCAGCCGCTCCAGGTGGGAGTCGTCGTAGATCAGCGCGCGCCCGATCCGGCGCACCGGCGGCGGCAGCAGGCCGCGTTCCTGGTAGGCGCGCACATTGCGGCTGGTTGTGCCTGCGGCGCGGGCGAGTTCATCGATGCGGTACTCCGCCATCCCGTTCTCGCCCACCCTTTCCTCGTGCCGGACGCCGACCCGCGTCGCACCCGCCTCCGGCCCGTGTGAGCAGCTCGGGCGCGACGCATCGTGTCGACATTAGCCCAACGAGGTCACCGCCCGATCGGCGACAGGCGCGCGGGCGCCGCCCCGCCCGGGGATCAGCACATAGTCGTGCGGATCGAGGGTGGCGAGCTGACCGGTGAACTGGCTGCCGAAGCCCGGGAACATGGTCGCGTTGAAGCCGTCCTCGGTCAGATACCAGCTGCGGCACCCGGAATTCCAGGTGGTCGCCCGCAGCCGGCGCTGCAGCCGATAGTTGTAGCGGTCCTGGCGGTCGCGGCGCACCTCGAGCGAATGCAGATTCCGCTCGAGCAGCATGCCGATCGCCGCGGCGAGATAGTCGATCTGCGCCTCCATATACACCAGCGCCGAATTGTGCCCGGGGCCGGAATTGGGCCCGAAGGTGAAGAACAGGTTCGGGTAACCCGCGACGGTCACACTCTTGTACGCGTATGCGCCCCTGCGCCATTCGTCGTCCAGGACCCGCCCGCCGCGGCCGGTGATCGGGATCGGCGCGCCCGCCTTCGACACCTCGAAACCGGTGGCGAACACGATGCAGTCGAACCGGTGCTCGATCCCCTCGGCGGTGCGGATGCCCGCCGGCGACATCCTCGCGATCGGCCAGGTGACCAGGGTGCAGTTGTCGCGCTGCAGCGCCGGGTAGTAGTCGCTGCTCATCAGCAGCCGCTTGCATCCGGCCCGGAAATCGGGAGTCAGTTGCCGCCGCAACCACGGATCGCGGACCTGACTGTGCAGATGGGCCAGTGCCACCGATTCCACGATCCTGGTCAGCGGGGTATTCCACACCACGCCCAGCGCCACCGATTCGTGCCCCCAGAACCAGGCCTGCCGGGCGAGCTGCTGGGTGAGTGGCAGGTGCCGGTACAGCTGCCGGGTCAGGCCGGTGGTGTGCCGGTTGATCCGCGGCAGAACCCAGCCGGGCGTGCGCTGGAAGACCTTCACCGACCCGGCCCGCTCGACCAGTTCCGGGACGATCTGCACCGCGCTGGCGCCGGTGCCGACCACGGCCACCTTCTTACCGGTGAAGTCGTAGTCGTGATCCCAGCGGGCGGAGTGGATCATATGGCCCTCGTAGCTGTCGCGACCCGGGATGTCCGGCAGGCTCGCATTGGCCAGCGGCCCGGACGCGAGCACCACCGAACGGGCCCGCACCGGTGTGCGACCGACGTCGAAGGCGATCTCCCATTCTCCCGCCGCCTCGTCGTATGACAATCCGGATACGTTGTGCCCGAAGCGAATCGATGCGCCGAGCGCGAACTTCTCGACCATCGCATCGATGTAGCCGAGGATTTCCGCACTACCGGAATAGGTCTGCGACCACTCCGGATTCGGCGCGAAACTGTAGGAGTACAGCCGCGACGGAATATCGCAGGCCGCCCCCGGATAGGTGTTGTCGCGCCAGGTACCGCCGACCCGCCGGTCCCGTTCGAAGATCGCGATATTCGTGATTCCGCGCTGCCGCAACCGGATCGCCGCCCCGATCCCGGCGAATCCGGCTCCGACGATCGCGACGTCCAGCACGGTGTTCCCGCTCATCACGCGACCGGCTCGTAGGTCAGTTCCTTCGACCAGGTCGGCTGCGCGGGCAGCACCCGGTCGGGGATGCGGGCGGTCACCTTCACCAGTGTGTCGGCCAGCAGGTGGTAGGGGTGGTCGCGGTTGATCACCCAGTCGCTGTGCATCTTGACGATCCGGTACATCGGCACCCGGTTCACCACGGGTGTACGCTCCCCGACTGCCTTGAACCGGCGCATCGCGGTATACAGCTTGTCCTCGTCGACGCCCATCGCGACGATGTTGTCGCGCATCTTGTTCAGCAGCGGCACATAGCTGAGCACGCCGATCATCAGCGACGGCTTCACCCAGCCTCCGACCAGATCGATCGCGAGCTTGCGGGCGGTGGAGTGCCCGAGCAGTTCCATCACCGCGTAATCGGTGGCCAGATGCCGGGATTCGTCGGAGTTGATCTTGCGGAACACCTCCTGGGCGATCGGATCGGCGATCTCGTCGGTGACGAATTTGATCAGCGCGCCGTCGAGTGCCACCTCCAGCATCGGAATCACCGTGCCCAGAAACGACAGCGACATGCCGTCGGCGTATCTGTCGAGGAAGTCGATGACCAGCTTGACGTTGATATTCGGTTCGGGGATCTCGTCGCCGTCGAGCATCCCCCAGCGGCGCATCAGGGCCAGTTCGGCATTGGCGTGGCGCTGTTCCTCGGCGTGGAAGTACCGGTAGATCTCCCGCAGTGTCTGCGTCGGGGCCTTCTTCGCCATCGCCGCGAATCCGCGCGCGCCGACGTTCTCGATCCACATCAGATCCGCCATGAACGGCGTCAGTTTCGCGTGCAGTTCGGGATCGATCAGTTCCGCGCCCGGTGCGTCCCACTCGATATCGGCCAGCGCCCACTGCCGGGACTTGATCTTGGCCAGCATATCGTCGAAGTCGAAGGACATGTCAGACTCCTGTCTTCTCGCTGTCGGCCGATGCCGGGGCCGAATCCGCTTGCGGCAGATATCGGTTCAGCACGCCGAGGGCCCGGGTGTAGGTGGCCGGGAATTGTCGTTTGAGATGCCAGACGACCACCGCGTCCAGCTGCGGCAGCACATGCAGGCGGCCGCGCTCGTGGGCATCGAGGGTGATGCGCGCGACGTGGTCGGGCGAGAAGCCGGTCCAGCGCATCAGTTCGGTGGCCAGGCGGGCCGATCCGGCGGTGATGCGCCCGTCGCGGGCGACGTTGGTGCGCACGAAGGTCGGGCACAGTACCGTCACGGTGACGCCGGTGCCCGACAGTTCGGCGGCGAGGGTTTCCGACAGCGACACCACGCCCGCCTTGGAGACGTTGTACGGGGCCATCGCGGGTGCGGCGGCGAATCCGGCCGCCGAGGCCACATTGATGATGCCGCCGTGGCCGGCCCGGCGCAGCCGCGGTACGAACAGTTCGCATCCGTGCACCACACCCCACAGGTTGATGCCCAGCGCCCACTGCCAGTCCTCGAATCCGATGTTGCCCACCGGCTTTCCGCCGATACCGACACCGGCGTTGTTGATCACCAGGGTCGGCGGGCCGTGGAAGATCGCGTCGCTGTGCTGCGCCAGCGATTCCATCTCCGCGCGCTGGGCCACGTCACAGCGATACGCGTGCGCGCGGCGGCCGTGGATCCGGTCGATGAGCGCGACCGTCTCCTCCGCCCGGCCGAGGTCGATATCGGCACAGATCACCTCTCCCCCGCGCCGGGCCAGCTCGAGGGCGAAGGCGCGCCCGATCCCGCTGCCGGCTCCGGTGACGACGGCCTTCGCGTCGTAGGTGCTACGGTCGCCGCCGATCACCGACCGCAGCGCCGCATTCGCCCCCGCCATCGCATCCACGATCCACATCACTATCCCGCCTCTCGGGCACTCGATACCGGTTGCGCCGCACGGGATCGCGCGAGAACCCCGGTGATGAAGGCGGCCGCGCGGCGCAATGCCGCCGCGGCCTCCGGTACGGCCAGCGGCAGCGCCTGGAAGACGTGGATCTGGCCCGGCCACACCTCCAGTTCGCACGGCACGCCGGCGGCATGGGCGAGGTCGCGGAGGTGGTGCGCGTCGTCGGCGAGCATCTCCGCGCCGCTCACCTGAACGAACAACGGGGGCAACGCGATTCCCGCGGGGATGCGCAGCCGCAGCCGCGGCGAATCCTCGGGTTCGTCGCCGGTGTACAACCGCACCGCGTTGCGACCGGTGCGCGCGGAGGCCATGGCCTCGGCGGCCCGGAGTTCGCAGCCGCGGGCCAGTTCGAAGGACAGATCGATCAGCGGTGAGAACAGCACCGCGCCGGCCGGCTGCGCCACTCCGGTGCGGGCATTGTCGAGCAGCAGGTCCACGCACAGATGCCCGCCGGCCGAGTCACCGCCGATCACGAGGTCCCCGGCCCGGTAGCCGTGGGCCAGCAGCCAGCGGTAGCCCTCGGCCACATCGTCGGCCGCGGCCGGGAAGGGGTGCTCGGGCGCGAGCCGGTACTCGACGACGAAGACCGGGAGTCCGGTGGCGCGGGACAGTCGCGACGCCAGACCGCGATGGGTGCGCGCCGAGCAGATGACATAGCCGCTGCCGTGCACGTAGTACAGGGCGCGATCGCCGTGACCGACTCCGGCCGCGCACACCCACTCCCCGCGCAGCGAACCCGAACGCACCTGTGTCACACGGGTTCCCGGCAGCACCGGCCCGCAGATCGCCATGATCGACGCGACCAGCCCACGGGCCGCGGCGATGCCGAGCGGATTCGCCGGTAGCAGGCAGTTGATCGGCCGTACCCCGTACCGTCCCGCGGTCAGCGCCAGCCGCGAACGCAGCGACGGTGACGACGGAACCGGTGCGGTGGCCGACGGTGAGGTCTCCGTCGACCTTCTCGTCTCCATATACCGAGCATCAGCTACCTATGTGCCATTTGTCAATGGCAGATAGCAATGTCGGTCACGCCCGGGCTGGGCCACCTCCGTGACCAGGGCGCCGAGCATGTCCCGCACGAGTTCGGCATGTTCGCGTAGATCCGGAGAGGCCTCGTTCGCGGCGAGTTCGACGATGGTGTTCAGTTCACCGAAGGCCACCACCAGGCGGCGCAACGCGGCGCGCTGCTGGGCGGCCGAGAGGCCGTTGATACTCACATCCGAGGGATCGCCACGCCGAATGTTTCGTTACGGCGCCGAACGATCGAGCAGTGCGCCGGCCGGACCGAGGCTCAGCATGCCGGTGCCCGCTCCGAGCAGTTCGCCGCGCGCCGGGGACAGGGCGCGATGCACCTGACGCGCGGTACTCCGGTCCGCACATCGGTCGGCGGCGATTCCCAGTAGCGCCCAACGCAATTCGGCCAAGTGGTCCGGCGGCGGCGCCGGCGCCGCGCGCAGCAGCTCGTGGGCGCGCTCGGGTTCGAGCAGCGCGGCGGCGTAGGGAGTGTTCGGCCCGAAGTCGGCCGCGGCGAACTCGGCCGGGTCCCGGCCTGCCCGCAGCGCGAGGCACAGGCCGGTCAGCGGCGCGAGACCCGCTGCGACACCGGGCATGCCGCAGCCCGGCAGGGTGGCGAGCGCGCGTTCGTAGGCGTCTGCCACTTCCGGTTCCGGCCGATCGGTCAGGACGGTGCGCAGCGCGCGGTACCAGGTGGTGAACACCCCGACGAGGTCGCGCTCGTAGCGCACCGCCAGCCGGTCGGCCGCGGCGGCATGCTCGTCGGCGACGGCCACCTCGCCCAGCGCGCACGCGGCCTGCATCGCAACGAGATGACCCAGGATCAGGTAGGTCGACAGGTCGTGCCGGCGCGACACCGTGATCAGCTCCTGAGCGAGCCGCGCACGCATCGGCCACCGGCCCGGCGTGTGGAAGGACTGCAGGAATCGGGCGTCGAGAGCGAGCACGAGCACGGCCGGATCCCTTAGGTCGCGGGCGATACGTTCGGCCGCTCGCGCGGCGTCGGCGCCGGACGTGCCACGGCGGCCGCGGGTTTCGATCGCGAACAGCGCGAGCAGCCGGGCGCGCAGCGCGGGCGCGGCGTCGTCGTCGTCCAAGCGTTCGAGGGTGGTGCGGGCGGCCTCGGCCACGCGCGCCGACCGGGCCGGATCGTCGAGCACCGACCAGACCCCCGGTACCTCCATGCGGGTCAGCGCGGTGGCCGTGAGTTCGGGATCGTCACTCGCGAACAGGTCGTCGATCGCGTGCGCCCGGCGATCCTGGGCGGTCATCAGACCGGTCGCGTCGGTCAGGGCCAGGCCGCGCAGCAGATCGGCGGAGGAGATGATGCGGCTGCGCGGACCGGTGGCGCGGTAGGCGGCGACAGTGTCACGCCACAATCGGTGCTCACCGAATTCCGGTTCTCCGGTGAGGATTTCGCGTTCGAGGGCGATCAGTTCGGCGCTGGGATCCAATCCGGCTTCCGTGCCCAGCCGGGTTCGGGCCCGCCGCAGCGCCGCCAACGCGTCGGCCCGCCGCCCGGCCTGCCACAGTCCTCGCGCCTGCAGCAGCCAGGCCCGCTCCCGCACGGGATGCTCGTGCAGATAGGTTTCGAGTTCGGCGACGGCCTGTTCCGGCCGTCCCTGGCGGATTCGCGCCTCCGCGAGCATTTCCACTGCCGCAGAACGTAATTCATCGAGCTTCGCGATGTCTCCGGCCGCCCACCGGTAGTCGCCGTAGGCGTCTCCGCGCCAGAGCGCCAGCGCCGTCTCCAGCGTCTCGATCCGCTGCGGCCCAGCCTGATTCGCGGCCGCGCGGACCAGATCGTCGAAATACCAGGCGTCGACGTGATCGCGAGGCAGCGCCACGCGGTATCCGGCGCCCTCGGTGACGATCACGCGGGAAGGGGTGCGCGGCGCGCGGCCGGGTTCCAGGGCACGGCGCAGGGCGGCGACGAAGGTGCGCACGGCGGCGACCGCGCCCGGCGGCGGGTCCTCCCACAGGTCTGCCACCAAGGCCGGCACCGGCACCACCCGACCGCCGGCGGCGATCAGGCGGGCCAGCACCTCGGCATGCCGGGGGCCGTGCAGCGGCAGCGGCGTCCCGTCGGCGGCGGCGACCCGCACCGGGCCCAGGACACCGGCCGTCGGTGCCGCGTCGGAGCCGGTGAGCTGCGCACTCATCGGTTGCTCATTGCCGCCGCCGAGCATGGACATCGCACCGAACAAGCCTAGAGAAGGGATCGTCACCGCATGTCCGCACCCACCGTCCCCGGTTTCGACTACGACCGCGTTCCGGTCGCCGAGGATGTCGCGTTGTCCATCGCGCACGCCGGCTCCGGTACTCCGATCGTGCTGTTGCACGGCTTCCCGCAGACGCATCTGATGTGGCGTCACGTCGCACCGGCGCTGGCCCGCGACCACACCGTGCTGTGCCCGGACCTGCGCGGCTACGGCGACAGCGATAAACCGATCGCCGCCGATTCCGGCACTTATGCCAAACGCACGATGGCCTCCGATGTGATCGCGCTGGCCGACCACTTCGGATTCGATCGGTTCGCGCTGGCCGGACACGACCGCGGCGCCCTGGTGGCGATTCGCGCCGGACTCGACCGTCCCGATCGGATCTCCCATCTCGCGGTGCTGGATGTGCTGCCGACATCGGATATGTGGGAGGTCCTGCACGGCCACACCGCCGCGGTCGCCTTCCACCTCTATCTGATGGCCCAGCCGCCCGGGCTGCCCGAGCGCATGATCCGCGCGAGCGCCGACGACTTCTTCGGCCATTTCCTCGACGCCTGGTGCCTGCGCCCCGACGCGATTCCCGACGACGTCCGCCGGGAGTACCTACGCGCGTGCGCTGGCGCGGTGGATTCGATCGTCGCCGACTACCGCGCCTCGGCCACAGTCGATCTCGACCACGACCGGGCCGACCGCGCCGCCGGACACCGACTCACCATGCCGGTCACCGTGATTCAGCAGGATTGGGGCGCCGAACTCGGCTACGACGCGGCCGCGGTATGGCGCGAATGGGCCACCGACCTCGACCACCGCACCCTCGCGCTGGGACATTTCATGGCCGAGGAGGCGCCGGACGAGGTGGTCGATGTGATCACCGATCTCCTGCGGCGCTGAGCGACACGCCGGGCATATCCCGGCCGAGGAAGGCCGGCAGTTGCCGACGACGGAACCGCCGGCCTTTCTCGGCGCGGGCGAGCTGCCGTCGCCGAGAACTGAAACCCCTGCACCACAGCGGGTTTCACCGCCACCTGACCTGTTCCCCCGCGTAGCGATGCGCACGTGCCATAGAGGGCACGTACAGTGCGCGGTATCGGACGAGCGCAGGCGAGGGGGCCGTAGAGGTGAGCAGCGACAGCCGGGCCGACGAGATACGCAGCGGCGGTGAACCGAACGCGCACAGCGGCGCGACCGCGATTGCGCCCACCGACGCCGATGTCGATACCGCTCTGGATTTCGAGACGCACACCGGTGCGGTGACGATGGCCGACGAACGCATCGGCGTCAACGACGCGGTCGCGGCCATCCTCACCCGCTGGATCGGATCGATGCCCGCGCTGTATCTGGTGCTCATCGGGTTCAGCGCCTGGATGGCGCTGGCGACCTGGGGGCCGCTGCGCCCGGTGGACCCGTATCCGTTCCCGTTCCTGCTGTTCGTCGACAATGTCGCACAGCTGATCCTGTGCCTGGTGATCCTGGTGGGCCAGCGGGTGCTCAGCGCCGCCGCCGACCGCCGGTCGGTGCAGACCTACGAGAACACCGAGGCGATCTTCGCCCAGGTCGCGGATCTGCAGGCACATCTGGACCACCACGACCGCGCGCTCAGCCGGGGCCTGAGCCTGCTCGAGTCGACACCGCATCCGTGGATCGAACGGCATCGGGTGCAGCCGCCGCCGCAGGCCGCCGACCAGGCGGTCAGCACCAACGACCGGATCGCGGTGTGGCTGACCGAGCGACTGGGCAGCGTGTGGGGCTTCTATCTCGCGCTCGGCTCGCAGATTCTGTGGGTTGTGCTGGCGCAGGCGGGAATTCAGCGGGTGGACCCGTACCCGTTCGCCTTCATGGCGTTTCTGTCCACGCTCGCGCAACTGGTGTTCATGATCGTGATCATGGTGGGCCAGGACGTGCTCGGGCGCACCGGTGACCGCCGTTCCGAGCAGACTTTCCTCGACGCGCAGGCGGTCCTGCACGAATGCCGGCGGATGAAGGCCCGGCTCACCGCACAGGACCGTGTCATCGACAGTCTCACCGGATACGTCACCGACCGGGTCAGCGAACAACTCGGGCGGGCGCTGCACGAAACCAGCGAACGGGTCGACCACCAGGCCCGCGCCCACACCGTCATGACCACCGGTGAGGCGCCGGCCGACGCCGCCGCCCTGCGCCACTGGAACGAACTCAGCGACCAGGACCGCCGCACCTACCGGCTGCAGGCCCGCGGTATCGGCGAAGATCTGGCCGCGATCGGCTGCTTCATGGTGCCCGCCTTCGATCCGGCCTTCGCGGTCACCTTCGACGACGACGAGATCGGGCTGCTCGCGCGGCTGGACTACGAACGCCGGATCGCGGATCGGCGCGCTCTGCTCGGCGGAGCCGCCCATCCCGATCCCGACGACGCCGAACCGCTGCCGTGGCCGGAGCTGCCCCGGTCCGCGCGGATCCGCTACCTGCAGGCGGCCCGGCGCATCCCGGTCATGGTCTCGGGTGCCGGCTTCCAGGTGTTGCGCAGCACCCCGCCCCGGGTCCGCGACGCCGCCCGCGCCCACCTGACGTAAGGTCGCGATCCATGAGCGAGGATCTGTTGGGTAAGGGTGCGCTGGTCAGCGGCGCGAGCCGCGGTATCGGGTACGCGGTGGCGGCGGAGCTGCTGCGGCGTGGGGCGAACGTGCTGATCACCGCCCGCAAACCGGAACCGCTGGCCGAGGCGGCCGACCGGCTGCGCGCGCTCGGCCATCCGGGAAAAGTCGTTGCGCTGGCGGGCAATTCGGGTGACGAGGCGGCGCGCGCCGAGCAGGTGGACACCGCCGTCGCCGAATTCGGATCCCTGGACATCCTGATCAACAACACCGGCATCAACCCCGTCTACGGGTCGTTGATGGAGGCCGATCTCGGCGCGGTGCGCAAGATCTTCGACGTCAATGTGGTCGCGGCGCTGGGCTATGTGCAGCAGGCCTATCGGGCCTGGATGGGCGAGCACGGCGGCGCGGTGGTGAACCTCGCGAGTGTGGCCGGCATCCGCTCGACGGGTGTGATCGCCGCCTACGGCGCGTCCAAGGCGGCCCTCATCCGGCTCACCGAGGAACTGGCCTGGCAGCTGGGTCCGTCGATCCGGGTGAACGCCGTCGCGCCGGGCGTGGTCAAGACGAAATTCGCCGATGCCCTCGTCACCGACAACGAGGAGGCGGTGGCCGCGACCTATCCGCTGCGGCGCCTGGGCACGCCCGAGGATGTGGCCGCGCTGGTCGGATTCCTCGTCTCCGATCAGGCGGCATGGATCACCGGCGAGGTGGTGCGGGTCGACGGCGGCCTGCTCGCGACCGGCGGCATCTGAACCGGGCGACCGCACACCCCGTCAGCGGAAGGCGAGGGCGCCGAGGATGTCGTCGTGCCGGTACTTCAGGTACTTCTTCACGGTGCCCTCGTCCACCGAGCTGGTCGCGGTGGCGAAGGTGACGACGAGGAACTGCTTCTCGGCGTCGTCCTTCCACTTGCCGGTCGTGAAGTTCGAGATGTAGGTGCCGGGCCGCAGTTTCAGGTCGTCGTCGGTATACGCGCCGGGTGCGGCCGCGGCGGTGTCACTGCTCGACATCCCCATGATGAACTGGGTCAGCATCAGCGAACCGCCCTCGGCCTTGTACACCATCTCCGCGGCGTACCGGCAGCCCAGCGACGTGAGCTTGCCCCCGACCTCGATATCGGCGCAGCTGGGATGGTCGCGGCCCTCGACCCAGTCGGCGTGCAGTTCCACATCGCCGGCCTTGAAGTTCCAGTCGTGCCCGTATTCCTGATAGCTCAGGTGGCCGGACGTGTCGGGACTCGCACTGGTGGTAGGGGCCGCGGTGGTCGTCCGGGCGTCGGTGGTGGCGGGGACGAGCGCGGGCGTGCTGGTTCCGCCGGCCCGGTCGTCGCCGCCGGAGTCGCGAGTCGCGACCACCACGATGCCGCCGGCGATCACCAGCAGCGCGATCACGCCGAAGACGATGCCGACGACGAGCCCGTTGTTGTTCTTCGGCGGTGGCGGAGTCGGATAGCCGCCGGGAGCGGGCTGCCCCCAATGAGGCGCGGGCATCTGCTGATCCCACGCCGGCGTCTCCCACCCGCTCGGTGCCGCGTCCCAGCCCGAGCCGGGCTGGTTCGGGTCGCGCCCCCACCCCGAGTCGTGGGGTTGTTGCGGGCCGTAGCCGTACGGCCCGGATCCGGGGGGATACGTCATCTGCTGCCACCTTCCGCGTCCCGGGGCAGCGCCCTCCGCGGTTGTGGTCCCCCCGGGCATCGTGGGTCGACCCTACCGGACCCGACACACCCGCTGTGATGCGACGGCCGGTCACACCGCGTCCGTCCGATCTGCTGCAATGGCGGCATGAGTGCCGATCTCATCGTCTGCGGGCTCGGCCCGTCCGGGCGGGCGCTGGCGCATCGCGCGGCCGTCCGCGGACTCGCCGTGACCGCGATCGATCCGCATCCGTGGCGCCGGTGGCCCGCGACCTACGGCACGTGGGCCGACGAATTGCCGGACTGGCTACCGGCCCGGGTCGTGGCCGCGACGATCGAGCGGCCGCTCGCCCGGGGTATCCGCGAGGTCGAAATCGCCCGTACCTATCAGGTTTTCGATACCGCGGCGCTGCAGGACGCGCTGGACCTCTCCGGCGTGCGCGTGATCGCCGACCGGGTCCTGGACATCGAGCGGCCCGACCGCGTGCGGCTGGCCTCGGGCCGGACACCGACCGCGCAGCGCGTGGTCGACGCCCGCGGCCTGGCCCGCGACGTGCGACGAGCCGAGCAGACCGCCTACGGCGTTGTGCTGCACCGTGATCGCGAACCGGCCGTCTTCATGGACTGGTCCCGGGACAACGGCACCGAGGCCGATGAACCGGCGTCGTTCCTGTACACGATCCCGCTGGGCGGCGGCCGGATGCTGTTCGAGGAGACCTGCCTGGCCGGACGGCCGGCGATCGGCCAAGGCGAGCTGCGGCGCCGTCTGGAACACCGATTGCGCTGCCGAGGAATCGAATTCGGCGCGGACGCACCGATCGAACGGGTGCGCTTCCCGGTCGAGGGCGGCCGGGCCCGCGACGGCGTCTTCGGGGCGGCGGGTGGACTGCTGCATCCTGCGACCGGATACAGCGTCGGCGCCGCACTCGCCGCCGCCGACACCGTGGCCGCCGGGCAGAGCCTGTGGCCGGTCCCGGCACGCCTGGTGTACGCCCTGCGCCGGGCCGGCCTGCGGGCGCTGCTCGCGCTGCCGCCCGAGGAACTCCCGGTCTTCTTCGACGCCTTCTTCGCCTTGCCCCCGGACCTGCAACGCGCCTACCTGTCCGGGCGCACCGATCTGCGCGGCACCGCCGCCGCCATGACCGCGCTGTTCCGGGAACTTCCGTGGCCGCTGCGCCGGATCCTGGCCGCGGCCGCCGCGCCGGGTGCCGGTCGCGGCCGCGCGGGCGGGCCCGCTGTTCAGCCGTGATCGAAGACCAGCGCGGTGGTGTTGTCGGTGGCACCCGCCGTGATCGCCGCCTCGACCAGGGCGTCCGCGGCGGTCGACGCGGAATCGGCGTCGGCGAGGATCTGCTTGATCTCGGTCATCGGCAAGGTCTTGTGCACCCCGTCCGTGCTCAGCAGCCAGCGCCCGGCGCCGGTGCCGGTGATGCCGTGGCCCACCGCCTCCGGCTGCACGGTCCGCGCCGAGGTCGTCACCATATGGTGCATCCGGGGCGCGACGGTGATGCCGCGCGCGTTCATCATCTCGGCAACGGTGTGATCGCTGGTGATCTGATGCAGCACCCGCCCGTTCCAGTGATAGGCCCGGCAGTCGCCGACCCAGGCGATATCACAGGGGCCGTCGATACGGTCCGGTGTCGGGCACACGGCCACGACCACCACGCTGTCGGCGGAGGGCTCGGGGAATTCGCGCAGCAATTGTTGTCGGGCGGCAAGGATTCCGGCGGCCGCACTGCCACCGACAGCCACCCGCGCCGCGACCTGCGCCACGGTGCGCGCCGCCCGCGCGGCCAGCAGATGATCGCCGATGCCGTCGGCGACGGCGAAGGCGCTGCGCCCGACCGCGGAGTCGATATAACCCGACACCGCGTCGGCATTCAGCGACCGGCCGCCACGCCGGCTGACCGAATGCGCTGTGATTCCCGTGAGCCGCATCAACTCACGCCGTGTGATTGCCGTCGTCACCGCTGTGTGCACGGCCGACCTCCTCGACTGCCCCTGCCGACTGCGGTTCCGCTCGTTCGCGCCGACGATCGCCTGGACCGCGACCGGCTCCGAAACTGCCCTGAACAGAACTCGCCTGCTCAGACTATGTCAGCTGGGACCGTGCTCAACCTGTGAAAAGGGGCACGAGTTCATTACAGGCCGCCGTCCAGCGCGCATTCTGGGCGTCCATCGGCCACGTTCGGCACCCGAAATGCCCGGACCGCCCGTTCTCGGACGCTCGGACGTGCGTGTCCGTGACCGGTGCGACGCCGCCCCTTCGCCCGGCCGTGACCTGCGGTGTGCGGTGGGTCGCGGTCATCTCGGCTCGGCCGGGCCCGCCACCGTCGCGGTCAGCGCGCGGATCTCGCGCACCAGGTGATCCAGCGGGGTGCCGGTCGGAAACACCGCCGCCGCGCCCGCCTCGAGGAGTTTCGGCACATCGGCCTGCGGGATGGTGCCGCCGACCACGACCGCGATATCCGCGGCGTCGGCGGCGCGCAATCCCTCCACCACCTTGGTGGTGAGTCCGAGGTGCGCGCCCGAGAGAATGCTCAGCCCCACCACCGCCACATCCTCGGCCACCGCGATGGACACGATCTCCTCGACGCGGCGGCGGATGCCGGTGTAGACGACCTCGAAACCGGCGTCGCGCAGTGTGCGCGCGACGATCTTCGCACCACGATCGTGGCCGTCGAGGCCCGGTTTGGCGACCAGTACGCGCGCGGGCATCAGAACACCACCGGCTGCCGGAATTCGCCCCACACCGATTTCAGCGCGGCGGTCATCTCCCCCACCGTGCAGTAGGCGTTGGCGCAGTCGATGAGCCGATGCATCAGATTCTCGTCTCCCTCGGCGGCGCGCGACAGCGCCGACAGCGTGGTGGCGACCGCGCCGGAATCCCGGTCCGCCTTGACCTTGGCCAGTCGCTTCAATTGCAGATCCCTTCCCGCGGCATCCAATTCGTAGGTGCCGATCTCGGGTGCGGGTTCGTCGGAGGTGAATCGGTTGACCCCGACGATCGGGCGCGCGCCGGATTCGATGTCCTGGTGGGCGCGGTAGGCCTCGTCGGCGATCAGGCCCTGCAGATAGCCGTCCTCGATGCAGCGGACCATGCCGCCGTGCGTGTCGAGATCGGCCATGATCTCGACGATCCGCTCCTCGGTCGCATCGGTGAGCGCCTCGACGAAATAGGACCCGCCCAGTGGATCGGCCACCCGCGTGACACCGGTCTCGTAGGCCAGGATCTGCTGGGTGCGCAGCGCCAGTGTCGCCGACTCCTCGCTGGGCAGCGCGAACGGTTCGTCCCAGGCGGCGGTGAACATCGACTGCACCCCGCCCAGGACCGAGGCCATCGCCTCGTAGGCCACGCGCACCAGATTGTTCTGCGCCTGGGGCGCGTAGAGCGAGGCGCCGCCGGAGACGCAGCCGAACCGGAACATCGACGCGCGATCGGTCGTCGCGCCGTAGCGCTCCCGCACCAGCGTGGCCCACCGCCGCCGTCCGGCACGGTATTTCGCGATCTCCTCGAAGAAGTCGCCGTGGGTGTAGAAGAAGAACGAGATCTGCGGCGCGAAGTCGTCGATACTCATGCGGCCGCGTTCGACGACGGTATCGCAATAGGTGACTCCGTCGGCGAGGGTGAACGCCATCTCCTGCACCGCGGTCGCGCCCGCGTCGCGAAAGTGCGCGCCCGCCACCGAGATCGCGTTGAACCGCGGCACCTCGGCGGCACAGAATTCGATCGTGTCGGCGATCAACCGCAGGGAGGGCTGCGCCGGCCAGATCCAGGTGCCCCGCGACGCGTACTCCTTGAGGATGTCGTTCTGGATGGTGCCGGTGAGTTTTTCGCGGGCGACGCCCTGGCGTTCGGCGGCGGCAACGTAGAACGCCAGCAGGATCGCGGCGGTGCCGTTGATGGTGAAGCTCGTGCTGATCTTGTCCAGCGGAATCGAGTCGAACAGGATCTCGGCGTCGGCGAGGGTGTCCACCGCCACGCCGACCCGGCCGATCTCCTCGCTCACCTCGGGATCGTCGGAGTCGTAACCACATTGGGTCGGCAGGTCCAGCGCGACCGAGAGTCCGGTGCCGCCCTGATCGAGCAGATAGCGGTAGCGGCGATTGGATTCCTCGGCGGTGCCGAACCCCGAGTACTGCCGGAAGGTCCACAGCCGCCCGCGGTAGCCGGTGCCGAAATTGCCTCGGGTGAAGGGATATTCGCCCGGCGGGGGGGGTTCGGCGACACGATCGCCCGGGCCGTAGACCGGGGCGAGCGGGATGCCGGAGGAGGTCTGGACGTCGTCGTTCATCCTTGAATACGTTACTTGCAAAAAAAGAGAATGCCAATACCATCAAAGGCGAACGACTGACTTCGAGGAGCGTCATGCCCGCATATCCGTTGGCCGGCCGCACCATGGTCGTCTCCGGCGCAAGCCGCGGGATCGGCCTCGCCATCGCCGTCGCCGCGGCCGCCCGGGGCGCGAATATCGTGCTGCTGGCCAAGACCGCGCAACCGCATCCGAAACTGCCGGGCACCGTGCACACCGCCGTGGCCGAGATCGAGGCCGCGGGCGGGAAGGCCGTCGCGGTGGTGGGCGATGTGCGGCGCGAGGAGGATGTGCGGCGCGCGGCGCAGACCGCGGTCGACCGCTTCGGCGGCATCGATATCTGCGTCAACAACGCCAGTGCGATCGCGGTGGAGCCGACCGACTCACTTCCGGCCAAACGCTTCGACCTGATGCAGGAGATCAACGTGCGCGGCACCTTCCTGCTCACCCAGGCCTGCCTGCCGGCGCTGCGCGAGGCGCCCGAGGCCCATGTGCTGACCATCTCGCCGCCACTGAACCTCAGCCCTCGCTGGCTGGGCGCGCATCCCGCCTACACCCAGTCCAAATACGCGATGACGCTGTTGTCGCTCGGCTGGGCCACCGAATTCGCCGAGGCGGCGATCGGGGTGAACTGCCTGTGGCCGCAGACCTACATCGCGACCTCGGCGGTGGCGAATATGGCCGACGGGTCCGACCTGCTCGCCTCGGCGCGCGATCCGCGCATCATGGGCGATGCCGCCGCCGAAATCCTTTCCCGGCCCGCGAAATACACCACCGGCAACTGCTACATCGACGCCGAGGTGCTCATCGAATCCGGAGTCCGCGACCTGTCGGGCTACGGCGGCGGCGAGCGGCCGATCCCGGACCTGTTCCTGGACTGACCGCACGACATACGCGAATCCCTTGCCGCACAACTCAACCCGTGACCCGGAGGTACTGATGCAGCCGCCCGTCGATATCGCGGTCCGCCAGATACTGGACTACTTCGGCACCTGCCCGCGCTGTGGCTACGCCGCGGAGGCGGTGCGCACCGTTCGCACCTTCGCCGACCATCGCCGCGAGATCGAGATCACCGCCAGCTGCGGCCTGCCCTGCGGCTGGTACGGCGCGGCGCCGCTGACCACCATGACCGGTGCGCACGCGGGGGCCCGGTCGTGACCGGCACGATCGAACCGACCGCCGCCACGGACGTCGCGCACATCGGCCACTGGATCGACGGCGGCCTCCGGCCCGGCGTCGCCGCGCGCACCGCCCCGGTGACCGATCCCGCCACCGGACGGGTCACGGGCGCGGTCGCCGTGGCCGGGCCCGAGGAGGTTCGCGCCGCCGTCGAGTCCGCGGCGGCCGCCTTCCCGGGCTGGCGCGACACCTCGCTGACCCGGCGCACCTCGATCGTGTTCCGCTTCCGCGAACTGCTCAACGCCCGCAAATCCGAACTGGCCGGACTGATCACCGCCGAACACGGCAAGGTGTTCTCCGATGCCCTCGGTGAGGTCTCGCGCGGTCAGGAAGTGGTCGAATTCGCCTGCGGAATACCGCATCTGGTGGAGGGCGGGTTCACGCAGAACGTCTCCACCGGCGTGGACGCGTACTCGGTGCGAGCCCCGCTCGGTCCGGTCGCGATCATCTCGCCGTTCAACTTCCCGGCCATGGTGCCGATGTGGTTCTTCCCGCTGGCGGTCGCCACCGGCAATACCGTCGTGCTCAAACCCAGTGAGAAGGATCCGTCCGCAGCGCTGTGGCTGGCGAAGCTGTGGGAGGAGGCGGGACTGCCGCCCGGCGTCTTCAACGTCGTGCAGGGCGACAAGGAGGCCGTGGACGCGCTGTTGACCGAACCGGCGATCAAGGCCGTCTCCTTCGTGGGCTCCACTCCGATCGCCGAGTACGTCTACGCCACCGCCACCGCGACCGGCAAGCGGGTCCAGGCCCTCGGCGGCGCCAAGAACCATGCGGTGATCCTTCCCGACGCCGATCTGGACCTGGCCGCGGACGCGCTGGTCAATGCCGGATACGGGTCGGCCGGAGAACGCTGCATGGCCATCTCGGTGGCCGTCGCGGTCGGCGATATCGCCGACGAGCTGGTAGCCCGGGTGGCCGAGCGCACTCGTGGCCTGCGCCTCGGCGACGGGCACGGTGAGGCCGATATGGGACCGCTGGTCACCCGCGCGCACCGCGACAAGGTGGCCACCGCCGTCGATACCGCCGAGGCCGAGGGCGCCCGCATCGTCGTCGACGGCCGCGGCGCGATCGGCACCGCCGACGCCGATATCGATGTGTCCCAGGGCTTCTGGCTCGGACCGACGCTGCTCGACCACGTGACCCCGGAGATGGCCGCCTATCGCGAGGAGATCTTCGGCCCGGTCCTCGCGGTGGTGCGAGTCGACGGATACGAGCGGGCCCTCGAGCTGATCAACGGCAACCCCTACGGCAACGGCACCGCGATCTTCACCAACGACGGCGGCGCGGCCCGGCGCTTCCAGTACGAGGTCGAGGTGGGGATGGTCGGCATCAACGTCCCCATTCCGGTTCCCATGGCCTACTACAGTTTCGGCGGCTGGAAGAACTCGCTGTTCGGTGACACGCACGCGCACGGCATACAAGGTGTGCACTTCTTCACCCGCACCAAGGCCGTGACCAGCCGGTGGCTCGATCCGAGCCACGGCGGGCTGAATCTGGGCTTCCCGCGCAACGACTGACCACCCGGACGGCACGCGCTCCGGGCCGCGTCGTACGGGTCGCGAAGATCGGTCACACTGAGCAGATGCCACGATCACAGTCCACCGCGCCGGTTCCCGCTCGCGCCGACAGCGTGCGGCGGACCGAGATCCTGCGCGCGGCCGCGGAACTGTTCGCCTCCGCGGGGTACGCCGGGACGAATGTGAAGGACGTCGCCGACGCCTGCGGCATCCTGCCCGGCAGTCTCTACCACCACTTCGAATCGAAGGAAGCGATCGCGGTCGAACTGCTCGAGCGTTACCACGCGGCGCTGGATGCAGTGGCCCGGTCGGCGCCGCCGCCGTCGGCGATCACCGGCGCCGACCGGGCCTTCGACGTCGTGAACGGCTACGCCACCGCCCTCGCCGCCTGCGCGCTGGAACACCGCGCGGCACTGCAGTTGTCGATCTACGAACCGCACACCGGCGCCGGCACCGCGCTCGTCGCGCTCGCCGCCGACCCACCCTCCGCACCGACGACAGCCATGCGCGCCCTGCTCGACGCCGCGGCCGATCACGGCTACCTCACCGCGGCCGTGGACCGTTCCGTGCTGGCCGAACAGCTGTGCCAGACCATGTTGCACATCGGCCTGTCGGTCCTGCATCGCGAGAATTCCGCCGACCGCGTCGCCACGGTGGTGTGCCGCCTGCTGCTCGACGGCCTGCCCGCCGTGCCGACCTCCCCCGCCGCGCTCGATCGCTCCGCGGCCCTGCGCGCCGCGCGCGAGAGCATCGCCACCTGGGCGAATCCCGACGACACCGGCGACGACGACCGCACCGCCCGGCTGCGCGCGGTGGCACGCGCGGAGTTCGCCCGCCGCGGTTACGAGGCGACCACCATGCGCGATATCGCCACCGCCGCCGGAATGGGCGCGGGCAGCGTGTACCGGACCGTGGAATCGAAACAGGCGCTGCTGGATTCGATCATGGGGTCCTTCCACGACGAGATTTCGCGCGCCTACGCAGCGGTGGTCGGCACCGACAGCTCCGCCGTCGCCAAACTCGACGCGCTGACCTGGATCAATCTCAACGCCCTGTGGCGTTTCGACCTCGAGTTCGCGATCCAGCGCGCGTGGTTCCGGTCCACTCCCCCCGACACCAGCGACGTGATCGAGGTCCTGCGCCGTCGCGCACGTCAGATCGCGACCATCGTCGACCAGGGCCGAGCCGACGGCGAGATCACCATCGAGGGCATCACCAAGAGCCGGCTGTCGGCGTGTGTGCGCGACCTGATCTGGATGCCCCCGCCGGTGGTCGCGCGCGTGGGAATCGATGCGGCACACGCACATTCCCGCGCGACTCTGCTGTGCGGCGCCACTCGCACCGCCCCCGCCGCCTGACCGCCGGACGGCGGCCCTTGTGCGCCGGGCGGGTTTCGACGTACAGTTGCGGAACAAATATTTGGTTCGCGCATTCGCTCCGGCGAACGCGCACCGGTCCGTCCGCCGCACAGCCTTTCGGGCACTCTCCCCGACCGCCGGGCCGACGGCAGTCCGCGAACGCATTCGAATTCCCGCAACGGAGCCCGCATGACCGACCATCCCGAGCCGGACCGTTCCGCCTCGCCGAGACCGAATCCCGCAGCTGCGCGGCATTTCCCGCAGGAGGGCCGATGATCACTCTCCCCGACGGCAGCACCAGCCCGCTGATCGATGCGAGCGTGCACATCTTCTTCCAGGGCAACCCCGAACTGCGCACCTGGCTGCGCGAGCCGTACAGCGCTCGCGGCTATCCGGATGTCGAGATGGACTGGTACGGCGCGCCCGGCGGTGAATACGCCCCGGGCACCGTCCTGTCCGAGGGCGGATATCCCGGCTCCGAGCCCGATGCCGTGGGGCAGGTGCTCTTCGGCGAGCGCGGAACCGACATCGCCGTCCTGCATCCGATGACCCGCGGCATCATGCCCGACCGCCATCTGGGGACCGCGATCGCGAGCGCGCACAACGAGATGATGATCTCGCGCTGGCTGGACTCCGGCACCTACGCCGACCGCTACCGAGGCACGCTGCGGGTGAATCCGGAGGACATCTCCGGCGCGGTCCGCGAGATCGAACGCTGGGGCTCCCATCCGCGCGTCGTGCAGATCGGCATTCCGTTGCAGTCGCGCGAACTCTACGGAAAGCCGCAGTTCTGGCCTCTGTGGGAGGCCGCGGCGGCCGCGCGGCTGCCGGTCGCGGTGCATATCGAATCCGGTTCGGGCGTGGCCTATCCGCCCACCCCGTCCGGACATCCGCGCACCTACGAGCAGTACCTCGGCTTCATGGCGCTGAATTATCTGTACCACCAGATGAACATGATCGCCGAGGGCGTGTTCGAACGCTTTCCCGATCTGCGCTTCGTGTGGGCCGACGGCGCGGCCGACCTGCTCACCCCGATGATGTGGCGGATGGACACCTTCGGCCGTCCGCACCTCGAGCAAACGCCGTGGGCGCCGCGCATGCCCAGCGACTATCTCCCCGGCTCGATCTACTTCGTCCAGGGCCGGCTCGACGGGCCCGGCGATGTCGAATTCGCCGGAGACTGGCTGGAATTCACCGGCAAGGACCACATGGTGATGTTCGGCTCGAGCTATCCGCACTGGCAACTCGACGATCCGGCGCGGCTGCCGTCGGCGCTCACTTCCGCCCAGCGCGAGAAGCTGCTGTGGCGCAATGCCGCCGGACTGTACGGCATCGACATTCCCGCCGCGGCGACGACGCGGTAACCGGTATCGGAATCGAAAGGGATACCCATGACGCAGGCGAATACCGAGGTACGCGAACGGATTCCGAGCACCGATCGGGTCGCGGTCCGGGTGGTCGACTCCGACGTCCACCCGGTGCCCCGGCCGGGACGGCTCGCCGAACTCTACCCGGAGCCGTTCCGCAGCAAGTATTTCCTCAACCGCCACGTCGGCAGCACCATCTTCTACGACGCCCCCGACTTCGCCTACGCCTACGCGATGCGGGTGGACGCCTTCACACCCGACGGCGGTTTCCCGGGTAGCGATCCCGACACGCTGTTCCGGCAGCTCATCATGGGCGCCGGCTCCGATATCGCCATCCTCGAGCCGGGCCTGCACCAGGCCCGGCTGCCGGAGGCGACCTCGGCGGCCGCGGCGGCGGTCAACACCTGGCTGGATCAGGACTGGCTCGACGGTCACAACAACTGGCATCAGCGCTATCGCGGTTCCATCAGCGCCGCGGCCGAGGACCCGGCCGGCGCGGTCCGCGAAATCGAGAAATGGGCCGGACATCCGTATATGGCGCAGATCCTCATTCGCGCCGAACCGCGGCCGGCGTGGGGCGATCCGATGTACGACCCGGTGTGGGCGGCCGCGGTCAAGCACGACCTGCCGGTGGCCTGCCACCTCTCCCGCGGGAATTTCGAGATGCTGCCGATGCCGCCGGTGGGATATCCCAGCTACAACCACGATTTCATGGTCACCTACTCGCTACTGGCGATGAATCAGGTGATGAGCCTGATCTTCGACGGCGTCTTCGACCGCTTCCCGGCGTTGCGGATCATCCTGGTCGAGCATGCGTTCACCTGGATCCTGCCGCTGATGTGGCGGATGGACGCGATCTACGAGGCGCGCAAAGCATGGGTCGAGATCAAGCGCAAGCCGTCGGAGTACGTCAAGGAGCACATCAAGTTCACCACCCAGCCCCTGGACTATCCCGAGGACAAGACGGAATTGACCCGGGCGCTGGAATGGATGGAGGCGGACAGGATTCTGTTGTTCTCCTCGGACTATCCGCACTGGACCTTCGACGATCCGCGCTGGCTGGTCAAACATCTGCCCGAGCACACCCGCGAGCCGGTGATGTTCGGCAACGGGCTGAAAACCTACGCCAACCTGCCCGATACCGTGCCGGTATTGCCCGGGCAAGTGCGGGTGTTCTGAGATGAGCGACGATCTCGCGGCCACCCCGCGGCTGCCGCAGGGGCGTGAGCACGCCGTCGCCACCGTCGACGAAATTCCGCCCGGGACACATAAACTCGTGCCGATCGGCCGCCACGGGGTCGGCGTCTACAACGTCGACGGCACCTTCTACGCCATCGCCAATTACTGTCCGCACGAGGGCGGCCCGCTGTGTTCGGGCCGCACCCGGGGACTGACCGCGGTCGACGAATCGGTTCCCGGTGACGCGGTCAGCGTGCGCGGCGGCGAATACATCTACTGCCCGTGGCACCAGTGGGGATTCGAATTGGCCACCGGCACCACCGCGGTGAAACCGGAATGGAGTATCCGCACCTATCCCGTGCGGGTGGTCGGCAACGACGTTCTGGTCACGGCCTGATGGGTCAGCGCCCGGAGGCGGCAACGAAGTGTCACCACGTAGGGCGCCCCATCAGGCGACGAATAGCGCAGCTCGATCCGACACAGACGAGGAGGTCTGTCCATGCCGATCGCCGAAATCCGCGGTGGTGAGGTCTATTACGAAATTCTGGGAGAGTCCGGTCCGCTGATCGTGCTCACTCCCGGTGGCCGGTTCAGCATCGAAATTCCGGGGTTGCGGCCGCTGGCCGAGGCCCTGGTCGCCGGTGGCCACCGGGTCCTGCTGTGGGACCGGCCCAACTGCGGCCGCAGTGAGGTCGCGTTCTGGGGTCCCACGGAATCGCATATGCGCGCCGAGGTGCTGCACGATCTGCTCGTGCATCTGGACACGGGTCCGGTGATCATCGCCGGCGGCTCCGGCGGTGCGCGGGATTCCATTCTGACGGCGATGCTGTATCCGGAGATCGCGACGAAGCTGATCGTGTGGAATATCGTCGGCGGCAACTACGGCTTGATCGCGCTCGGTTCGCATTACATCATTCCCAACATCACCGCGGCGAAGATCAAGGGCATCGAGGGCCTGATCGAACTGCCGGAATGGCAGGAACGCATCCAGGACAATCCGAAGAACAAGGACCGGCTGCTGGCTCTCGACGCCGAGGAATTCCAGGCGCAGATGTTGCGCTGGCTCGACGCCTATGTTCCGAAACCAGGTCAGACGATTCCCGGGGTGACCGATTACGAGTTCTCGAAGCTGAGGATTCCCACGCTCATCATCCGGGGAGGTGAGCACGATATCGACCACCCCAAGCGGACGTCGATGGAAGTGCACTGCCTGATCGAGGGTTCGGTCCTGATCGATCCGCCGTGGCCCGAGGACGCCTGGCAGCAGGGTCAGAAGGCGCGCGCCCGGGGCGAGGGGAACATCTTCGACACCTGGGTGCTGGCCGCGCCGGCGATCCTGGACTTCGTGCGGCAGTAGCGGTGGAAATCGGCGAATCGCGGTGGGCCGGTGAGCCTCTCGCAGGCGGCTCACCGCCGTGCTCACCTGGTGACGATGACCACCTCCGAGTTGGTCGCCGCCTCGAGCGCGGTCTGGATCCGGCTCTCCGGGATGCGCTCCAGATCGGTGCGCGCCAGGCGGACGGTGAGGGTGTCGAAGCCGGCCGCGTCGCAGCTGCGATCGATCTCTCCGGTGATGCCGAATCCGGCGAGGACACCGTGGGCGTCGTCGTCGGTCCCCCGGCTGACGAAGGTGACCGCCCCGGGCCGGACGGCGGAGCCGAAGATATCGGCACACATTCCCACCGCGTGTTCGCGCACGGCGGCCGTGTCGTCACCGTCGATCAGCACCTGGATTTCGCGGCGGCGTGCGGGAAGCCGATCGATATCGGGTGCGGTCACCGATATTCCGGATTTCGCAGCGCGAGAGATGAGCGCGGATATCTTCTTCCCGAATTCCGCGGGCGGCAGTTCCCCGGCGGGATCCACATCGACACGAATTACTGCGGTACGCATGCCGCCGATTGTAGGCACAGCCATTTCCGCGCCGACAGTTTTCGGCGGCGGACGATATTCCGAAGGACGGATCGATGGATGCGATCGCGAATCCGATAGTCAGCGCACCACCGGGGACCGCGCCGCGAATCACCGGCGGCGAGGGCACCGAGTCGGCGGCGGCGTACCGGGCGAGCGGCGGGTACGCGCCGATCGAGGATCCGGCGCGGCTGCTCGCCGAGGTCGTCGAGTCGGGCCTGCGCGGGCGCGGCGGCGCGGGCTTCCCGCTGGGCACGAAACTGCTGTCGGTACAGCGGCATTGCGATGCCGGAGTGCGGCCGGTGGTCGTCGCCAACGGAGAGGAGGGCGAACCGGCCTCGGGGAAGGACCGCTGGTTGCTGCGCCGGCGCCCCCATCTGGTGCTGGACGGATTACGAGCCGCCGCGACGATTCTCGCCGCCGATCGCGCGGTGCTGTACGTCTCCGACGACCGGGCCGCCGAATCGGTCGCCGGCGCGCTTGCCGAGACCGATCCCGCCGAGCTCGCGGTGCCGATGGAGATCGTCACCGTCGCCGCCGGATATGTGGCCGGGGAGGAGACGGCGGCGGTCCGTGCGATCGACGGCGGGCCCGCCACACCCACCGACAAGCCGCCCCGTCCGTATGCGGCCGGCGTCGGTGGACGCCCCACACTGGTCAGCAACGTGGAAACTCTCGCCCAGCTGGCATGGATTCACCGCTTCGGCGCGGCGGCCTTCCGTGCCGTGGGCACCGCGGACTCGCCGGGGACCTTCCTGGCCACCGTGACCGGGGGCGGGCGCGAACCGGCGATCTACGAACTGCCGCACGGGTTTTCGTTCCGCGCCCTGCTCGAGTTGCACGGCGTCGCCGCGGACCGCGTGCACGGCGCGCTGCTCGGCGGCTATTTCAACGGCCTCACCAACAGCCGCATCCTCGACGCCCGGCTCGATCACGAGACGTTGCGGGCGCTGGGGACGGGACTGGGCTGCGGCGCCGTCGCACTGCTCACGCCCGACGACTGCCCGGTCGCGGTGGCGGCGGCGGTGCTGGACTATTTCGACCGCGAGAACGCCGGTCAGTGCGGCTCGTGTTTCAACGGCACCGCGGCGATGAGCGCGGTCGCCTCCGCACTGCGCGACGGGGTCGCCGAGGCCGCCGATCTGGATCGGCTGCGCCGCTGGGCGACCGTGCTGCGCGGCCGCGGCGCCTGCGGCACCCTCGACGCGGCGACGAATGCGGCCCGGACCCTGCTCGACGAATTCCCGGATGCGGTGGCGCGCCACCGCGGCGGCGGCTGCGCGATCTGCGCGGCCACGCCGTTCGCCGCCGTCCGCCCCTTCGATGTGGAAGCGGTGACCTCGCTGTGAAGATCCGACTCGATCGCACCGTCTGCGACGGCTTCGGCACCTGCGCCAAACACGCGCCGAAGTACTTTTCGCTCGACGACTGGGGCTACGCGTCGCTGGAAGGTGACGGTGTCGTCGCACCCGCCGATCGCGACGGCGTGCACCGGGCACTGCTGGACTGCCCGGTGCACGCCATCACCGAAATCGACAGCGCGACCGAATAATTCGCGCCGTCAGCGCCAGGGCAGGCAGCCGGCGCTGCGCAGCCGCGAGGCCAATCCGCCGTCGATGCCCACCGGGCCACCGAATCCGCCGGCGCTCAGCGTGGGAACCAGCTGCGCGCCGAGTCCGGCGCCGATCGAACATCCGAGGAGATTGATATCCACGGTGATGATCTCCTTGGGCGGGTTGAGCCCCGAATCGTCATCGGCCGCAGCGACGCCGGCCCCCGCGACCGCGGCGACGGTCAACGCCGTGGCGGCGAGACCGGTGGTGATGATGCGCACGTATCCTCCTTCTGCGCCGATGTGGCGCAGGTCGTTTTCCGACGGCAAACAACAACGACGGCCTGCCGGAACCAGGCCGGCGAGGCCGAAACATAGTGTTGACCGCCGCCGAATCCGGCAAACCACACCCGACGGATACAGCGGGCCGGCTCGGCGAGGAACCGGTCCTAGGCCCGCGCGGTCGCGCCGCGGGCCGAACCGCGGTTCAGCACCCGATCCGCGGCTTCCCAGTGCGCATCCGAAACCCACAGCCGGGCAAAGGCTTCCACCGCCTCGGGCGGGGTGGCGCCGGAGACCACGCGCTTGATCGGCGCCGAGGCCGGATGGGCCAGCGCGGTCGCCAGTGACCGCCACTCCCGCTCGAAATCCGCCCGCGGCACCACCCGATCGACCAGGCCGTACTGCTGCGCCTCCGCGGCGGACAGTAGGGACCCGGTGACGGCCAGCAGCAGTGCGCGGCTGCGCCCGACCAGCTTCGCGAGCCGTTCGGCTCCGCCCCAGGCGGGCATGATCGCGAGCGCCACCTGGTTGAACCCGATGGTGATGTCGTCGGCGGCGATCCGGATATCGGCGGCCACCGCGAATTCCGCACCGCCGCCGAGGGCGTGACCGTTGAGCGCCGCGACCACCGGAGCCGGGAACGCGGCCAGCCGATCGCAGATGCCGCGCATCCGCCAGGCCATCTGCGCGGCACCCTCCTCGGTGCGAATCGCGGCCAGTTGCTTGAGATCTCCGCCGGAGACGAACGCGCGCTCGCCCGCACCGCGCACGACCAGCACCTGGGCGCCGGCCGCGGCGTCGATCGCGGCATCGAGCTGATCCATCGTCTCGGGCGCGATGGCGTTGCGCGCCTGCGGACGGTTGATGGTCAGTACCGCGATCCCGCCGTCCACCTCGAGGTCGACCATCACACGTTCTCCGTTCTGGATATGTTGCTTCTCCGAATCTGAGAATATCATCTCCGTATTCGGGTCCGGTCCCGCCGGCCTTCCCATTCGTCGGGCATTGGAGCTCAGCCATGCGAAAGATCCCGCAGCAGTTGATCGATCGGTACGAGTCGCGCGGATGGTGGACGCGCGAAACCATGGGCGAGATGCTGACGCGGGGCCTGGCCGGGGAACCCGAGGTCCCGTTCCGGGTTCATTCCCAGCTGCGTCCCTGGTCGGGCACGGTGCGCGAGGTCGAGCACCTCGCCCGCCGGCTCGCCGCCGGATTGCGCCGCCGCGGTGTGGGCCCCGGCGATGTGGTCGCCTTCCAGCTACCCAACTGGATGGAGGCCGCGGCCACCTTCTGGGCCGCCTCCTTCCTCGGGGCCACGATGGTGCCGATCGTGCACTTCTACGGCCGCAAGGAAATCGGTTACATCCTCGACGCGGTGCGTCCGAAGGTGTTCGTCACCGCGGAACGCTTCGGCGCCATGGAATTTCAGCCCGATCTGTGCGCGCAGGTGCCGATCGTCGGCGTGGTGGGCCGCGACTTCGACTCCCTGCTCGACGAAGAGCCGATGCCCGGAATCGTCACGGTCGCACCGGACTCCCCCGCGCTGATCGCCTTCACCTCGGGCACCACCCGCGACCCGAAGGGCGTGGTCCACAGCCATCGCACCCTCGGGTTCGAAACGCGCCAGCTCAGTGCGCATTACCCGCCCGATCTGGGCGCCCAGCTCACGGCCGCACCGGTCGGCCATTTCATCGGCATGGTCAACGCCCTGCTCATCCCGGTGCTCGACGGGACGGAGATCAACCTCGTGGATGTGTGGGATCCCGGCCGGGTGCTGGCCCTGATGTCGGAATTCGGCGCCACCGTGGCGGGCGGGGTGCCCTATTACCTCACCAGCCTGCTCGACCATCCGTCGTTCACCGACGCGCATCTGCGGCAGATGAAATACGCGGGGCTGGGCGGGAGTTCGGTGCCGGCCGCGGTGACCACCCGGCTCACCGAACTCGGCATCATCGCCTACCGCGCCTACGGCAGCACCGAACATCCGTCCATCACCGGCTCCGACTGCACGGATCCTCAGGACAAACGCCTCTACACCGACGGCTGCCCGCTGCCGGGGGTGGAGATCCGGCTCTCCGACGACGGCGAGATCTTCAGTCGCGGACCGGATCTGTGCCTGGGCTACACGGATCCGGAGTTGACCGCGGCCGCCTTCGACGACGAGGGCTGGTACCGCACCGGCGATGTCGGGCGGCTGGACGAGGACGGCTATCTCACCATCACCGACCGCACCACCGATCTGATCATCCGCGGCGGCGAGAACATCAGCGCGGTCGAGGTGGAAGACGTGCTGCACCGCATGCCCGCGGTCGCCGAAGCCGTCGTGGTCGCCGCGCCCGATGCGCGGCTCATCGAACATGCCGCCGCGGTGGTCCGGCTGCGGTCCGGCAGCACCACCCCGACCCTGGCCGACGTGCAGGCGCATCTGGCCGAGGCCGGCCTGGCCAAGCAGAAGTGGCCCGAGGAATTGCACATCGTCGACGACTTCCCCCGCACCCCGAGCGGCAAGGTCCAGAAATACCGCGTGCGCGCCGCCGTGGCCGGGCAGGACGTTGCCACGCGCAAAAACTGAGAATATGATTCTCATAACGAACAAAGGAGACTCTTATGACGAAGATCGAGCTGCCGTACCAGCTCTTCGACGCCGATAACCACCTGTACGAAACCAAAGAGGCCCTCACCCGGTACCTGCCGAAGGAGTTCGAGGGCGCCATCCAGTACGTGGAACTCAACGGCCGCACCAAGATCGCGGTCCTCGGCCAGATCAGCGAGTACATCCCCAATCCCACCTTCGAGGTGGTCGCGCGGCCCGGCGCGATGGAGGAGTACTTCAAGAACGGCAATCCCGAGGGTAAGAGCCGCCGGGAGATCTTCGGTAAGCCGATGCGCTCGATTCCCGCGTTCCACGAGCCCGGCCCGCGCCTCGAGCTCATGAACGAGCTACAGCTCGACCGCACGCTGATGTTCCCGACCCTGGCCAGCCTCATCGAGGAGCGCATGCGCCATCACCCCGATCTCATTCACGCCGTGGTGCATTCGCTCAACCAGTGGCTGCTCGAGGAGTGGGGTTTCAACTACAAGGACCGCATCTTCACGGTGCCGGTGGTGAGCTTGCCGATCGTGGATAAGGCGATCGAGGAGCTCGACTGGTGTGTCGAACACGGCGCCAAGGCGATTCTGGTGCGCCCGGCTCCGGTGCCGGGTCTGCGCGGGCCGCGCTCGTTCGCCCTGCCGGAATTCGACCCGTTCTGGAAGCGCGTGGTCGAGCACGACGTGCTGGTGACGATGCACTCCTCCGACAGCGGCTATTCGCGGTTCAACGCCGAATGGGAGGGCAGCAACCTCGAGATGCTGCCGTTCAAGACCAACACCTTCCGGATGACCACCGAATGGCGCCCGATCCAGGACGCCGTCGCCTCGTGGGTGTGCCACGGCGCGCTGTTCCGCCACCCCGAGCTGAAGGTGGCCGTCATCGAGAACGGTGCCTCCTGGCTGGCCCCGCTGCTCGAGAATCTGCACGATGTGTACAAGAAGGCGCCGGAGGGCTTCGGCTTCCAGGATCCGGTCGAGGCGGTCAAGCGCAGCATCCACGTCAGCCCGTTCTGGGAGGAGGATCTGCAGGCCATCGCCGATCTGATCGGGGTGGAGAACGTGCTGTTCGGCTCGGACTACCCGCACCCGGAGGGCCTGGCCGAACCGGCCCGCTACATCAACGAGATCAAAGATATGCCGCTGGCCAACCAGGAGAAGATCATGGGCGGCAACCTGGCGAGGTTGCTGAAGGTATGAGCGGTGCGGCCCGCGGTATGAGCTGGGAGACCATCCCGCAGATGGTCGCCTCCTCGGCCGATCGCTTCGGTGACGCCGAGGCGGTCGTCGACGGCGATCTGCGGCTGAGCTACACCGAACTCGTCGAGCGGGTGCGCCGGGCCGCGGGCGCCTTCGCGGAGGCCGGGGTGGGCAAGGGCGACCGGGTGGCGATCTGGGCGCCCAATTCCGCGGCCTGGATCGTGGCCGCCTTCGGCCTGCTCACCGCGGGCGGCGTGCTGGTTCCGGTCAACACCCGGTTCCAGGCGGCGGAGGCGGCGGATGTGATCGGCCGCAGCGGAGCGAAACTGCTGCTGGTACAGCAGGGCTTCCTGGGGCGAGAACTGCGCGGGCCCGACGGCGTGCCGGTGATCGACCTCGCCTCCGATTTCCTGTCCAGCGGTTCACCTTTCGAACGCGAGGTGGCCGGGACCGACATCTCCGACATCATCTACACCTCGGGCACCACCGGCCGCCCCAAGGGCGTGATGATGAACCATCGCCAGAATCTGCGGCTGTACACCGAATGGTGTGAGCTGGCGGATCTGCGCGTAGGTGACCGCTACCTGGCGGTGAATCCCTTCTTCCACACCTTCGGCTACAAGGCCGGCGTGCTGGCCTCGTTCATCCGTGGCGCCACCATCCTGCCGGTGCCGGTGTTCGATGTGGACCGCGTCTGCGAACTCGTTGCGCGCGAACGGATCACGATGCTGCCCGGCCCGCCCACGCTGTACCACTCGCTGCTCGGGGCGCGCGGGCGCTACGACCTGTCGTCGCTGCGGTCCGCGGTCACCGGGGCGGCCGACATCCCGGTGGAACTGATCCGCCGGGTGAAGACCGAACTCCCGTTCCGCTCGATCATGACCGGATACGGGCTCACCGAGGCGGGTACCGCGACCGCCTCACGCCCGGGGGACACCTTCGAGCAGATCGCGACGACCGCCGGAACCCCGTGCGACGGTGTGGAAGTCCGCATCGCCGCCGACAGCGAGGTGCTGCTGCGCGGCTACACCGTCATGCAGGGCTATCTCGACGATCCCGCGGCCACCGCGGAGGCGATCGACCCCGAGGGCTGGCTGCACACCGGCGACCTCGGCGCCGTGGACGAGGGCGGCCGCTTGCGCATCATCGGACGGAAGAAGGACATGTTCATCGTCGGCGGCTTCAACGCCTATCCCGCGGAGATCGAAGGCGTGCTGCTGCAGCATCCGGCGGTGGTGCAGGCGGCGGTGATCGGCGTGCCCGACGAGCGCATGGGCCAGGTGGGCAAGGCGTTCGTCGTCGCGGGCGCGCCGCTGACCGAGGCCGAGCTCATCGCCTGGAGCCGCGAGAACATGGCCGGATACAAGGTGCCGCGTGCCGTGGTGTTCCTCGACGAACTACCGCTCAACGCGACCGGAAAGGTGATGAAAGACCAGCTGCGGTAACCCGTTTCACACGCGCCGCCCCCGGACCCGGACGCCCCGGGGAGCCGGCGCGGGCCGCCGCAGCGCCGAGCGCACGGGAATCGGTCCGGCCTGTTCCGGTTCCCGTGCGCGCATCCGGTTGCCCGCGAGCATTCGCGGCCTCACAGAACGGCGGTGACGATGACCACCAGCGCTGCTGACGCAGACCTGCGATTCGCCGACCTGAGCTTGGACCGCGACGGAAGGCCGCAACGGCCGCTCACCGTCGTCGACCTGGACGGACTGCGGCGCTCGAGTCCCGAACAGATCGCCGATATCGCCGGCTCGATCGCCACCGGCGCGGCACTCACCGTCGCCGTCGCCGGTGATCCGGTGCCGGCGCGGTTGCATCCGATTCTCGAGGCGGCGACCGTCTCGGTGAGCGAATTGCCGCTGCGGGACCGGCGCGTGGTCACGGTGACCGATTGCGCCGCCGCGGTGGAGATACTCGCCGCCGCCGTCGATCACGCGCCCCGGGCGGCGCTGGCCTGCGGTCACCTGCTGCGGCAGACTCCCGCGCTGCCCACCCTCCCGGCGCTGGCCGCCGAAGCGGCGGTCTACTCGATGTTGCTGGGCGGCACGGAATTCCGCGATTGGCTCGGGGCTCGGGGGCCGGCCCGGACACCGGACGACGAATCCGGCGACCTGGTCCGGATCGACCGCGCGGGCGGTGAACTCGCCATCGTGCTGGATCGGCCGCGCCGCCGCAACGCGCTCAGCGCCCGCCTGCGCGAGGAACTGCTCGCGGCCGCGCAGGTCGCCGAGGCCGACCCGAGTATCACCTCGGTCCGGCTCGCGGGCGCGGGACCGGCCTTCTGCAGCGGCGGCGACCTCGACGAATTCGGTTGTGCGACAGACCCGGTGGCCGCCTATCTGGTGCGCCTGGACCGGGCGCCGTGGCGGGTGCTCGACCGCCTGTCCGCCCGGTTGCGAATCGACACCCACGGCGCCTGTGTCGGCGCGGGCGCCGAGATCGCCGCGTTCGGCGGCATCGTCACCGCGGCGCCGGGGACCTGGTTCCGCTTCCCGGAGGTCGGTATGGGCCTGGTCCCGGGAGCGGGCGGCACGGTGAGCGTGCCGCGCCGGATCGGGCGCTGGCGGGCCGCCTGGGCGATGCTCACCGGCGCCACCATCGACGTCGACACCGCCCTGCGCTGGGGCCTGGTGGATCGCATCGAGCCCACCGGCGGGCCGTCGTAGCGACGGCCGCGCACACCCTTGCCGAGGAGGCCTGAGATGAACCATCCAGCCGCACTGTCCCCGCCGGCCACGCTCGCCCACCGGGTATCCGAACTGTGGCCGCCGCGTGCGACGGACGCGTCCCCGTTCGGGTGCGAGGTCTGTGGCTGGGCGGCGTCGGGAGCCATGGACCTCACCGGGCCCGCGGGCGGGCCGCCCGACATCTCCCCCGCGCCCGCCTTCGCCCGGCTGGGCGAGGTCCTGAGCCTGCTCGCGCGCACGACCGCCGCGCTGGGACGGGCGGTGACGCTGGCTCCCGGTCCGGTACTCACCGCGCGGGCGGTCGACCACGGTTTCCGGCGCGCGGGCACACGCTCGGCGGGCGGGTCCACCCGCCTGCTGCGCACCGCCGACGGCTGGTGCGCACTGACCCTGTCGCGCCCCGACGATATCGCCGCCGTGCCCGCGATCATCGGCGCCCACCGGACCCGCGACCACTGGAAAGCGTTGGCGCAGTTCGCCGTTGACGTCTCCGCCGCCGACCTCGCCGACCGCGCTCAACTGCTCGGAGTCCCGGCCGCCGCCCTTCCCCCCGGCGGACCGAAGGCCGATCCGGGCACGCCACCGTGGCAGCTGTCCCGGCTCGCGGCGCCGGCACCCTGGCGAGACCTGACCGGGCGGCTGGTGGTGGACCTGTCCTCGATGTGGGCGGGGCCGCTGTGCGCCCATATTCTCGGCCGGGCCGGGGCACGGGTGATCAAGGTGGAGAGTCCGCATCGGCCCGACGGTGCGCGGGCGGATCACCATTTCTTCGACCCCCTGCACGCCGGACACGAATTCCGCACCGTCGACTTCCGCACCGATTCCGGGCGAGACGAATTGGCGGCGCTGCTGGCGGCCGCCGACATCGTGATCGAGGCCTCCCGCCCCCGCGCGCTGGCGCAACTGGGGCTCGGGCCCGACCGGCGCGGGCTGCGTCCCGGCCAGATCTGGGTCGGTCTCACCGGCTACGGCCGATCCGAGCCGATGCGGGTGGCCTTCGGCGACGACGCGGCGGTGGCCGGCGGGCTCGTCGGCACCGGACACGGCATGCCGGTGTTCTGCGCGGATGCGATCGGCGACCCGCTCTCGGGAATCGCTGCGGCACTGGCGGTCTGCGCGGCCGTACGGGCGGGCGGCGGTGTCCTGGCCGACGTCTCGATGCGCTCGGTCACGGCCGCTTTCGCCGCCGCGCCACCGCGCTGCGCGGGCCCGCACCGGGTCTTCACCCATGACGGGCGCTGGCAGGTCCGGTGCGCGCACACCGGACACACGCAGGCAGTCCTGTCCCCGCGCTCCGCACAGACGCACGCCGAGTCCGCATTCCCGGGTGGTGTCGCATGTTGATTCGCAACGCCGCCGTCTTCGGCAGCGCTCACACCGATATCCGCTGCGAACGCGGCACCATCACCGAATGCGGGTGCGGTCTGCGGCCACAGGCCGGCGAGGACGATATCGACGCGCGCGGCGGATGGCTGGTGCCGGGCCTGCACGACCATCACATCCACCTGCGCTCACTCGCCGCGCGCTCCGAGTCGATTCCGGTGGGACCGGACCGGATTCACGGCCCGCACGCACTGGCGGCACGTCTACGGGAGGCCGCACGCCGGACACCCGGACATGCCTGGATCCGCGCCGTGGACTACCACGACGATGTCGCCGGGGCGATCGACCGGTGGGCGCTGGACCGCATGGATGTCGGGCGGCCGGTGCGGGTGCAGCATCGTTCCGGCGCGCTGTGGATCCTCGATTCCCACGCCTGCGCCCTGCTCGAGGTCGACAACTGTCATCTGCCGGGGGTGGAACGTGATCCGCAGGGCCGGGTCACGGGCCGGCTGTGGCGAATGGACACATGGCTCGGCGACCGGCTCGGCTGCCTGGCACCGGACCCGGCCCCCGTCTCGGCGGTGGCCGCGGCACGCGGAATCACCGGATTCACCGATGCCACACCGGATCTCACCCGGCCCGAGGTCGGCACGCTGGCCGCCGGGGTGCTGGACGGGCGCATCGTGCAGCGCGTCTACTGTATGGCCGAACCCGATATCGAGGATCCGCACGTCGAGCGTTTCCGTCTGGGGCCCACCAAAATTCTGCTCGACGACACCGCCCTGCCGGACCTCGACGATTTCGTGGTGCGGCTGCGCCGGTTGCACAGTGCGGGGCGGGCCGCGGCGGTGCACTGCGTCACCCGGGTCCAGCTGATCCTGACCATGGCCGCCCTCGATCTGGCCGGGGTGGTGCCCGGCGACCGCATCGAACACGGTGCCGTCGTTCCCGCCGAGGTGCTGACCTGGTTGCGCCGCAACGATATTCCGGTGATCACCCAACCGCATTTCCTGATCGAGCGCGCCGCCCAGTACGCCCGCGAGGTGCCCGCCGAGGACCGGCCCGATCTGTGGCGGCTCGGTTCGCTGCTCGCCGCGGGCGTCGGGGTGGCGGCCGGGACCGACGCACCCTTCGGCGACCCGGACCCCTGGGCGGTGGTGCGCGCCGCCACCGATCGCGGCCCGGGCAGACCGGCGGAGGCGCTGTCACCGGTCACCGCGTTGTCGCTGTTCTTCGGCACCGCCGCCAGGCCGCATATTCCCCGCACCATCGCCACGGGCCACACCGCCGATCTGACCCTGCTGCGCGTTCCGCCCCCCGAACTCGGCGAGGTGCTCGACTCGTCGCCCGTGGCCGCCACGATCGTCGCCGGGCAGGTCGTCTACCGGGCGGCGTAGCGGCAGGGCGGAATCGGCCGTTTGCCGAGCGGGCGCCGAATCGGGTGTATCGTCGCAGCCAAATAGGAGAGTATAATTCTCCATAACAGAGATTCATCATCTCGCACTGTCGCCCGCCGCGCCGGGCCGCCGCCGTCCGCACCAGCACGAGGAACCTCATGAATATCGATGACATGATCCTGGTCAGCATCGACGACCACGTGGTCGAGCCGGCCGACATGTTCGACCGGCATACGCCGAAGAAGTACGCCGAGTACGTGCCACAATTGCTCACCAACGAGCAGGGCATCGATCAGTGGACCTATCGCGGCCGGCCGGTCGGCGTCACCGGGCTCAACGCGGTCGTCGGCTGGCCCAAGGAGGAGTGGGACAAGAACCCCACCCGCTACGCCGAGATGCGTCCGGGCGTCTACGACATTCACGACCGGGTACGGGATATGAATGCCAACGGCGTGTTCGCCTCGATGTGCTTCCCGACCTTCGCCGGCTTCAGCGCGGGCCACCTGAGTCAGTTCAAGGACGAGATCACCGTGGCGATGATCCAGGCCTACAACAACTGGCACATCGACGAGTGGTGCGCCACCTATCCGGGCCGGTTCATCCCGAATGCCATTCTGCCGCTGTGGGATCCGCAACTGGCGGTGGCGGAGATCCAGCGGGTGGCGGCCAAGGGATTCCACGGCGTGACCATGTCGGAGATTCCGCACGTGGAGGGTCACCCGTCCTATCACGACATCGAGTACTGGGGTCCGGTGTTCGCCGCGCTCGCCGATACCGGCCTGGTGATGAACCTGCACATCGGGCCCGGCTTCGGCGCCCTGCGCATGGCCCCGGACGCGCCGATCGACAATCTGATGGTGCTGGCGCCCAGCGTGTCCCAGATCGCGGTCCAGGATCTGCTGTGGGGCCCCGCGCTGCGCAGCTATCCGGGATTGAAGGTGGCGCTGTCCGAGGGCGGCATCGGCTGGATCCCGTATTTCCTCGACCGCTCGGACCGCCACTACACCAACCAGAAGTGGCTGCGCCGCGACTTCGGCGGAAAGATGCCCTCGGATGTGTTCCGCGAGCACGTCATGGCCTGCTATGTCACCGACAAGACCTCGTTGAAGCTGCGGCACGAGATCGGCATCGACATCATCGCGTGGGAATGCGACTACCCGCATTCGGATTCGCTGTGGCCCGACGCCCCGGAATTCGTCCTGGCCGAACTCGAGGCGGCGGGCGCCGACGACGCCGACATCTCCAAGATCACCTGGCAGAACGCCTGCCGGTTCCTGAACTGGGAACCGTTCGCGCACATCCCGCGCGAGCAGGCGACCGTCGGCGCGCTGCGCGCCCAGGCCGCCGATGTCGATCTGACCGTACGGCCCCGCAAGGAATGGGCCGAACTGTACGCCCAGCGCGCCTGACGGCGCGAAAGCGGTTGCCCCCCACCACTGATCGTTAGGCACACACCATGCAGATGCTGGTCTTTTCCACCCCGCGCGAGGGCATGGACGACGAATACAACACCTGGTACAACGACGTGCACATTCCCGAACTGCTGCAGATCGAGGGCATCCGCTCGTGTTCGCGGTATCGGGCCCCGCAGCTCGAGGGACAGGGCGCCACGCACCGGTATCTGGCGGTCTACGAGATCGACGGCGACGCCGAGGCGGTCTTCAAGCAGTTGCGCGCCAACTCGGCGGAAGGCCGATCCACCCTCAGCCCGGCGATCGACCCGAAGGCCACCCAGATCACCTTCTGGGAACCGCTGTAGAAACTCCGGTCGCCACCCCGGGGTGTCGACCGGCCACCACTCCCATCGGCGACGCGCCGGCCTCTCGACGTCGCCGATGGGTGCCCCGCCTCCCGCGGACTCGATATCCGCACACCTCACCGGGTTCGCGGGAGGCCCTTGCGTAAGGACCGCATTCGTGACTGCCGCCCCCACCGCCGACCAACGGCTGTTCCGGACCACCACCCGCGACTTTCTCGCCGCCACCGTGCCCGTGGACACGGTGCGCCGCCTCGCCGACTCCCCCGACGGCTTCGATCGGGACTGGTGGCGGCGCGGCGCCGAGCTGGGCTGGACCGCACCTCTGGTCCCCGAACGGCTCGGCGGCGGCGCGGTATCGGACACGCCGATGGCCGACCTCGCGCTGCTCGCCGAGGAATTCGGGCGCGCGTGCGCCCCCGGGCCGCTGCTCGCGGTGAATGCCACGCTGACCGGATTGCTCGGCAGCACAGGGGATTTCGACGCGGCGATAGCGGACGTCCTCGCCGGAGCCGCGATCGCGACCTGGGCCCACTACGAACCGGGCACGGGTCCGGCTCCCGCCACCTTCGACACCGTGGCCACGCCGGACGGTGCCGGGTACCGGCTGTCGGGGGTGAAGGATCGCGTCGAATACGGCGCCCAGGCCGATCTGCTGATCGTCGACGCCCGGGGGCCCGAGGGCCCGGTGCAGCTCCTCGTCGCCACGGACACGCCCGGTGTCACCGTCACCCCGGTGTGGACCCTGGATATCGTGCGTCGCACGGCCACAGTCGTTTTCGACGACGTAGCGGTCGCCCCGGACGCCGTGGTGCAGCGCGATCCCGAAGCCGCCGCGGCCGCCGCCGAGGCGCAACTGCTCGTGGCCGCCGCGCTGAGCGCGGCGGAGATGGCCGGAGCCGCCCAGCGAGCCTTCGAGGCCACGGCGCAGTGGATGTTCGACCGCTACACCTTCGGCCGTCCGCTCGCCTCGTATCAGGCGCTCAAACACCGGGCCGCCGACATCGCCACCACCCTGGAGGCATGCCGGGCCACCTCCTGGGCCGCGGCCGCGAGCTTCGGCGACGACACCATCGACACGGCCGAGGCGGTCGGCGTCGCGAAATCCTTCGTCGGCGCCACGGCCGGCGAGATCGTGCAGGAATGCGTGCAGATCCACGGTGGGCTCGGCGTCACCTGGGAACACGATCTGCATCTGTATCTGCGCCGGGTCACGCTCGGACGCGCCCTGTACGGCACCCCGGCCGAACACCGGCGCCGGCTCACCGATCTGCTGGAGACGATCCCCGCATGAGCACCACCGAATCCGCCACCACCACAACCGAATCGGTCGACAGTTTCCGCGACCGCGCCCGTCGCTGGTTGCGGGAGACGCTGCCGCCGGCGCCGCCGGTTCGTTCGGGTGAGCAGAAATCGCCGGAGGTGTGGGCCCGCGCTCGCGAACTGCAGCGCATTCTCTACGACGGCGGCTTCGCCGGGATCTGCTTTCCCGCCGAATACGGCGGCCTGGGCCTGAGCCCGGCCCATCAGCGCGCCTTCACCGAGGAGTCACGCCCGTACGAGATGCCGCTGGCGCTCAATATCCCGACCCTCACCATCTGCGCCGCAACACTTCTCGACATGGGAAGCGAGGAGCAGAAACGCACCCACATCGCCGCCGCGCTGCGCGGTGAGGAGCTGCTGGTGCAATTCCTGTCCGAACCGCGCGGCGGATCCGACCTGGCCGGCCTCACCACCCGCGCCGATCGTGACGGTGACGAGTGGGTGCTGAACGGGTCCAAGATCTGGAGTTCGGGCGCCTATGCCGCCGACTATGCGCTGTGCCTGGCCCGCACCGACTGGCAGGTGCCCAAACACGCCGGGCTGACCATGTTCCTGGTGCCGGTGCACTCCCCCGGACTGACCATCCGCCGGATCACCCAGGTCGACGGGTCCACCGAATTCTGTCAGGAGTTCTTCGACGATGTCCGGATCCCGGCCGATGCCGTGGTCGGCGAGGTCGACGGCGGGTGGGCCGTCGCGAGCCGGTTGCTGCAGCACGAACGCAGCGCGGTCGGTGGCGCCTCCCCGTACGCCAGCGGCGTGGGCCAGCACAGTGGCCGCGATGTGCGCGCCCTCATCGAGATCGCCCGGCGCACGGGACAACTCGCCGACCCGCGCGTGCGCGAGGACATCGGCGAAGCGCATGCGATGAATCTGGTTCACGACCAGCTCATCGCCCATGTCGGCGCCCGCATCGCCGCCGGCGATCTGGCCCCCGCGGCCGGTTCGATCGTGCGCCTGTTCAGCGCCCGCAATTCGTGGCTGCAGTCCGATGCCGCCCTGCGCATCGCCGGCGCCGCCGCCGCGACCGGCGACCCGGGCGACGGACCCGGCCTCGGCCGAGCCGGCCAGGAGTACCTCTACCGGCAGGCCTGGAGCCTCGCCGGGGGCAGCACCGAAATGGCCCGCAACATCATCAGCGAACGCGTCCTGGGCATGCCCCGTGAGGACGCCGCCGACCGGGATGTGCCGTTCGATCAGGTGCGGCGGGGGCGTTAGCCGGTACCGATATTCCTCGGACACCTTGACACCGACCAGGACTGTGATGCAGGCTACTAATCAATCAACTGATTGATTAGTAGCCGCGTCGGGTACCCCCTGATCGTTGCGAATCCGGTTCGCTCTCACCGATGACATCTCGCCGTATCCGCGCTTCGGCTGCGCGAATTCCGAAGGAAGGCCCATGAATTCAGCGAAACCCGGAGACTGGGTCGATACCGCGGCAAGCGCACGAGAGATCGGCAACGACCGGTTCGGCACACGCATCTCGACCGACCGCTATACCGCACCGGCGTTCGCCGAAAAGGAACGAGATGCGATCTGGTCGCGGGTATGGCAGATCGCCGGCCGGGTCGACGACCTTCCGGAAACCGGCGACTGGAAGGAGTATCGGATACTAGACCAGTCCTTCGTCCTCGCCCGCGGTCGCGACGGGACCATCCGCGGATTCGTCAATGCCTGCCGGCACCGCGGCAACCCGCTGTGCAGTGGGTCCGGAAATGCGAAGCGGGGATTTCTGTGCCAGTACCACCTGTGGTCCTACGACCTCGAAGGCAGATTGAAGGGAATTCTGCGTCAGGACGCCTACGGCGACGATATCGAAAAATCCGAGCATTCGTTGTTCACGGTCCCGGTCGAATGCTTCGCCGGATTCATCTTCTTGAACCCTGATCCGCACGCCGCACCCCTCATGGACTTCATCGGACCAGACGTCGCGGAACTGCTCGCGCCGTACCACCTCGACCGGATGCCCACTGTGATGGATGTGCGGGAGGGACTGAACTGCAATTGGAAGGTGGTCATGGATGCCTTCTCCGAGGGCTACCATATCGCCGGCATCCACCCGGAACTGTTGCGCGCCATCGACGTCGACGGAACCAAGGCCCGTTATCGCTTCTTCGACGATCACAGCGTCGCGGTCGCACCGTTCGAGGTCGCGAATGCCGAGCACTTCACTCCCGAACAACAAGTCGAGGGCATCCGAGGTCTTACCGAGACCTTCCCAGGCGTCGCGCGCGTTCTGCCCGCTTTCGACGAATTGGTCGCCGGCTTCCGCGACTCCGGCGGCGACCTCGCATTCCCGGCCGGTGTCACGGCACGCACCCTGCTCCAACAAGCCACCCGTGCCACATTGACCGAACAGGGTCTCGATGTCAGCGGCCTGACGGATGCGCAGATGAGCGACAATCACGGCTGGTTTCTCTTCCCGAACTTCTTCATGACGATCCGTGCGGGCGAATGCCACGTCATCATGTCGTCGCCGCACCCCGACGGCGACCCGCACCGCTGTATCTGGCACGTATGCAGTTACATGTATCTACCGGAAGATTTCCGCGACGCCGTCCGTGCGGCACCCGTCGAGGTCGACGACCCCGGGAGTTACAAGTACTTCCTCGCACTCGAACAGGACTACGAGCAGATGCCACGCCAGCAGCGCGGTCTGCGCAGCAACCGACTCGAATACTTGTCGCTGGTCGGTGAGGAGATTGTGATCGCGCACTTCCATTCGGTACTGGACCGGTATCTCGCGGTCGGCCGGCGAAATGTCGAGGGAGCCGGCAAATGACATCGCACGACATCGCCGCCGTCGCGCGCGAGCACACCGGCCTGTCGCACCTTGTGCTGGAATACGGCGCCACCGTGAAACGGCTCGTCGATGAGGCGAAGGAGCCCGGATTCTCGGCCGCGAGCTGGGCGGCGCTGGCCGATATGGTCGCCGTCGCGGAGTTCGAGCGAATCGGCAACTTCAAAGAGGTCATGAACTGGGACCAGTACATCGAATTTCTCACCGGCTGGGCGAAATCCGCCGAATGGGAGGGCAGCTTCAAACGCATCACCGAACACCGCAATGTGGTATTCCTCGAATTGGAGGAACGCAGCAAGGTCGGAAATTTCTCCAGCGTCGTCAATTCGATGTCGGTCTACGAATTCGACGACGCCGGGCTGATCCGGCATATCGACGTATACCTGCAGATGGCTCTGCCCAGCAACGACATGCTCGGAAGCTACGAAGGCATCGATATCTCGTGAAAGAGCGAATCACAGTGCAGGACAACGCTACAACCGATATCGACGCCGTCGACTTTTTCACCGATGAACAACTGCTGCGCGACCCGTACGACTATTTCGCCTCGCTGCGCGAAGAGTGCCCGCTGCGGCGAGAGAAGCACCACGACGTGGTGATGGTGACCGGCTACGACGAGGCACTCGCCATCTTCGGCGACACCGAGCGGTTCTCCTCCTGCCTGTCGGTGACCGGACCGTTCCCGGGTTTCCCGGTCCCACTGACCGGTGACGACATCTCGGACCTGATCGCCGCGCATCGCGACGAAGTGGCGATGAGCGATCAACTGCCGACGATGGACCCGCCCGATCACACCGCGCACCGGGCGCTGCTGGCACGCATGATCACACCGAAGCGATTGAAGGAGAATGCGGAGTTCATGTGGCGGCTGGCCGACCGTCAGTACGACGAGGCTCTCACCGACGGCCGGGTCGAGTTCAACTCCGCCTTCGCCGAGCCGTTCGCGATGCTCGTCATCGCCGATCTGCTCGGTGTTCCGGAGGCCGACCACGAAGAGTTCCGCGCCGCGTTGCTCGGCAACAGCAGTGTCCTCGGCAGCAGCCGCGGACAAGCCCTCGGGCACACCCCGCTCGACTACCTGTACGACAAATTCTCCGGCTACATCGCCGACCGCCGCGCCCATCCTCGCAGCGACGTCCTGACCGGCGTTGCGTCCGCGACCTTCCCCGACGGCCGTACCCCCGAGGTGATCGACGCGGTCCGGGTGGCGGCGAATCTGTTCGCCGCCGGGCAGGAGACCACGGTCCGATTGCTGGGCACGGCAGTGCAATTCATCGCCGAGGACCCGGAGCTGCAAGGCAGGCTGCGCGCGAATCGCGACCTGCTGCCCAACTTCATCGAGGAGACCTTGCGCTACGAAAGTCCCATCCGCGGCGATTTCCGGCTGGTCAAGGTGCCGGTGACCGTCGGGGGCGTGGACCTGCCGGCGGGCACGATCGTGATGCTCGTCAATGCCGCGCTCAATCGCGACCCGCGCCGGTTCGCCGATCCCGACACCTTCGACCCCGAGCGGCCCAATGCGCGCACCCACGTAGCATTCGGGCGAGGGGTACACACCTGCCCCGGCGCACCATTGGCGCGCGCCGAAGCGCTGGCCGCGTTGAATCGGCTGTTCGATCGCACCCGGGATATCCGCATCGACGAGGACCGGCACGGTCCGGCCGGTGCGCGACGGTACCGGTATCTGCCCACCTTCATCCTGCGTGGCGTCACCCGGCTGCACATCCGCTACAGCCCCGCCGAATGACCGGGGCTACCGTGGGGGTTGGGTGAAGTCGAACAAACTCCCCCGCAACAGCATCTTCGACGCATCGACCGCCGCATGATAATCCTGCGGCGCCGCAGTCGCGGCCTGGTCGTACAGCCCCCGGAAAAGGGCATACACCGCGTCCGCAGCAGAGGCGGGATCCAACCCCTGACTCAGCGCGCCCTCGTGCTCCGCCTGCCGGACGATTCCGCTGATCACCGCACGCAGCGCGGTGAAGATGGTGTCGCTGTCCTCGGGTAGGTGCAGATGTGCGGGGCTCTCCACCCGGATGGCGCGGTCGAACGCCGCCGCGAACGGGTAGTCGCTGATCACCTGGTCGCCCTCGTCGAGCACCGCCATCAACTTGTCCAGCACACCGTCGACCCGGTCGGCGGCCGCGGCCAAGCGCGGCACCGTGGTTTCCGACAGCTCCAGGAACGCCGCTTTCACGAGCTCGGACTTGTTCGGAAAGTAGTGGTACAAGCTACCGCTGGTCATGTCCGCCACCCGCGCGATCTCCCGGATCGTCGCACGGGAATACCCCACCTCGGAGACACACCGCATGGTGGCCGCGATGATCCGCCGGCGCGTCTGCACACCACTGGCTCCGACCGGACGGCCCAGCGACGGCGCGGTACTCAACTCCATGCCCTCCACTCACCGACGGAAACTGTCCGGACAGCTTCCCATCCGGGTAGGCCCGTCTGTTTCCCAGGGTGGCTACGCTGTGCACCCGGCACCGAGGGAAGCGGGATGCGAGGCGGCTTCGGGGCGAACCGGGCTGCCGCGGCATCCTGATGACAAGATCGAGGGATGAGCGTGCAGAACTTCCGGGACCTCGCCGCATTACGCCTGCGCGAGTTCGGCTTCCGAACAACTCCGGATGCGCCCGGAATGCGCCGCGCGACAGTCGTGCTGTGCGTACTCGAACACGACGGGCACCCCTGCGTGATCGTGATCAAACGGGCCTATCGCGGCCGCAACGCCGGTCAGTGGGCGCTGCCCGGCGGGCGGGTCGACGGTGACGAAAGCGCGATCGCGGCGGGGTTACGGGAATTGCACGAGGAAGTCGGCCTGGTCGCCTCGCCCACCCATGTCCTCGGCCGGCTCGACGATTTCCCGGCGGCGTCCGGTTTCGCGATCACTCCCATCGTCGTCGCCCTCGACGATCCCGGTGCCCTCGACCCCAACGCCGACGAGGTGCACGCCGTTCACTTCGTTCGGCTCGACCGCCTCGCCGCCGACGAGGTGCCGCACTGGGTCGACCGGAAGGACGGCTCCCGGCTGCTGCAACTCAGGATCGGCGACTCGATGACCATTCACGCACCGACCGGCGCCATACTGCTGCAATTCCGCGACGTCGTGCTCCTCGGCCGCGAAACCCGGGTGGCGGACCTGCTGCAACCCGACTGGACGCACAACTGACGACGTACGCCCCGTTCACGACACCGTATGCGGCGTGGGTGCACGGTCCAGCCAGGCCGCGAACGCGTCGAAGGTGAAGGGGCGTCCGAGGAAGTCGGCCACCGAATCCGCCGCGTCGCGCGAACCACCCGGTGCCAGGATCCGGTCGCGGTAGCGTTGCGCCACAACGGGATCGAACACGGCGCCGGCGTCGAACGCGGAGAACAGATCCTTCGCGATCACCAGGCTCCACAGATAGGTGTAGTACGCGGAGGTGTAGCCGGCCAGGTGCCCGAACGAGGCTTGGAAATGGGTCTGCGGCACCTCGGCGATTCCGCTGTGCCGCGTCACGGCATCGACGACCACCGGGTCGTGGTCGGCGGGCCTGTCCTGGTGCAGCAGATAGGACACCTCGGTGTAGCCGACCTGTGTGAGGACCGAAACGCCCTTGCCGAATTCTTTCGCCGCCCGCATGCGGTCCACCAGTTCGGCGGGGATGGGCGCCCCGGTCTCGTCGACGGCGAAGGTGGCGAGAACGGTTGCGTCCCACGCCCATTCCTCCAGCATCTGCGACGGGGCCTCGACGAAGTCCCATTCCGTGGCGACCCCGGAGAAGCGCGCCCAGTCCTGGTGGCCGCCCACGACGTGGTGGATCAGGTGCCCGAACTCGTGGAACAGCGTGACGACGTGCTGATGTTCCATCAGTCCGCGCGAGAAGTTGCACACCAGCACGCCCTCGGGCAGGAGTTTTCCGGCGACACCGCCGACGAGGTCGAATTGCGCGGCGTGCTTGTATTTGCCCTCGCGGGGATGCAGGTCCAGATAGATCCGCCCGCGTCGTTCACCGTCGGCGTAGACGTCGTAGACAGTGACGTCCTCGTGCCAGCGCGGGACGTCGACGGGTCGATACTCCAGTCCGAAGAGGCGGCCGGTGACTTCGAGCAGACCGGCTCGCACGCGCGGGAAATCGAAGTAGCGGCGCACCTCCCGGGCGTCGACGTCGTACTGTTCGCGGCGCACGAGTTCGGTGTAGTAGCCGACCTCGGAGCGATCGATGCTCGTGGCGGTGGGCTCGTCCTCGCGGCGCCGGGCCAGCAGTGTCTCGAGATCGCGCCGGCCCGCGGCGTCGGCGGCGCTCGCGATGCGCTCGATGAATTCCGCGATGGCGTGCCCGCTACCGATCATCTTGACGTCGGCGTCGTAATCGGGCCAGCTGTCGAAGCCGAGCAGCCGTGCCTTCTCGGCACGAAGATCCAGGATCTCGTGCAGCACAGCGTCGTTGGCGGGCCAGCCGCGGCTCTCGAACGCCACGGTGAGGGCGCGGCGCGCCTCGGCGTCCCGGGCGTAGGTACGGAACGGCAGATAGTCCGGATAGTCGGTGGTGACCGTGACGAGTCCGTCCGCCCCGGGCGGATGCGCGGTGACGAAATCCGCTGGCAGCCCGTCGAGTCGGCCGGGTGAGACCTGGATCGAGCGGACGTCTTCGCGGATGGTGCGGCCGAATTCCTGTTCCAGTACGGTGAGCCGCTCGGAGATCGCCCGGAGCCGGTCCCGGGTCGGCTCGTCGCGGTCCACACCGCTGCGCCGGAAATCGCGCAGGACATGCTCGCGCATGCGCGCCGACACCTCGTCCAGGCTCGCGGAGTCGGTGGCGGCGACGATGTCGTAGAGATCGCGGTCGAGATCGCGCGCGGTCCGGGCTCGATCGACCTCTTGCACCAATTCCTCGGCCGGTCCGCGCACCCCGGGGTCGGGGTGGACTTCGGCGAACAGGTGCGCGGCCGAATCGGCCCCGCGCAGCGCGATGTCGGCGTCGTTCCACAGTTCGAGCACGCCGGCGGTGTCGGCGGGTGTCGCGGCCTTCAGCTGCGCCACCGTTTCCGCCGCGGTCCGCAGCCGGCCGCGGACGTAATCGCCGAGCCAGTCCGGCCACTCGGCCGAGGGCAGTGCAAGCGGTTCGCTACTCATGCCCCGACTCTAACCGCGGCCGGGATCTCCGGGACCTCGGGAAACCGCCACGTGCCGGCCGTGTGCGGGAACTACCCGAAGTAGGAGGCGTATTCGCCGAACGGGACCTGCCCGGTGGGACTGGCCTTCATGGCGTCGACCACGGGGCCGGGAATGGGCGCCCAGTAGGCGGGCATGGCCGCCGCCGAGGCGGGTTTCAAGATGTAGATCAGGGCGAAGTTCACGATCCACAGCGGCGGCGCCATCGACATGCCGACCACGGTGCTCGTCTTTCCCTCTGTGTTGGTGACCAGCTGAGCCGCACCCGAAATCTGTTGCGCCACAAACCCGTAAGCGGCCTGCACCGTGTAGGCGGACCGGTACAGCGCGACCACACTCCGGGTCGCACCGTTGTCCCGCAACCAGTTACCGACATAGCCGCCGGGCGCGATCAGGGTATTCACCTGCCGTGTCGGCGCGTCCGCGTTGGCCGGGCTCTCCAGCATGCCGCTCGGATTCACATACAACCCGTAACCGGCCAGGGTCGAGGGCGTACGTTGCCCGCCGACATCGGAATAGAGCGGTCGGCCGACCGTATTGGTGAGGATGTCGACGCACGCGTTGATCACATTCGCCGCGTCCCGGTTGCCGCCGACTCCCCCACCGCTGCTCAAATCCTGATACTGCTGATCGGTCAACGCATCGGCGCGGTCGAGCCCGATCTGCGCGGCGATCCGATCCGCCGCCGCCTCGCCGAGCGGCTGGTTCAGCTGATCCGGGCTGCTCATCCGCGTCGGCGCCACCTGCTCGTATCCGGGCGCCCCGGAGAAGGGAACGGAGAACCCGGTGTCGACAGCATTTGCCACTGGTTCGCCTGTGGCCGTCTGGGATACCCCCAGCGAGACGATGCAGAGCCCGATCACTGCCGCCGCTATGCCGATTCCGCGGTAGCCCGCTCCGCGCCGGAGCCTCGGACCCGTCAACCCTCCGCTGCGCATAAGTCAACCTCTCCGACCGTCATCATGCGAGGTGAAACGAGAATTTCCCTAGTCAAACGCTGCGGCCGACACCGTGTCAAGGTCCCGGCGGACGGTTGCCCGGAAGCCGACCGGAGGAATGCACCCGAGTGGCAACGTCGGGGGTGTCAAGGATTCCGCTCGCGGGCGCTGCCGATTTGCGGACACGTCGAGAGGCGACTCTGGCCACCATCATGACAATTCCGGCAACTGCCGCGCCCAGACCCCAACCGGCCAGCACATCCGTCGGCCAGTGCGCCCCCAGGTAGACCATCGCGATACCGATGCAGACGAGGAGCGCGGCGATGACGCCTCCCACCCAGCGCCGGTGCTCCGCCGGCCAGGGCAGGACCGAATAGGCGGTGACCGCGACAGCGGCCGTCATCGCGGCCACGGTCGAGGGCATCGAGAACGCACCGACATGAACGACCGAGACGTCCATCGGTGGGCGCTCCCGGTGGATCATATGCTTCAGAGCCCTGGCTGCCGACTGCGCCGCCACTACCGACGCGGCGATCGTAATCCCCTGCCACCACCAGCGTTTCGCGGCCACGACAACCAAGCCCACGACCCCGGCCGCGGCTATGACCGTATTGCTCATCCCGGCATCCATTGCCACCCGCGCCACCGTTGTCAAAGCCGGTGTCCTATGCAGCGAAAGCCACCGCAGGATAGTCGTGTCCAGACTCACGATGGATATTCTGCGCTGTCGCGCGAACTCGGGAGCACGCTCGATCCGCAGCGCGTGGGCAGACCGGCGGCCGACACTGCGGCCAGGCCTTCTCGCAGGTCCTTCACGAAATACTGGGGAACTTCCAGCGACGGGAAATGTCCGCCGCATTCGGGTGCGTTCCATCGGACGATCCGCCGGTACCGCTCCTGCGCCCAGGGGCGCGGGCATTTTTCGATGTCGCGGGGGTACATGGTGATTGCCGACGGGACGTCGACTCGGAGGTCGGGGTCGAGCGAGTTGTGGCTTTCGTAATAGATGCGGGCTGCCGATGCGCCGGTGCACGTCAGCCAATACAGGGTGACGTCGTCGAGAATGCGATCTTTGGAGATCGTTTCGAACGGGCTGTCGTCGGTGTCGCTCCACTCGGCGAACTTGTCGAGGATCCAGGCGAGGAGTCCGACCGGTGAGTCGAGGAGCGAGTAGCCGATGGTCTGTGGCCGGGTGGCCTGCTGCTTCGCGTATGCGGCGCGGTGGCGCCAGAAATGACGGGTCTCCTCGGCCCACCTGCGTTCGGCCGCGGTCAGCCCGTCCGTTGCCGATCCGGGCGGGGCCTCGGCGAACAGCGAATGGATGCCGAGCACATGTTCCGGGAACCTGCCGCCGAGAACCGTCGTGATGTTGCCTCCCCAGTCGCCGCCGTGGGCCAGGAACCTGCTGTAGCCGAGCCTTTCCATCAGTTCCACCCATGCGGCGGCGATCTTTTCGGTGCCCCACCCGGTGGTGGCCGGTTTGTCGCTGTAACCGAAGCCCGGTAGGGACGGGACCACGACATGGAACGCCGGCGCGGATGCGTCCTTCGGGTCTGCCAAATCGTCTACCACGTCGATGAATTCGGCGATGCTGCCCGGCCAGCCGTGCGTCAGGATCAGAGGAATCGCATCCGGGCGCGCGGATCGCCGGTGCAGAAAGTGGATTCCCAGGCCGTCGATTGCCGTGCGGTACTGGCCGATTCGATCGAGACGCTCCTCGAACGAACGCCAGTTGTATTCGGTGCGCCAGTAATTCACGACCTCGACGAGGTCGGCGAGTGGAACTCCCTGCGCCCATCGGCGGGGGCCGGACGCGCCGAGCGGGACCGTCTCAGCCTCCGGTAGCCGCGCCGCGGCCAATCGAGCGCGCAGATCGTCGAGTTCGGCGTCGGTTGCGTGGGCTTCGAACGGCTCTACGTCAGTGGAATCGGGAGTGGAAACCGGATCGAGGTGGCCGAGCGCGGACATGAGACCTCCTGGTCGTCGCGGAGCCGGCTCCGGACTGCGCGAACCGGCTAAGACGGTTCTAACATGCACTGGCGACAGGCTGCAACCAGCTAAGGTGGTTCCATGCCTGCTGGGTTTCCTGATTTCCGCCTCGGCACCGTGCTGGCGACGAGCTTCACGGGAACTTTGTCGGAGCGTCACGGTGATCCGGTGGAACGCATCCCGACGCCGCAGCGACTCGTCGATTGGCTGGCGGTGAACGAGCTGACCGTGGACTCCTGCACCACCGCCCAGCTCGAGCTGGCCCAGGAACTACGGGAGGCAATTCACGCCGCCGCGACAGCGGCCGCGATTCACGACCCACTCCCCGCACATGCCGTCCGAATCATCAACGACCGCAGCCTTCAGGGCCGGGCCACGGCAATCCTGACACCCGAGGGCACACGGCGATGGCGACTTACCTCGCCGTCCTGCGTCGAAGACGCCCTGGGCGTGATCGCCGCCGACGCGATCAACATCATCGCGGGCGAACGAGACGGAAAACTGGCCTTGTGCGCATCACCGACCTGCCGCGCCGCCTTCTTCGACACCAGCCGGAGCCGCACCCGCAAATGGTGTGACATGAACACCTGCGGAAACCGCCAGAAGAAGGCGCGCTTCAACGCCGCCCACCGCAAGGACACCCGAAGCTGAGGATACGGAAGCTCCTGCGTCGTGGCCGAACCTGAACTGCACGAGCATCGTCACGCAACGTGGTCGCAGAGACGACGATCAGCGATGCGCGCGTTCGTGAACCGTCAACCCCATCGTCGTCGCCAGCCACCGGCGAGACCGTGCGTGGAATTCGCGGGCGAGGCCCGCGCCCGGCGCCCAGCTGTCGAAACCGTGGGGCGCGCCGGGGACGACGTCGAGTTCGACCGGCACGCCCGCCGCGCGCAGACGCTCCGCGTAGGCGACGTCCTCGTCGTGGAACAGGTCGATGGTGCCGACGCCTATCCAGGTCGGCGGGGTGCCGGTGAGGTCGACGCGACGGGCGGCTACGGCGAAATCGGGCACGGTGGCGCTGCCGGGTGGGGCGGCGAGGTAGCTGCCCCAGCCGTAGCGATTGTTGTCGTTGGTCCAGCCGAGATGGCGCAGGGCGTCCAGGTCGCGGCGTGCGGCGGTGTGGTCGTCGAGCATCGGCGCGCTCAACCACAGGGCGGCCGGGCGGGAGCCGCCGTCGGCGAGAAGCCGCTGGCACAGGCAGGCGGCCAGGCCGCCGCCGGCGCTCTGCCCGCCGAGCACCACCCGCGCGGGATCGACACCGAATCGGGCGGCGTTGCGCTGCAACCACATCCATGCGATCCAGCAGTCCTGCAGTGGAGCCGGAAAGGGATGTTCGGGTGCGAGGCGGTAGTCGACGGAGACGATCGTGACGCCGAGGTCGCGAGCGGTGACCGAACAGAAGGCATCGTCCTGGACCGGACTGCCGAGAACGTATCCGCCGCCGTGAATCCACAACACCGCAACCGGCGAAGAAGTGCCCGTGGGGCGATAGACACGCAGCGGTACGCGGCCGGCCGCGAGGTGCTCGATGCGCACGCCCGCTATTCGACGGGCGGGCCGATGCGCGGCGGCCAGGCGCACCAGGCGCAATGTCCAGCGGCGGCCGATCGTCAGCGGCGGCAACCAGCGCGCGGGTCCGCGCAGTTCCGGCGCTACGAGAGACAGGTCCATCGCGATCTCCTTCTCACACCCGAACGAAACTATAGTTCGGACAGGTGTCTCACAGCGGCCGATTGCCAGGGAGCGCAGCGGCATTCACCGCGGGCAGACGATTCGCACGGACGGCGGGCGCAGAAACTGCGATCGCGCGGGCACCACCGCGAGCAGGCTCTTGCGCCGCGCGAGGGCCACCGCGTGCCCGATGGCCCCGAAGGGCAGATGCTGCCAGGTCCAGTTACAGCCGTGCGGCGCCAGCAGCATCGCCGTCTGCGCGAAATCGGCGTGTTCGACCTGTTCGGCATCGATGAACATGCCGACCATGATCGAGCTCACCAGCGCCGGAGCCAGGGTGCCGTCACAGACGACATGCACGGTGCCGTCACGGCCGACATAGTGTGCGGCCCAATCCAATACGGCACGCCGCCGGGCCACGCGCCCGGTGACGAGCGCGACGACCTCGGATTCGCAGCGCGGGGACATCTCAGCCGTGGGGACCCTCCAGAATCGTCACCGCCGACACCGCCGTGGGGCCGCCGAGGTTGTGCGCCAATCCGATTCGCACCCCGTCGACCTGATTCGCGGCATGGCCGCGCAGTTGCTCGAACAGTTCCACGCATTGCGCCACACCGGTGGCCCCCGGCGGGTGGCCCTTGGACTTCAAACCTCCGCTCGGGTTCACCGGCAGCGCACCGCCCACGCTGGTCGCGCCCGTGTCGACCAGTTTGCAGGCCTCGAAGCGGTCGGCGAAGCCGAGATCCTCGTAGCTGATCAATTCGATGCCGGTGAAGAAATCGTGCACCTCCGCGACATCGATATCGGCCGGAGTCAGTCCCGCCATCGCGAAGGCCTGTTTCGCCGCGCGCACCGTCGCCGGGAATGTGGTCATATCCCGTTTGTGCTGGTGCATCACCGAATCCAGGCCCAAACCCACTCCCCTGATCCAGACCGGCCGATCGGTGTAGCGATCCACCACGTCCTCCGCGGCGAGGATCAGCGCGGCGGCGCCGTCGCTCTGCGGCGCGCAGTCGTACACGCCGAACGGGTCCACCACCATCGGCGCGTTGAGGACCTGCTCTAGGGAGATCTCTTGCCGCAGTTGGGCCTTCGGATTCGAGACGCCGTGCCGGTGGTTCTTCACCGCGATCATGCCCAGATGCTCGCGTCCGGCGGGCGATTCGTGCAGGTAGCGAGCGACGTGCAGGGCGAAGCCGGCCGGCGCGATCAGGCCGAGCGGGTAGTCCCACGCCATATCGCGGGTCATCGCCTCCCACTCCCACAACATGTCCTTGGAGGCGGTTTCGCGGAGTTTGTCCGCGCCGATCACCAGCGCCACATCATAGGCACCGGAGGCGATGCCGAACAGGGCGTTGCGCACCGCGTCATTGCCTGTGGCACACGAATTCTCGACGCGGGTGACCGGCAGGTCCGGCACCCCGAGCACGTCGGCGAGAATGCCCGAGGGGAACCCGTCCGGGGTGCCCATCGCCCCGAACCACGCCGCCTGCAGGTCCGATTTCGCGACCCCCTTGTCCACCGACGCCGCACATTCGGCGAAGGCCATCGGCAGCAGATCCTTGATCCCGAGCGCGAAATGTTCGGCGAACGGCGTCATCCCGGCGCCGACCAGTGCCACCCGTCTCATGCCGCCTCCGTAATTCGCGGGAGCGCCCGCACCCCGGTCGGCGCCACGAGCGCTGCGCGATTATGTCTCATGCCGCCTCCGTGTCCGGCTCGAACGCGTACCCGTAGTCCGGCACTCCGGAGCGCACCGCGACCCGGCGCAGGACCATGCGGCCGCGGTCGCCGATGCGGACCGTGCCGGGGTCGGTGCCGGTGACCTTGACCAGTGCCCGCACGTCCACCTCGTCGAGTTCGACGATCACCAGCGAATACGGTGTTCGCAGACCGGGCACCGGCACGTGCACCGTCACCTCGGTGTACACGGTTCCGGTGCGCGGCAGCGGAATCAGCGTGTAGTCCGTGCTGAGCCGGCCGTCGTCACCGAGGCGATAGCGCGGCGGGAAATCCAATTCGTCGCGGCCCGGGTGGCGACCGGCCTCCCAGCGCACCTTGGCCTCGAAGGCCCGCTCGTAGGCGGCCAGCGAGATCGGGATGTCGGCACCGGGTACCGCGACCGCCTCCGGTTCGGCTCGCACCGCGGGCTCGCGCCGGTATACCCGCACCGGCCCCGCGGAGACCGTGACCCCCGACAGACTGGCCTGCTCGACCCCGACGAGCAGCCCCGTCTGTCCCCAGTCGGCCAGTGCCGCGAGGGCGAACAGGCTCGACCCGGCCCCCGTCGTCGGCAATCGTGGTGGGTCACCGACGCACAGGTGGGCCGCCTGCTCGTGGTCGACGCCCGACACGATCACCGGCGTATCCACCCACGCCGCGGCCAGCGAGGCGAGCAGGCCGCGCTCGTGCAGCAGCCGCGGATCACCGTAATCGTGGACATCGCCGGTGGCGTTGCGGGTGCGCACCGGCAGACTGCGCGCCACCCGGGCCGCGGTCCGCACCGCCAGTCCGCGCTCGGCGACCAGCGCCGCGGCCGCACCGGCCGGATCCAGGTCGACGCCGATGATCAGCGTGCGCGGGCGGGCGGAGCTGAGCGCGTCCAGTGTCGCGGGCGCGCCGCCGAGTCGTTCGATCACCTCGAGCTCGGGATCCAAACCCAGTCCGGCCAGCAGCACCGCGGCATTGCTGCTCTCCAGCAACGGCAGATCCCGGCTCACCACGACGACGCGCTCGACATACGCGGTGGCACGCGGGGCGCCCGAGAGGGCGGCCCGCCCGGCCTCCACGGCCAGGGTCACCGCGTCCTCGTCCGCGCCGGGCACACGGCCGCGCGGTCCGCCCCAGCAGGGCAGATAGGTTCCGATCGATGCGACACAGGGCATGTCAGCCTTCCTGCGGGCGAAACTACGTGATGGCGCCGGCGGTCTTGAGCGCGATGATGCGATCCCAGTCCAATCCCAGCTCCAGCAGCACTTCCTCGGTGTGCGCCGCGAATTCCGGCCCGGGCCCGGTATCGGGTGCGGCGAGATCGAATTGCACCGGGTTGGCGACCATTTCGAGGCTGCCGACCTGCACCAGGTAGTCGTTGGCGCGGATCTGCGGATCGGAGCCGACCTGCAGGCTGTCCTGCACCGGCGCCCACGGCCCGGCCATGGTGGCGAGTTTCTCGGTCCATTCGGCGAGGGTGCGCTGCCCGATCGCCTCACGCAGAATCGCCACGCCCGCTTCGGTATTGGCGGCGATCGACTCCGCCGTGGCGAAGCGGGGATCGTCGGCCAGCTCCGGCCGGTCGATGTGGCGCATGACGTCGGCCCAGAACTTGGTGGGCTGCAACATGACCAGCGAGAGAAAGCGGCCGTCGGCGGTCTCGTAGAGGCCCGACAGCGGATTGGTCGGCGCCCCGTGCGAACCGGGTGCGGGCGCGATCAGCGGCTGCCGCAGATGTGCCGACAGCGCGATGGTGTGGCCCATGGACCACAGGCCGCTGCCCAGCAGCGAGACGTCGACCACCGACGGTTCGCCGGTCCGTTCGCGTTTCAGCAGCGCCGCCGCGATACCGCCGGCCAGATTCGTGCCGGAGATGGTGTCGCCGAAGGCCGGACCGGGCGGGGAGATGAGCCCGTCCATCCCCTCCGGGGTGATGGTCGCGGCGACCGACCCACGGCACCAGAACGCGGTCATATCGAAACCGCCTTTGGTCGATTCCTCACCGCGCGGTCCCAGCGCGCTGCCGCGTGCGTAGACGATGTCCGGCTTCACCGCGCGGATGTCGTCGACATCGATGCCGAATTTGGCGCGCGCCTGCGGCAGGAAGCTGGTGAGGAACACATCGGCCGTCTTCGCCAGCTCGTAGATCACCTCGCGCCCCTCGGGGACCGACATGTCCAGTCCGATACTGCGTTTGCCGCGATTGGCGTGCTCGATATTGGGATTCGGATCGCCCTCGACCTTCAAGCGGCCGATCTGGCGCAACCCGCGCTGCGGATCACCGGTGCGGGCGTGTTCCACCTTCACCACATCCGCCCCCCATTCGGCCAGTACCGCACCGGCCGAGGGGACGAACCCGTACATCGCGACCTCGAGGACGCGGATGCCGTCCAGGGGTTTGCCGCCGCTCATCACGCCACCACCGCTGCGAAGGACTTCTGCTCGAGGAATTCCTCGATCCCGGCCACACCCATCTCGCGGCCGATGCCCGACTGCTTGTAGCCGCCGAACGGCACATCGGGATGAAAGTAGTTGCCGCCGTTGATACTCATCGTTCCGGTGCGGATGCGCCGCGCCACCGCCAGCGCCCGGTCCTCGTCGGCGGAGAACACGCCGCCCGACAGCCCGTAGACGGAGTTGTTGGCGATGCGAACCGCATCCTCGTCGTCGTCGAACGGGATCAGGGCCAGTACCGGCCCGAACACCTCTTCCTGGGCGATCTCGCTGTCCGGGTCGACGCCCGCGAGCAGGGTCGGGGCGTAGAAGTAGCCGGGGTCGACCTTCTCCCCGCCGCACACCAGTTTCGCGCCGGCCTCCACCGCGCGCTGCACCAGACCGTGCACCTTGTCGCGCTGGCGTTCCGAAATCAGCGGGCCCATATAGTTTTTCGGATCGCCCGGGTCGCCGTAGCTGACCTTGGACATGAATCCGGCGACCATCTCGGCCACCTCGTCGTGGCGCTCGCGCGGCACCAGCATGCGCGTGGTGATCGCACAGCCCTGCCCGGCGTGGCTGCAGATGCTGAAGGCGCCGAACATCGCGGCGGTGCCGAAATCGGCGTCGTCGAGCACGACCATCGCGGATTTGCCGCCCAGTTCCAGGAAGACGCGTTTGAGCGAATCGCCGGCCGCCGACATGATTTGGCGGCCCACCGCGGTCGATCCGGTGAAGCTGACGACGTCGACATCGCGATGAGTGGTCAGCGTCCTGCCCACCTCGACATCGGATCCGGACAGCACGTTCACCACCCCCGCCGGGATGTCGGTATGCTCCGCGATCACCTCGCCGAGCGCCAGTGTGGCCAGCGGCGTATCGGGGGCGCCCTTGAGCACCACGGTGCAACCGGCGGCCAGCGCCGGCGCCAGTTTCGCCAGCGCCAGCTGATGCGGATAGTTGTAGGCCGCGATCGCCGCGACCACACCGGAGGCCTCGCGCTCCACCCAGCGACGGTGCATTCGGCCGCGGTCCTCCACCTCGCCGAGTTCCTCGGTGCGCGGGTAGGTGCGGGTGAGACCGGCGAAGTATTTCACGATCTCGAACGGTGTCTCGAGCTGATTGGCGTGGGTCATCATCCGGGTCGCGCCGACCTCGGCGATGGTCAGCTCGCGCAGGTCTTCGACGTTGGCGCGCAGTGCCGCGTAGAACTGCTCCAGGCAGTGCGCGCGGAATTCGGTGTTCGTGGACCAGTCGGTGGTGTCGAAGGCCCGGCGCGCGGCCGCGATCGCCGCCTCGGTGTCGGCGATGCTCGCCTCGGGCGCGTACCCGTAGATCTCTCCGGTGGCCGGATTGAGTGAGGCGAAACTGCGCTCCCCCGCGACGAGTTCACCGTCGATCAGCATTCGTCTGGTGACGGCGCGCCCGTCGCCGGCCGTCGCGTTGCCCTGTGGCATCCCGTCTCCTCGTCTATGGAAATTCCATTCTCAACAATGGAGAATAATGTATCCGAGCAGGTTCGGCCCCAGCAATGGCCGAACGCGTCCCACCGATCGCCGCCGTTACCCGGTCACCCTCGGAACGTGCGCGAATCCAGGGAAACCTTGCGGAGAAACGCCGAGCGAGAGTACGGTTCTCACAATTGGAAGGGAGATTCTTGTGGTTGAGACGACAGCGCTGAACCCCACCATCGGAGTGGAGGTCACCGGGGTCGAGGATCTGCACGACGACACGGTGATCAGCCGGTGCCTCGAGGCCCTGAAGTGGCGCGGCGTCCTGGTGGTCCGCGGACTGCATCTCGACGACGAAGCCCAGCTGGCGTTCTGCCGGCGCCTGGGCACGGTGCTCGCTCCCGGTGGCCGCGAAATCTTCACCATCACACTGGATCCCGAGAAGAACCGGGCCGCGAAATATCTCGAGGGCACCTTCTTCTGGCATATCGACGACACCACCAACGACGTGCCGGCCAAGGCCACCGTGCTCACCGCGCGGCATGTGGCGATGGAAGGCGGCGGCACCCAGTTCGCCAGCACCTACGCCGCCTACGAAGGACTGTCCGAGGCCGAACGCAAGCGCTACGACAACCTGCGCGTCGTGCACAGCTTCGAGGCCTCCCAGCGCCTCGTGCACCCCGACCCGACCGCCGAGCAGGTCGCCGACTGGCGCCACCTGCCCACGCACGAAACGTCGCTGGTGTGGCAACGCCGGGACGGCCGCCGCTCACTGGTCATCGGCGCCACCGCCGACCACATCGTGGGCATGGACGCGGCCGAGAGCCGCGCACTGCTCGACGAACTCCTGGAGTGGTCGACTCAGCCGCGCTTCTCCTACACCCACGACTGGTCGGTCGGTGATCTGGTGGTGTGGGACAACACCGGAATCCTGCACCGCGCCCTGCACTACGACGCGAGCTCCGAACGCGAACTGCACCGCACCACGATCGCGGGAGCCGAACCGTGGGCGTGAGAACAGCGGTGGTCACCGGGGGCGGGTCCGGCATCGGACTGGCCGTGGCGAATCGGTTGCGCGCCGACGGCTTTCGCGTGGCCACTCTCGACATCAAACCCGGCGAGTCCGAATTCGACCACACCGCCGATGTCACCGACCGCGCCCAGATCGACGCCGCGCTCACCGCGATCCGGGAACAACTGGGCCCGGTGACGGTGCTGGTGAACTCCGCCGGCGCCGAAGGCTACCGCCGCTTCGCCAACCTGAGCTTCGAGCAGTGGGAACGCACCATCGCGGTGAACCTGCACGGGGTCTTCCACAGCATTCAGGCCGTCCTGCCCGATATGCGCGCCGCGCAGTGGGGCCGGATCGTCAACATCTCCTCCTCCAGCACCCATTCCGGGCAACCCTTCATGTCGCACTACGTCTCGGCGAAGTCGGCGGTCAACGGACTGACGAAATCGCTGGCCCTGGAACTCGGCCCGGAGGGCATCACCGTGAACGCGGTCCCGCCCGGGTTCATCGATACACCGATGCTGCGCAAGACCGAACAGGCCCAGCTGCTCGGCGGATCCATCGAGGACCACATCGCCCGCACCCCGGTCCGCCGGGTCGGCCGGCCCGAGGACATCGCCGCCGCCTGCGCGTTCCTCGTCTCCGAGGAAGCCGGCTACATCACCGGCCAGATCCTGGGCGTCAACGGCGGCCGCAATACCTAACCGGCGCGAAACGCGCTGAGGCACAACACAACCGAAAGGACCACCAGTGGGACGCGTGGAAGGCAAAGTCGCCCTCGTCACCGGTGCCGCACGAGGGCAGGGCCGCAGTCACGCGGTGAAGCTGGCGTCCGAGGGCGCCGACATCATCGCCGTCGACATCTGCAAGGACATCGAGACCATCGGCTATGCGATGGCGCGGCCGGAAGACCTCGAGGAAACCGAACGACTGGTGGAGAAGACCGGCCGCCGGATCGTCGCCGTGCAGGCCGACGTCCGCGATATCGCCGCGCTGCGCGACGCGGTGAAACGCGGCGTCGACGAGCTGGGGCATCTGGATGTCGTGGTGGCCCAGGCCGGCATCGCCGGCATGAAGGGCGAACCGCAGTGGCAGGCCTGGACCGACGTCATCGACACCAACCTGATCGGCGTGATCAACACCGTGCACGCCGCACTGCCGTATCTGGACACCGGCGCCTCGATCATCGCCACCGGCTCGACCGCGGCGTTGATGGATGTGGCCAAGGTCGATCAGCCCGGCAAGGATCCCGGCGGCATCGCCTATATGGTCGCCAAGCGCGGATTGTCGATGTACATGCACGAATTGGCGACGCATATCGCCGCGCGCAATATCCGCGCCAATGTCATCCATCCGACCAACTGCAATACGAACATGTTGCAGAGCGAGCCCATGTACCGCTCGTTCCGGCCCGATCTCGAGAAGCCGACCCTGCAGGACGCGCAGCCCGCGTTCCATGTGCAGCAGGCCATGCCGGTGCCGTGGATCGAGCCGGAGGACACCAGCAACATGGTGCTGTTCCTGGCCTCCGACGAATCCCGCTACGTCACCGGCATGCAGATGCGGGTGGACGCCGGCGGATACCTCAAGTGGTACGACTATCACATCTAAGGGGAGACACCGTGAAGGTTCGCGTCGATCCGGAGCGCTGCCAGGGACACACCCTGTGCGCCATGGTCGCTCCGAAGTCGTTCGTACTCAGTGAAATCGACGGCCACTCCTCGGCGGTCAGCGAGGACGTTCCCCCGGATCAGGAGGAACAGGTCCGCGAGGCCGCCCAGTCGTGCCCGGAACGAGCGATCACCATCACCTGAGAGGAACGCCGTGACCGCCGAAAACATCACCGAGGCCGGACCGGCGGACGACGAGCGGAAACAACCGCAGTACTCGTTCGACCGGTACGCCCCGGAGTATCGCGACAATTTCCTGTCCATCACCCAGGACATGCAGCAGCACTGCCCGATCGCCTGGTCGGACACCTACGGTGGCCACTGGGTCGCCGCCGGCAACCGCGAGGTGTTCGAACTCGCCCGCTGCCCCTACGTGTCCAACGATCACGACACCGCCGGGGAACGCCGTGGCTATCAAGGGATTTCGATTCCGAAACCGCCACGCGCCGCCGCCATCCGGGGCGGGATCCTGGAGATGGACGAGCCCGAGCATCGTGAACTGCGGTCGGCGCTCAACCCGTATCTGTCCCCGGCGGCGGTCAACCGCTGGATTCCGTTCATCGACGAGGTCGTGCGCGCGGCGATCGACGAGAAGATCGAATCCGGCCGCATCGACTTCGTCGACGATCTGGCCAATATCGTTCCCGCCGTTCTCACCTTGGCGATGCTCGGCATTCCGCTGAAGAAGTGGACGGTCTACAACGAACCGGTCCATGCCGCGGTCTACACCCCGCCCGATTCCCCGGATATCGAGCGGATCACCGCGATGCACCGGGAGATGGGCCTGGATCTGCTCAACAACCTGATCGAGATCAAGGAGAATCCGCGGCCGGGCATGATCGACGCGGTGGTGCGGGCGAAGGTCAACGGCGCCCAACTGCCCGACCTCGAGATGCTCGGCATGCTGGCACTGATCATCGGCGGCGGTTTCGACACCACCACGGCGCTCACCGCGCATTCGCTGGAATGGTTGTCGGAGCATCCGGACCAGCGCGAAATCCTCAGCGCGGAACGCGAGACCCTGCTCGATTCGGCGACCGAGGAATTCCTGCGGTACTACACGCCGGCCCCGGGCGACGGCCGCACCATCGCCGAGGACTGCGAGGTGGTCGGCACACGATTCGCCGAGGGCGATCGGCTGTGGTTGTCGTGGGCGATGGCCAACCGCGATCCGTCGATCTTCGAGGACCCCAACGAGATCATCCTCGACCGGCATCGCAACCGGCACTACAGTTTCGGGCTCGGGATCCACCGCTGCATCGGCTCCAATCTGGCCCGCACGGTATTCAAGCGGATGCTGCTCGCGGTGCTGGACCGGATGCCGGACTACCGCTGCGACCCCGACACCACGGTGCACTACGACACCATCGCCGTCATCCAGGGCATGCGGCATCTGCCGGCGACCTTCACCCCGGGCCCGCGGCTGGGCGAGGGGCTCGACGCGACGCTGGAGAAGTTGCAGGCGATCTGCGAGGAGCAACAGCTCGCGGCGCCGGTGACCGCCCGCAAGGAACAGGCCGACATCCACTGAGCCTCGCGCACAGCCGAATTCGCATTTCGCACCGACAAGCAGGAGGCGTGAGGTGACCACCGCGTCCGGGCGGCCGCTACCGCAACTCACCGCGCAGAACGAGTTCTTCTGGACCGCCGGCGCCGACGATCGGCTGCGCATCCAGCAGTGCCGGACCTGCGCCGAGCTGATCCATCCGCCGCAGCCGGTGTGCCGCTATTGCCGGGGCACCGAGATGGGGGTGCGGGAAGTCTCCGGTGTGGCGACGCTCATCGGCTTCACGCACAACGAGCGGTTCGGACTGCCGGGGCTGCCACCGCCGTATGTGGTCGGGCAGGTCGCGCTGGTGGAGGATCCGCGAATTCGCCTGACCACCACCGTCATCGGCTGCGACGCCGCCGACCTGGTGCTCGGTATGCGGATGGAGGTGGTGTTCGAACAGCACGAGGACGTGTGGCTTCCGTTGTTCCGGCCCACGGCCGAACAACCGGAGCCGGCACCGCTGCCGGCCGACGAGATCGACCCCGACCGCTTCGCCGAGCACGTCCGGCCTCGGGTCTCCGCCGCCAAATTCGAGGATCGGGTGGCGCTGACCGGCATCGGAATGTCCGAGATCGGACGGCGGCTGATGGTTCCCCCGCTGGCGCTGACCGTGCAGGCCTGTGAACGCGCGATCGCGGACGCCGGGCTCACGATGGCCGATATCGACGGAATCTCCTCGTACCCGGGCGGCGGGAACGTCGGCGGATTCGGTGAGGGCGGGGTGACCGCCCTCGAGTCGGCGCTGGGGCTGCGGCCGGTCTGGTACAACGGCGGCATCGAAACCTTCGGGCCGGGTGGCTCGGTGATCGCGGCGATGCTGGCCGTCGCGGGTGGACTGGCCCGGCACGTGCTGTGCTTCCGGACGGTGTGGGAGGCCACCTACAACGAACTGATCCGCGCCGGTGCGACGGCACCGCTGGGCGGTGGCCGCACCCCCAGCTGGCAGCTGCCGTTCGGGGCGACCTCCGCGGCGCACACCCTCGCCCAGAACGCGCAGCGGCACTTCCATCGCTACGGCACGACCAAGGAGACGCTGGGCTGGATCGCGCTGAACCAGCGTGCCAATGCCGCGCTGAATCCCACTGCGGTGTACCGGGATCCGCTCACCATGGACGATTACCTGTCGGCACGGCCGGTGACCAGTCCGTTCGGCCTCTACGACTGCGACGTGCCCTGCGACGGCGCGGTGGCGGTGATCGTCTCGGCCGCCGATGCCGCTGCCGATCTGGCCAAACCCCCGGTGTACGTGGAGGCCGTGGGCACTCAGATCCTGGAGCGGGTGGAGTGGGACCAGAGCACCCTCACCCACGAACCGCAGGTGCTCGGGCAGTCGGCGCATCTGTGGTCGCGCACCGATCTGCGGCCCGAGGACGTCGACGTCGCCGAACTCTACGACGGCTTCAGCTTCAACTGCCTGTCCTGGATCGAGGCACTGGGCTTCTGCAAGATCGGCGAGGCGAAGGACTTCCTCGACGGCGGTAAGAACATCGCGCGCGACGGACTTCTGCCGCTCAACACCCACGGCGGGCAGCTCTCGCACGGACGCACCCACGGCATGGGCCTGATCCACGAGGCGGTCGCCCAGCTGCGCGGTGAATGCGGGCCGCGTCAGGTCGCCGGCGCGCGGGTGGCGGTCACGAGCAGCGGTGGGTTGACTCCGAGCGGCGTGCTGCTGCTGCGGAGCGAGCGATGACCGCGGCCGCGGAGCAGCCCGCCCCAGCAGCGAGCCGGCCCATCACGCCGGCAGCGAAGCAGACCGGCACGCCGGAGGCGGACGGCCGGCTGCCGGCAGCGGCGGAGCACCATCATGCACGGACCGCGCGGCATCTCCATGTGGCGGCCGCGACACCCCGCCCGAGAGCACAGCACAGCGCGTCCATACCCATCGCTGCCGCGTCCGACGGACTGCCGCATCTACTCGGTGCACACCGTTCCTCCACGGCACCGGAGCGGGTGGTGACCGAGGCAGGCGGGATCGCGGTGTCGGGACTTCTGATGCGGGCGCGAGAGCCGCGTGCGGTGCTGGTCGCGCTGCACGGCGGCGCTACCACCTCGGTCTACTTCGACTGTCCGGGACACCCCGAGTTGTCGCTGCTGCACACCGCCCGCGACCTCGGCTTCACCGTGCTGGCGCTGGACCGGCCGGGCTACGGTGCGTCGGCACCGCACGCCGATCGGCTGTGGGATCCGCGGCGGCGCGTCGACCTGATGTATTCGGCGGTGGCACAACTGCTTCCCGAGGCGCGCGATGCGGGCATACTGCTGATCGCCCACTCGGCCGGGTGCGAGCTGGCCCTGCGGATGGCCGCCGACGATCGCGGCCGCGACCTGCTGGGCCTCGAAGTAGCCGGTACCGGACGCGAATACAGCGCCGCGGCCGCGACGATGTTGTCCGGGCCGCACGGGCCCGGTGCGCGACCGCGTGGACTCAACGAACTGCTCTGGCAACCGGCCCGGCTGTATCCGCCCGACCTGGTCGGCGGCGCGGCGATCGCCGCGAACGGACCCCGGCTGGAAGCGGCGACCGTCACCGACTGGGCCGATACCGAATTCCCGGCCCTCGCCGGTCGGATCCGCGTGCCGGTGCGCTTCACCCTCGGCGATCACGAACGGGTGTGGCGCAACGACCCGGACGGGATGGCGCATGCCGGCACGGCGTTCACCGCGGCGCCCCGAGTGGTACTCAACCGGCAGCCGGGCAGCGGGCACAACCTGAGCGTGGGCCGTTCCGCGCGCGCCTACCACCTGGGGGTGCTGGCCTTCGCCGAGGAGTGCCTGCTCGCCGCCGGTGACGGGTTCTCCTGCTCTGCAACCCAATTCGACGGGGCCGACGGTACGCGGCCCGGAAGGTGAGGCGAAGATGGATGTCGCCGACGTGGCACTGCTGCTGTTGCGCCTGGTGGTCGGCGCGACCATGATCGCGCACGGCTACAACCATTGGCGCGGCGGTGGTCGCATCGACGGGACCGCCCGCTGGTTCGCCGGGCTCGGGTTGCGCAACGGCATCCTGCAGGCCTGGCTGAGTGTCGTCACCGAAATCGGTGCGGGCGCATTGCTGATCGTGGGCCTGTTCACGCCGCTGGCGTGTGCGGCGATCATCTCGGTGATGCTCGTGGCGGGGCTGCTGGCGCATCGCCCCAACGGATTCTTCGTCTTCAAGGAGGGCTACGAGTACGTGCTGGTGCTCGCGGTCACCGCCTTGGCCACGGCCATGCTGGGCCCCGGATGGCTCTCGCCCGACCACGCCACCGATATCGAGGTCGTGGGCTGGGCGGGCGGTGCGATCGCGGCGGGGGTGGCCGTGGTCGCGACGGCCGGGCTGCTGGCGACCTTCTGGCGTCCGGCACCGGCTCCCGCGCAGCAGCCGGAAACCACGGCGTGACAGCGGCATTCGACGGAAGAGGTACGGATATGCGAGTCGGATTCATCGGATTGGGCAGTCAGGGCGGCCCCATGGCGCGGCGCATCATCGCGGCCGGATATCCGACGACGCTGTGGGCCCGCCGGGCCGCCACCCTCGAGCCGTTCGCGGAGTCCGGCGCGGCGACCGCCGAGACGCCGGCGGCACTGGGCGCCGGCAGCGATCTGGTCTGTGTCTGCGTGGTCGGCGACGACGACGTGCGCGAGGTCCTCACCGGCGAACACGGCGTGCTCGCGGGGATGTCCGCGGGCGGTGTGGTGGCCGTGCACAGCACGGTACATCCCGACACCTGCCGCGAACTTGCGAAAACCGCTGCGGTGCAGAACATCTCGCTGATCGACGCGCCGGTCAGCGGCGGCGGGCCGGCGGCCGAGGCCGGGCGGCTGCTGGTGATGGCCGGTGGTGACGCCGAGGTCGTGCAGCGCTGCCGGCCCGTATTCGACAGCTACGCCGACCCGGTGGTGCATCTCGGCGAGGTCGGCTCCGGACAGGTCACCAAGCTGCTCAACAATCTGCTGTTCACCGCGAACCTCGCGACCGCGATGAGCACCTTCACCCTGGGCGCGGGCCTGGGCGTGGATCCGGCGCGGCTGGGCGAGGTGATCGCGCACGGCACCGCGAACAGTTTCGCGCTCGGGCGCATCGTCGACGCCGGGGTGAGCCTCGATCGGCTGGCCCAGTACGCCGGTGCGCTGCTGCGCAAGGACGTCTCCCTGGTGGCTAGCCTGGCCGATGCGGCGGGGGCCGATCCCGGCGTCGTCCTCACCGCCGCGGACGCCACCCTGGCGCTGATGAATCAGCGGCGGTGACCGGGATGCGGATCGGATTCGTCGGCGCCGGGCGGATGGGCCTGCCGATGGTGCGGCGCCTCGCCGCGGCCGGGCACGAGGTCCGGGTCGCGGTGCGGCGCAGCGAGGTTCGCGACGCGGTGACCGAGGCGGGCGCCCGCGCGGTGGACACCCCCGCCGAGGCCGCCGCCGGGGCTTACGCGGTGCTGATGTGCCTGTTCTCCGACGATCAGGTGCGCGAGGTCTGTCTCGACGGCGAACTGTCCGCAGCCATGCCCCCCGGGTCGATTCTGGCCTTGCACACGACCGGCGATCCGCGCACCGCGCACGCCGTTGCCGCACAGGCGGTGTCGCATGCTGTGCGGGTGGCCGACGCACCGGTCAGCGGCGGACCGCACGATATCGCCGTGGGTACGCTGACGGTCTTCCTCGGCACCGACGACGAGACCGCCGCCGATCTGCGGCCGGTGCTGTCCGCCTACGCCGATCCGATCCTGCACGTCGGCGCGCTCGGCGCGGGCCAGCGGGTGAAGCTGGTCAACAACGCGCTGTTCGCGGCGCAGGCGGGACTGGTCGCCGCGGCGGTGCGACTGGCGGGCCAGTTGGGCGTCACGGAGGCGGCTCTGCTGTCGGCGCTGCCGCATGCCAGTTCCTCCGGACGTGTCGTGACCAGCATCGCCGCGAAGAAGTCCGTCACCGAATTCGGCGACGCGGTGGGCGAATTCCTGCGCAAGGACGTCGCGGTGGTCCGCGCCCTCACCGCCGAACTCGGCGGCAGCCTCGGCGTACTCGACGCCGCCATCTCCGCGGCGCCGTTCGGTCGAGACGACAGCTCCGCCGTCCGGTCCGGTTGATGCCCATCAGGCTCGCAACCCCTGTTCGATCAGCGACCACCCGCGGGCGGCCAGCACCCGGCGTTCCTCCGCCTCCGCCCGCGTCAGCAGTGCGGCCAGCATCGCCAACGCGAGCATGAGGTCTTGACACGTCAGATCGGGGCGAACACGGCCGCACGCCCGGGCGTTGTCGAGATGGTCCCCCAGTAGTGCCGCCACCCGGCTGCTCATCCGCGCCAGCCGCCCGTCGGTCAGCGACGGATCGATCAATTCGACGAACGCGATCGAGGTGACCACCTGGTCCACGATCCGCTCCAGAAGCTGATCCAATTCGGTATCCGCCTGTGCCGCATAGGCTTCCAGTCCCACCACATTGTCCTCGAAGACCGCCAGCGCGAGCGATTCCCGGTCGGCGAAGTGCCGATACAGACTGCCCTGCCCCACTCCCGCGCGGCGCGCGATCAGATTCAGCGGCGCCTCGAAACCCGATTCGGCGAACACCTCGCGGGCCGCGGCGATCAGAGCCGCTCGATTGGCGGCGGCCGCGCCGGGTCCACGATTCACTCGACGCTGCTCGGTCACCGGCCTACACTACCAACCGGACAGTGATGTCCGGTTGAAACGGCGACGTCGACACGTGCCGGCGGCCCCGCAGCGCACCGAGGAGGGAACACCGTTGAGCACCAGCAACTTTCACAATCGGGTGGCCATCGTCACGGGGGCCGGCTCCGGAATCGGGCGGGCCATGGCCATCGCATTCGCCAAATGCGGCGCCATGGTCGTGGCCGCCGATATCAGTTCCGACGGCGCCCAGGGTACCGCCGCGGAGATCGGCGCGGCCGCGATTCCGGTAGTCGTCGACATCTCCGACGAAATCGACGTCGCCCGCGCGACCCGCACCGCGATGGACACCTTCGGCCGCATCGACGTGCTGTGCAACAACGCCGGAATCATGGACAAGATGGCCCTGCCGGCCGACACCCCGGTGACCACCTGGGAACGCACCGTCGCGGTCAATCTCACCGGCACCTTCCTCATGACCCGCGCGGTGCTGCCCCATATGCTCGACCAGGGCATCGGTTCGATCGTCAACACCGCCTCCGAGGCCGGAATCCGTGGCGGCGCGGCGGGAATCGCCTATACCGCCGCCAAACACGGAGTGGTGGGGCTGACCCGCAACGTGGCCTGGATCCATGCCGGGGACGGCATCCGCTGCAATGCGATCCTGCCCGGCCCGACGATGACCGGTGTCGCCGGGCCCACCCCGGAATGGGATCTCGATGGGGTGACCCGGCTGCAGCCGGTGATGTCGCTGATGCGCGGTATCGCCGAACCCGAACAGATGGCCGAGGTCGCCGTGTTCCTCGCCTCCGACGCCGCCTCGTTCATCAACGGCGCGGTGGTGCCGGTGGACGGCGGCTGGTCGGCCGGTTGACCCGGCCGACCAGCGCCTCAGGCCCGTGCCGTGACCGGTTCGGCGACCTCGACGGCGGTGGCGGGCGCTCTCGGGCGCCGCACCGGGATGGCCGAGGCCGGCGCCGCGACCAGCAGCGTCGACGTCACGGCCCATGAGGCATTCGACGGTGTACCCGCGCGAGCTGTGATACCCGTCTCGGTCGCGCACGAGAGGAGGGCGCCGTGGAACGACCCATCGCGGCGGTCGAATTCGAGACCATGCTGCTCAGCCGCTATCAGATGAGCCGGCGCGATCGGTGCGGTCTCGAGCGCAGCGCCTATGTCCTACTGAGCCGGCTGACGATGCAGGGGCCGATGTCGATCGGTCAGCTCAGCGCCGCCTTCGGTCTCGACACCTCCACGCTCAACCGGCAGACGGCGGCATTGGTGCGCGCCGGGCTGGTGGACCGCATCGCCGATCCGGACGGGGGCCCGGCCCGCAAGTTCCGGGTCACCGAGGCGGGTGCCCGCCGGCTGGAGCAGACCGTGGCCGCCACGGTCGCGAGCCTCGACCGCGTGCTGCACACCTGGCCCGCCGCCGACGTCGCCGACTTCGCGACCTATCTGCGCCGGCTCAACACCGATATCGAGCGCCTCGACGGCCGGCCGTGGCCGCGCCCGGACTGATCCGTCATGTGTCGCAGGCCTGCCGGATCCGCCGGACCAGATCGGCCACCTCGTCGGCCGGCATATCGCGGGGCGGTGCGAACGAGAGCCGGGTGAGCAGGCCACCGAAGCGGGCCGCCAGCCGCTCCGGCAGGTCCTGCACCGCGGCCACGACGGCGAAAGCCTCGACCATGTCGTCGGTGATCGACTCCGCCATCCGATCCCAGCGCCCGGCTTTCGACAGCGCGGTCAGTTCGGCATTCACCCCGCCCCAGCCGTGCAGGTCGAACAGCGGACGATAGGCGGGTGTGGAGGCGTAGAAGGCCAGCCGGCGCCGCAGCGTCGCGACACCGCGATCGATCTGCTCACCGGTGCCCGTGACGACGAAAGGCGTTGCGACGAGCTCGAAGTCGTCGCGCATCGCGGCAGCGCCGAGCGCGGGCAGGGTGCGTTCGCGGATCCAGCGGGCGGTGGTGAAGCCGTGACAGATGAAGCCGTCGGCGACCTCGGCCGCGACGCGGGTCATGGCCGGCCCGACACCCGCGAGCAGAATCGGCGGCGCGCCGAAATCGTGTGCGGGCGGGACGAAGTCGCGCGGCATCAGGGTATGCCGAGTGAATTCGCCCTCGAATGCCAGCGGCGCGCCCTCGTGCCAGTGCGCCCAGATGGCCCGTAACGCCAGGACGTATTCGCGCATCCGCGCGGCCGGACGATCGGCCGGCATCGCGAAGCGCCGTTCGATATGCGCGCGCACCTGCGAGCCGAGGCCCAGGCGCAGCCGTCCACCGGAGAAGCGCTGCAGGTCGTCGGCGGCGTAGGCCACGGTCATCGGCGAACGGGCGAGCGCCACGGCGACGGAGGTGCCCAGGCCGATACGGTCGCTGCACTGCGCCGCGACGGCGAGGGACAGGAACGGGTCACCGTTCATCTCACCCGCCCAGACCCCGTCGAAGCCGAGCCCTTCGAGTGCGCGAACTCGCGCCGCGGCGTCGTCCAGCGCGCCGATCGTGGTGTCGATTCGCACGGGGCACCTCCCATTTCACGATGAGAACATTATTCTCATAGATAAAGATGGACGTTCTGATTCGAATGGAGCAGCGCATGGCCGAGCCCTTGGTCGTCGTCGAGCACGCGGGCGGCATCACGACCGTGACGCTGCACCGTCCGGCGGTCCGCAATGCGCTCGACCACGCGCTGATGGACGCGGTGTGGGATGCGGTCGCCGACGCGGGCGCGGATCCCGATGTGGGTGCCGTCGTGGTCACCGGAGCCGATCCGGCCTTCTGCGCGGGTATCGATATCGGCGCCGCCGCCGCGCACACGCCCGGCCGGCCCGCCCGCTCCCCGGGCTCGGGCCCGGGCCGCGGAGCCGACGGCCTGTTCCGATTTTTGCCGGTGATCGACAAACCGGTCATCGGCGCGATCAACGGCGCATGCGTCGCGGGCGGGCTGGAATTGGCCCTGCAGTGCACCTTTCTCATCGCCTCCGAGCGAGCGCGGTTCGCCGACACCCACGCCCGGATGGGCATGATGCCCGGCGGCGGGGTCACGGTCGGACTCACCCGGACGGTCGGCCGGCGCAGGGCCGTCGAACTGTCGCTGACGGGCAATTTCCTCACCGCCGCCGACGCACTCGCCTATGGGCTCGTCAATCATGTTGTGCCCCACGCGCAATTGCTGCCGTTCACGCACTCCCTCGCCGCCGAGATACTGGCCGCTGACCGCGAGGCCGTCATTCGACTACTGCGGCACTACCGCGCCCTGGCCGACGAAGACGAGCTCCGCGCGCAGCTGCTCGAGGGCGTCATGGCCGAAACCTGGTCGCCCGGCACCGCCCGCATGGCCGAATACGGGGCGCGGGTGATCGAGCGAGGACGCGAGCAGCTCAAATGATCCGGCTCTCGTGACCATCCCAATAGTGTTGCCGCAGTAGTCGTTTGTACAGTTTGCCGTTCGGGTCGCGGGGCAGCTCGGCGGCGAAGTCCACGGTGCGCGGGCATTTGTACCCGGCGAGTTCGGCACGGCACAGGGCCATCAGTTCGGCGGCCAGTGCGGGGCCCGCGGAGGCCGAATCCACCGGTTGCACGACCGCTTTCACCGCCTCCCCCATCTCGGGGTCGGGTACGCCGATCACCGCGACGTCGAGGACCGCGGGATGGGCCGCGAGCACATTCTCGGCCTCCTGCGGGTAGATGTTCACACCGCCGGACACGATCATGTGCGACAGCCGGTCGGTCAGATACAGGAAACCGTCCTCGTCGAGGCGGCCGATATCGCCGAGGGTTCGCCATCCGTGCGGTCCTGCCGCGGCGGCCGTGCGCTCGGGATCGTTGTGGTACGCGAAGGGCCGCCCGCCCTCGAAGTACACGACCCCCGTATCACCCACCGGCACCTCCCGCCCGTCCGCGCCCACGATATGACAGGGCTGCGCCGGGCGGCCGACCGAACCCGGATGGGTCAGCCAGTCCCGCGCGCCGATGTAGGTGTTGCCGATATCCTCGGTGCCCGAGTAGTACTCGTTGACGATCGGTCCCAGCCAGTCGATCATCTGCCGCTTGACCGGCACCGGGCACGGCGCCGCGGAATGCACCACATCGACCAGGCTCGACACGTCGTATCGGCGGCGCTCGGCGTCGGGCAGCCGCAACATGCGCACGAACATCGTCGGCACCATCTGGGTGTGCGTGACCCGGTGGCGCTCGATCAGTTCCAGGCAGCGGCGCGGATCGAACCGTTCCATCACGATTACGGTGGCGCCGAGGCGCTGCCACGACATGGCGAAGACCAGCGGCGCGGCGTGATACAGCGGAGCCGGTGACAGGTAGACCGCGTCCTCGCACGCCCCCGCGGCGAGCAGACCGCGCGCGATCTGCACCGGCGGCGCCTGCGGATCCCCGAGTGCGGTGGCCGGCAGCGGTTTACGCACCCCTTTCGGACGCCCGGTGGTGCCGCCGGAGTACAACATCTCCCGGCCCTCACATTCGTCCGGCAGCCGGTCGCCGGATTCGGCGGCGAGCAGGTTGTCGTACCGTTCGAAACCGTCGAGATCGCCTGCGGCACAGATCTTCACCGTGATTCGGCGCAGATCCAGCCCGGTCACCACCTCGGCCTGCGCCGCCGTGGTGACCAGCGCGGTCGCACCGCAGTCGTCGAGGACGTACTGCACCTCGCCCGCGCGCAGATGCCGGTTGATCGCGGTGTAGTAGAGACCGCACCGCTGTGCGGCCCAGGCGATTTCGAGAAACGACCGTGTGTTCTCGGCCAGGATCGCGAGATGGCCGCCGACCGCGAGACCGCGACGGCGCAGGGCCTGCGCACCGGCGCGCGACCGCTGTTCCAGTTGCGCGTAGGTCACCGTCTCCCCGCTCTCGCCCATCACGATCGCGAGCCGATCGGGACAGCGTTCGGCATACCGGCCCGGAGTCATCGGCGCGGCGCCCATCGGCAGTCCTCCCGTTCGAGCAGTGCGGAGAATCTAATTACGCAATCGCGAGAATGATACTCTCGATGTGTGAGCCTGCGTTTCATCTTTCACTATCCGGAGACCGGGGGACCCGACGGCGATGTACTCGACGCCGGACCACTGCGCGAGGTCGCGATCACGGCCGAGCGGTGCGGATTTCACGGCCTGTCACTCAGCGAGCACCCGATTCCCGGGGCACGCTGGCTGGACAACGGCGGGCACCAGACCCTGGATTCACTGGTCGCGCTCGGTTATGTGGCGGCCGCGACCGAACGGCTGCGGCTGCTCACCTATCTGGCGGTCGCGCCCTACCGCAATCCGTTCCTGCTGGCGAAGGCCGCCGCGACGGTCGACAAACTCTCCGGCGGCCGGCTGATCCTGGGCGTGGGCGCGGGCTATCAGAAGAGCGAATTCCACGCGCTGGGAGTCGATTTCGAGGAACGCAACGTCCTGTTGGACGAGGCGCTCGAGGTGCTGCCGCTGCATTGGCGCGGCGAGCCGTTCAGCTATCGCGGCCGGCATTTCGATGCCCGGGAGGTGATCGCCCGGCCGCGGCCGGTGCAGGATCCCATTCCGATCTGGATCGGTGGCAACTCCGCCGCCAGCCGCCGGCGCGCCGCGACCCGCGCCCAGGGCTGGATGCCGATGTCCGGCGGCGCCACGCTCAGCGCCACCGCCCGCACCCCTGCGCTCGAATCACACGCGCAGCTCGCCGCACAGATCACCGAGGTGCGGGCGCGCGCCGAATCCGCCGGGCGCAGTGGCGATCTCGACGTGCTCTACTCCTACCACGACCCGGATCTGCTCGACCCGGCAGCGGCCGATCGCCACCTCGAGGCCTTCGCCGAACTGGAGAAGGCGGGCGTCACCTGGCTCGTGGTGTCCAGCCGCACCGCCGACCACGCGGCGACCACCGACTTCCTCGACGCCTTCGGCGCCACCTACCTGCGATGACCACGGGCTGGTTCGAACAGCGCGCAGGCCTGGCCGGCACGGTCGCCGTGATCACCGGCGGCGCAGGCGGTCTCGGTCACGCGATCGCCACCGATCTGGCCGCCAACGGGGTGCGCCCGGCGATCATCGACATCGATGCCGACGCCGTGGAGCGGATGCGCGCGGCACTGGACACGCAGGGATGCGATGGCGTCGTCGTCCACGGCGACGTTCGCGATCCCGACCGGCTGGCCGCGGTGTTCGACGCGGCCGAGACGCGGTGGGGCCGGCTCGACATCCTGGTCAACGTCGTCGGCGGCACCTTCCGCGCTCCGTTCACCGACACCCGCCCCAACGGCTGGGAGGCGCTGCTGCGCAGCAATCTCACCCACGTGCTGCACGCCTGCGCGCTGGCCGTACCGCGAATCCGGGCGGGCGGTCGCGGCGGCAGCATCGTCAACATCACCACGATCGAGGCACACCGGGCCGCACCGGGTTTCGCCGTGTATTCGGCGGCGAAAGCCGCGGTCGAACAGTTCGCCCGCACGCTCGCGGTCGAACTCGCACCCGACGGCATCCGCGTCAACAATGTGGCGCCGGATTACGTGCCGACCCCGAATCTGCACCGGATGCCGCACGGCGATGCGGCGATGACCGACCCGCTCGGCGTGCGGGTCGCCATACCGCTGGGCCGGCCCGGGGAGGTCGGCGACGTCTCGGGCTGCGTGGTGTTCCTCGCCTCGGCGTTGTCGGCTTATCTGACGGGAACGACCCTGCATCCCGACGGCGGTACCGGCGCCTCGGCGGGCTGGTTCAACTGGCCGGAGACCGGCTGGGCGAACTATGCGCCGATGCGCTATCTGGCCGCCGATGCGGAGAATCAGTAGGCGAGGAAGAGGATTTCGTCGCGCGAGTAGTCGTGGCCGGGGTGGTTCTCGGCCAGATGCTTCTGCGTCTTCTCGACGAGGTCGTCTTCGTCTGTGCCGACGATCTGTTCACCGCAGGGGCAGCCCAGTCTGGTCTTCAACGTCGTTCTCCATCGGTCGGGCTGGACGTGTCGTTCCTCGTCACCTTATGCACATCGTGTGCCGTCCGTCACCCCGGGTCACCCGCCCGCTCGCCCTCCGCAACCGTCCGTCCGGCGCTTACGGCGGTCCTGAGCTCGGCGAATACCTCAGCTATAACGTGTGACAATTCGCGTGTGGAGGAACCGTCGACCCACCGATCGAAGGCGATCCCGAAGACGGTCACCGCGACCCGGGCACAGACGGTCGCGACGGCCTCCGCGACGCCCGCAGCCCGTAGCGCGTCGGCCAGTTCGTCGCCCAGGACGGCCATTTTCCTGAGTTCCCGCTCCTGCAGCGCGGGGTTGGCCGCGATCACCGCCCGCCGCCGCAGTTGCCACGCCGACAGATCGGGAATTTGCGCACCGGCCGCCTGGATCGCGGCGACCGCGGTCGCCATCGGGTCCGCATCCGCGGGCGCGGTGGTCACCGCTTCCGCGATCGCGCTGCTCAGCAGGTCCTGACCGCCGAAGAGCACCTCGCGCTTATCGGCGAAATGCCGGAAGAAGGTGCGTTCGGTGAGGCCCGCCCGCTCCGCGATCTCGGCCACCGTCGTTTCGTCGAACCCACGCTCGGAATACAGCTCGAGGGCCGCTCGGGCGAGGCGGCCGCGCGCATCGGGTTCCCATCGACTCATGATCCGATCCTAGGTGACGACAGTTGCTGACATTCGATCCGCCGGGAGCTTCACCGGAACCGGTGAGCAGCCTCCGGATTCGGTCCTATAACGTGTTCTAATTCGAGTGGGCCGGGAACGGAAGGGCCGAGGCGATGATGGCATTCTTCAGCCGCGACGAACGGGGATTCGTCGCGGGCGACTTCGCGGTGAGCAAATGGTCGCCCGATCACGTGGCCGGGCCCGCGATCTGCGGGTTGCTGGCGCGGGAATTGGAAACCCACTGCCCGGGCGCCGGTTTCGTTCCCGCGCGGCTCACCGCCGACCTGTTCCGCCCGGTGCGGAACGAACCGATCACGGTGCACAGTGCGGTGGTGCGCTCGGGCGCCCGGGTGCGCGTCGCCGACGCGTGGATCACCCAGCAGGACGAGGTGCGGGTGCGAGCGTCGGTGATGTATCTGGCTGTCGCACAGCAACCTCCGGGCCGGATCTGGCAGGCCGAACAGTCCCTGCCGGTGCCCGACCGGCGCCTGGACGCGCCGACCGGCCAGCCACCGCTGTTCAAATGCGGCGACGGCGACTGGTCCGGCGACTTCGCCGCCGCGCAGAACGGGGAGCGCAAATCGGTCTGGCAGAATTTGCCGCCGCTGGTCGAGGGTGAGGCGATCACGCCGTTCCAGCGCGCGGCGTTCCTGGCCGATACCACCAATCTGGTCTGCAACTGGGGCACCGAGGGCGTCGGCTACATCAACAGCGACGTCACCCTCACCCTGACCCGGCTGCCGGAGGGGCGGGAGCTGGGATTGCATGCGCAGGACCATATGTCGGCCGACGGCATCGCGGTCGGCACCGCCACCCTCTACGACCGGGCCGGACGGATCGGCACCTGCGTCGTCACCGCGCTGGCCAACGCCGCCCGCCAAGTGGATATGGCCGAGACCAGAGTCTGAACGCCCCATCCGGTCGCGGCCGTGCGGCTCGCACCACAACGGCCGCTCACCGCACTCGCGCCCCTCAGTGGGCCGGGCGCGCCGCGCGCAGACAGAAGTCGGTGACGCGTTCCACGTCCCCCGCGGTCGGTTCGACTCGCCGCCACAGCAGTTCGGCGAGGCGGCCCACCACCGCGTGCGCGGCGAGCGCGGCATTTATATCCGGGTGCTCGCAACCCACTGCGGCGAACGGCGCCCGCAACAACTCGGCGAGCCGGGAACTGGCCTCCGGCGGTCCGGTCACCAGCCCCTGTGCCAGACCGCCGGCATTCCACATCACCGCCCGGGTGGTCGCGGCGACCTCTCCGGCCCCCTGGGACAGCACGCCGTCCACCCATTCGCGCACCGCCTCCTCGGGGGTGAGCCGCTTGCCCATCCGATGGTCCAGATAGTCCAGCAGCCGGGCGGTTCCGTCTTCGAGGAGGGCGGCGACGAGCGCGTCCTTGGAGGCGAAATGCCGGTAGAAGGCATCGTTGGACAAGCCGGCGACGGCGACGATATCGGCGACCCGCGGCCGCGACTCGGTGCCGCAGCGCCGCATCACCGCCAGCCCGGCATCCAGCAGCCGCCGCACCTCGGCGGTGTAGGCGGCGCCGCGTTCGGCCAGTGCCCGCTGGGCGATCCGGGCCGCGACGTCGTCGCTCACCGCCGCGCGTCCGGCCCGGCCCGCAGCGCCGCCGTCACGCCGCCGTCGACGACCAGGTCGGTGCCGTTGAGGAAGCTCGCCGCGTCGGAGAGCGCGAAGGCCACCACGGCCGCCACCTCTTCGGGACGCCCTTCGCGGCGCAGCGGCGTGCGCTCGACCAACTGTCGCATGGTCGCGTGTTCGGCTGCTTCCTGGCGGCCCTGCGGGGTGTCGATGATGCCGGGCGAGACCGAGCAGATCCGCCCTCCGGCGGGCCCCAGCCGCACTGCCTCCCGCCAGACCAGCCGCTGCACACCGCGTTTGGCCCACCCGTAGGCGATGCCCGGATGCTCCACCGCCGGGCCCACGGTCTCGCGGATCCGGTCGAGGAAATGCTCGTGCAGCGGATCGTCGAGCACGGCGAGGGCGGCGGGATCCGGTGGGTTCGGATCCAGCAGCGGCGCCATCGAGGCGAACACCACCGTCGCCGTGCCCGGACCGACCAGGGGCCGCAACGCGTCCAGCAGGTGGACGGTGCCGATCAGGTCCACGGTGAAGATGCGGCGCCAGTCCGCCATCGTGGGCGAGATCCCCGCCGGATGCGCGACGGCACGCAATTGCCCTCGGCCGCCGACATATTCCGCCAGTTCCGAGACCCGCTCGCGATTGGCGACGTCGACCACGAACGCCTCGGCCCGGGTATGCCCGGACGTCAGCTGCCGCGCGGCCGCGGCCGCACCCGCCTCGTCCCGATCGGCCAGCACCAGCACATCCACCCGTTGCGCCAGCGCGCGGGCACATTCCAGGCCCATCCCGCGTCCCGCGCCGGTCACCAGCCCTACCGCTGTCATCCTCGATCACCTTCGTTCTGTCGTTCGTCGCCCGGCGCCGCCCAGCAGCGGGCCAGGCCGGATTCGGCGGCGCGCGTGAGCAATTCGACGCGGAAGCCGTTCGGGCCGTTCAGGAAGGCGAACAGCGGCGCATCGCCGGGACCCCGCCGCATCGCCTCCACCGTGTATCCGGTTCGCTCCAGTTCCGCGATATCGGCGGCCACGTCGTCGGACCAGTAGCCGACGTGGTGAATGCCGCTGCCGGACACCGGTTCCCACAGGGTGCCCGCCACCGCCCGGATCACCTCCACACGCGGCACGGTCGTCGAGTACACGCAGCGGATATCGACGGCCTGTTCACCGGAGGACGACACCACCGTGAGCGGCCCGCCCGTCTCGATACCCCACTCGTAGCCCAGCACCTGCGACAGCGCCGCGGTCGTGGCCGCCACGTCCGCGGCGACGATGCCGATGTGGAACTGGTCGGCGGCCCTCATCCGTTCCCGCTCGCCGAAATGCCAGTCGCCGTGTTAAGAATGCTATTCTTCTTCATGAGAATCATATTTCCACCGAATGGGAGGAGGCGCAATGGCGTGGGACTTCGAGACCGATCCGCAGTTCCAGCAAAAGCTGGACTGGGCCGATGCGTTCGTCCGCGAGGAGGTCGAACCGCTCGACCTGCTCTGGCCGCACGAGCAGTTCGTGCCGCCGGACCCGGCCCGCCGCGCCGTGCTCGATCCGCTCAAACAGCAGGTGCGCGACCAGGGGCTGTGGGCCACGCATCTGGGCCCCGATCTCGGCGGGCAGGGCTACGGGCAGCTGAAACTGGCGCTGCTGAACGAGATTCTGGGGCGGTCGTCGTGGGCGCCGGTGATCTTCGGATGCCAGGCGCCCGATACCGGCAACGCCGAGATCATCGCGCATTTCGGCACCGAGGAGCAGAAGCGGCGCTACCTGCGGCCGCTGCTCGCGGGTGACCTGTTTTCCAGCTATTCGATGACCGAACCGCAGGCCGGCGCCGACCCGACCCGGTTCACCACCTCCGCCGTGCGCGACGGCGACGACTGGATCATCAACGGCTGGAAGTTCTTCTCCTCGAACGCGGCCACCGCGGCCTTTCTCATCGTCATGGTGGTGACCGACCCGAATGTCAGTGCCTACCAAGGCATGTCGATGTTCCTGGTTCCGACCGACACTCCCGGTGTTCGCATCGAACGCAATGTCGGGCTCTACGGCGAGCCGCTCGACGGCGGCGCGCACGCGCTGATCCACTACGACAATGTGCGCGTGCCGGATTCGGCACTGCTCGGCGGCGCCGGACAGGCGTTCGCGATCGCGCAGACCCGGCTCGGCGGTGGCCGCATCCATCACGCCATGCGCACCATCGGACTGGCCCGCAGCGCGCTGGACATGATGTGCGAGCGGGCACTGAGCCGCGAAACGGCGGGCAGCCGGTTGTCGGACAAACAGTTCGTGCAGGGCTATATCGCCGATTCCTACGCCCAGCTGCAACAGTTCCGGCTGTTCGTGCTCTACACCGCGTGGGAGATCGACAAATACAACGACTACCGCAAGGTGCGCAAGGACATCGCCGCGGTGAAGGTCGTGATGCCGACCGTGCTGCACGACATCGCCTGGCGCGCGATGCAGGTGCACGGTGCGCTCGGGGTCACCAACGAGATGCCGTTCTTCACCATGATCCACGGCGCCGGGGTGATGGGGCTGGCCGACGGGCCCACCGAGGTACACAAGGGCACCGTCGCCAAACAGGTACTGCGCGAGTACCGCCCGAGCGAGGATCTGTGGCCCAGCCAGTGGATTCCGAAGAAGCTCGACGCCGCGCGCGCGAAATTCGCCGACTATCTCGAACACGAAGTAGGTAACCAGTGATCGACACCGCCCGCCTCGCCGAGTGGATGGACGCCCGCGACCTGCCCGGCCGCGGCGAACCGGCGCAGGCCCGGTTCCTCTCCGGCGGCACCCAGAACGAGATCTATCTGATCGATCGCGGCGACCATCGCTGCGTCCTGCGCATCCCGCCCGCCGGCGCACCACCCGAACGCGACGCCGGGATCGAGCGGGAGTGGCGGATCACCGCGGCCCTGGAGGGCACCGACGTGCCGCATACGCCCGCGGTCGCGGTCTGCACCGACCATTCCGTGCTGGGCCGCACCTTCTACCTGATGGGCTATGTGGACGGCTGGTCGCCGATGGACAGCAAACGCTGGCCGGCGCCGTTCGACACCGACCTCGGCGCCCGGGCCGGCCTGGCCTACCGGCTCGCCGAAGGGATCGCCCTGCTGTCGCGAGTCGACTGGCGCGCCAAGGGATTACAGGATCTGGGCCGTCCCGACGGCTTCCACGAACGGCAGGTCCAGCGCTGGACCGACTTCTTCGCCCGCCACCGCGGCCGCGACCTCGACGGGATGGCCGAGGCCACCGCATGGCTGCGCGCGCACCGGCCCCTCGACTACATCCCGGGCCTCATGCACGGTGACTACCAGTTCGCCAACGTCATGTTCGAACACGGCGCGCCCGCCCGGCTGGCGGCGCTGGTCGACTGGGAGATGGGAACGGTCGGCGATCCGAAACTCGATCTCGCCTGGATGGTGCAGAGTTGGCCGGAGGACACCTCCGCACCGGAGGCCGCGGGAGTGAGTTATGTGGATCTGCGCGGTATGCCGTCGCGCGACCAACTGGTCGCGCGCTACGCGGACGTGTCCGGCCGCCAGGTCGACGACCTCGACTACTACCTGATCCTGGCGAAATGGAAGCTGGCGATCGTGCTGGAACGCGGTTTCCAGCGCGCCGGAGACGATGTCAAATTGCAGTCCTTCGGCCCGATCGTGCCGAAGTTGATGCGCGAGGCCGCCGACCTCGCCGAGAGTACGGAGTACCGATGAGCACCACCGAATCCACCGACCAGGTCGTCGTCGAGCGCCGCGACGCGGTGCTGATCGCCCGGATCAACCGCCCGGATGCGCGAAACGCACTCAACGGCATCGTATTACGCGGTCTCGGCGCGGCGGTGCTGACCGCCGAAACCGATCCGGAGATCCGCGCACTGGTGCTCACCGGCACCGGCGACCGCGCGTTCTGTGCCGGGATGGATCTGCGCGAATTCTCCGACGGCTCCGGCACACACGCGGAGTCACCCGAGGAACGCAGCGCTCTCGAGGCCTACGCCCGCATGGCCTCGGGCCGCACGCCGGTTCCGGTCATCGGCGCCGCCAATGCCACCGCGGTGGGCGGTGGCCTGGAACTGCTCATGGGTTGCGATGTGATCGTGGCCTCCGCGGCAGCGAAGTTCGGGCTCCCCGAGGTGAAGCGCGGACTTTTCGCCGCGGGCGGTGGCACCGGTATCGGCACGCGCATTCCCCTGGGCATCGCTCTCGAATTGCTGCTGACCGGACAGCTCATCGATGCCGAGCGCGCCGAGCGGATCGGTCTGGTGAACGCGGTAGCCGCACCGGCGGACGTTCTCGACACGGCGGTTGCCCTCGCGACCACTGTCGCCGCCAACGCACCGCTCGGCTTGGCGGCTTCCAAGGAACTCGCCCGCTTGGCGGTCACCGACGACGCCGCGGCCACCGAACGCCTGAAGCATTGGCAGACCACGGTTTTCGCCAGCGCCGACGCCACGGAGGGCGCCCGCGCATTCCTGGAACGTCGCACACCCCGCTGGCAGGGCAAGTGAGCCGGATGCGGGCGGCGGTGTGCCCGGAGTACGGGCCACCGGAGGTGGTGCGCATCGAGGAGCGGCCGGTTCCCGAACCGGGCACCGGTGAGGCCCGGGTGCGGGTGCGCGCCGCCGCGGTCAACTTTCCCGATGTCCTGCTCGTGGCGAACGAGTATCAGATCAGCGTGCCCCCGCCGTTCGTCCCGGGCAGCGAATTCGCCGGCGAGGTCGTCGCGCTCGGTCCCGGCTGCGGGCCGATCGCGATCGGCGATCGCGTGTGCGGCACCGGCCTGCACGGCGCGTTCGCCGAACAGATCGCGGTCCCGGCCGGCAAGCTGACGCACGTTCCGGAGGGCGTCGATTTCGCCGACGCGGCCGCCTTCGGCGTCACGTATCGCACTGCGTACCACTGCATTCGGTCGGTGGCACGGGTGTCGGCGGGCGCGGAGCTGATCGTGCTCGGCGCCGGGGGTGGCGTCGGGTCGGCGGCGGTCGCGCTCGGTGCCCGGCTCGGGCTGTCGGTGACCGCGGTGGCCTCCTCCCCCGCCAAACTCGAGGTGGCGAGATCTCTGGGGGCCGCGCATCTGATCGACCACCGCGGTGGGAATCTGCGCGACGGGTTACGTGCCGCGCTGCCGGGGGGCGCCGATGCGGTCATCGATCCGGTCGGCGGCGAGCTCAGCGAACCGGCGCTGCGGTCGTTGCGCCGCGGCGGGCGTTTCGTCACCGTCGGCTATGCCGCCGGCACGGTTCCCCGGATTCCGCTGAACCTGGTGCTGGTCAAGGGCATTCATGTGCTCGGCTTCCAGTTCCAGGATATCGATCGGGCCGAATTCGACCGCAACGAGCGCGAACTCGGCCGGCTGCTCGCCGACGGCCTGCGCCCGCATATCGGCGCCCGCTTCGCGCTGTCCGACTCCACCGCGGCCCTCCGGCTGGTCGCCGACGGGCACGCGGTCGGAAAGGTCGTCATCGACATCGACGAGGACGGCGACAGGGCGGGCGGTTAACCCGCCACCGGCACCAGATCCACCGGCGGCGCCCACACCGGTGCTCCGCTGCGGAAGGTCTCCAGCGGAGCCACCGAGGTGGCCGGTATCCCCGCGGCGACGAGGGCCTGGCGCTTGAAAGCCCGTGCGGCGACACTCAATCGGTGCTGCACGGTATCGACCCGGCAGTCGAGTTCATCGGGACAGAACTCGCCGAGCAGCGTGACCTCGGACAGTCCGCGGTCGAGTGTGTCGAGGACGCCGCAGCGAATGCGGTGATCGGTTTCGAACAGTTCGCCGGCCAGCGCCACCGCATGCGGGTGCGGGCCGTGCACGGGCGAGGACAGCGAATCCTCCATATCGAGTACCACGGCGCCGAGAATCTCGAGCGCGCGGGCGTGGGTGGGATCGCCGACGATGACGGTGACCTCCCAGCCCGCCATCCCGCGATCGAACAGCCAGCCGCCGGCGCAGCGCACCACCTCGGTCACCGTCGGCGCCACCACACCCAGCCGGTACCTCAATGGACGTCGCTGCGCGTCAGCTCGCGTTCGAGCGACCGAGCGTACTCCTGGAACACCTTGGTCAGTGGAATCGAGGGATCGAGCAGCCATGACGTTTCCATTCCATTGAGAAAAGCGACTATCTCCACAGCCTTGACGGCAGGGTCCACATCGGCGCTGTAGCGCCCGCAGCGCTGTCCGCGCCGGATACTGTCGGCAACCTGATCGGTCGCCGCACGGTAGCGATCGAGCAGGCGATCGTGCAGCGGCGCATCGGGTTCCAGATTTTCGATCAGCAGTACGGCGTACATGCCGATCAGATCGGGTGCGCGGCGGAAGCGATCGGCGACACCGGCGATCTGCTCGGGCAGTTCGCCTTCCAGATCCGCATGCAGTTCGTCGTCGGTGTCGCGGGCCTCCAGGACCGCGTGCAGCAGTTGATCCTTCGATTCGAAGTGGTGCAGCAGCCCGGCCGGGGTGACTCCGGCCTCCCGGGCGATCTGCGCGAGCGTGGTCGACCGCCACCCGTTGCGGGCGAGCATCCGCTGTGCCACGGCGAGGATGCGCAGCTTGCGCTCCTCCCCCTTGGCGAGCAGCGTGTCGTAGGCCCGAACGTTGGCTGGCCGTCGCTGACCGGACACCGAACTCCTTTGGTCGAAGCAACCTACTGAACACACAGTAGGTCGGTTTGGGCTGTGTGACAAGGGTCTCATTTGTGCCGACTTTTGCCTCAGGTCACATCCGACGCGGCAGGCGCATGACACGACCCGCCCGGCATCGGTCAACGCCCCTTCCACACCGGCGCCCGGCGCGCGGCGAAGGCCGCCGGCCCCTCCTGCGCGTCCTCGCTGTGATAGCAGCGTTCACTGGCCGCCCGGGCCGCCTGCAGGGCCGCCGAACGGCCCATCTCGGTGGCGAGCATAACCGTCTCGCGGGCGGCGCGGACCGAAAGCGGTGCGCCGCTGAGGATTTCGCGAGCCAGATCGATCGCGGTGTCCAGTAGTCGTTCGGGTTCGGCGAGGCGATTGACCAGGCCGATCTCGTAGGCTCGCCGCGCGTCGATGGGGGCGCCGGTCAAGAGCAGTTCCATCATGACGCGCTGCGGGATCATATGGATCAGCGGCGCCGCCCACGGGGAACTGCGGCCGACCTTCACCTCGGTGACCGCGAAACGCGCGGTCGTCGCCGCGACGCACAGATCGCAGGCCTGCGCGATCATCCATCCGCCGGCGAACGCGGCGCCGTTCACTGCGGCGATGGTCGGTTTCGACAACTCGACGGTGTCGTACGGCAGCGGGTACATGTCACGCGGCGGCGCCTGCATACCGGTGGCGACCATCTCCTTCAGATCCCCTCCGGCGCAGAAGGCCTTGTCCCCCGCGCCGGTGAGGATCGCGATCCGCAGCGCCGCGTCGTGTTCGAAACGGTCCCAGGCGGCGAACAGCCCCGCACGAATGTCGGCGTCCAGGCAGTTGCGGGTGGCGGGGCGGTTCAGCGTGATGACGGCGATGCCGTCGGCGCGGGCGTCGAACAGCACCGCCTCGCCGCCGGTCGCATCGGTCGCGGGTGTGCCGGTCATTCAGAATCCTCGCTTCGTGATCTCGGCCGCGGCCCGTTCCAGGTCTTCGCGGAAATCGGGATGGGCGATCGCGGTCAGCCGGCGCGCCCGCTCGGCGAGCGTGCGCCCCGCGAGCTCGGCCGCGCCGAATTCGGTGACGACGATGTCGGTTTCGCTGCGTGCGGTGGTGACCGGACCCGACAGAGTGGCGCTGATCCGGCTCACGGTGCCGCCCTTCGCGGTGGCGGGCAGCGCGATGATGGCGTGCCCACCGCGGGCGCGGGCCGCGCCGCGCACGAAATCGACCTGTCCGCCGGTGCCGCCGAGATATGCGGTTCCGTGCTGTTCGGCGTTGACCTGTCCGGTGAGGTCGACCTCCACCGCGGAATTGATCGACACCAGATCGTCGAGCCGGGCCAGCACCGCGGCATCGTGGGTATAGGTGGCCGGGCACATGCGGATCGACGGGTTGCGATCGGCGAAATCGTAGAGCCGGCGGGTGCCGATGAGCGCACCCGTCACCGAGACGCCGGTGTCGATGGGCTTGCGCGCGTTGGTGATCGCGCCCGCCTCGACCAGATCCACCAGGCCGTCGCCGACCATCCCGGAATGGACGCCGAGATCCACCCGGTCGCTCAGCATCCGGAACAGCGCGTCGGGCACCGCGCCGATGCCGGTCTGCACCACGGCGCCGTCGCCGATGTAGGCGGCCGCATGGCGGGCGATCGCCTCGTCGACGGGCCCGATTCGCGGCGGGGCGACGGTGACCGGTGGTCGCGAGACCTCGACGGCGTAGTCGATCGCGCTGCCGGGAATCGATTCGCCGTAGGTCCACGGCACCTGTTCGTTGATCTCGGCGACCACCACCCGCGCGGCGCGCACCGCCGCGGCGACATGGTCGCTCACCAACCCGAGGCTGTGGTCGCCGTGCCGGTCGGCGGGCGCGACCTGAACGAAGGCGCAATCGCAGCGCAGCGCACCGGATTCGAGCATCGGCCCGATCTGCCCCACATGGCAGGCGATCACCTCCAGCGCATGCGCGGCGGTGAGGCCGCGCAGCGCGCCGATCGCGCCCATACTGCACATTCGCAGGCCCGCGGTGGCGGCCGGGGTGAACGATCCGGAGAAGCTGGTGGCGATGAAGGCGCTCAGCCCGCCGATGCCCGCGGCCTGCCGCAACAGCGCTTCGACCAGCGTCGGCGGTTCGCCGCAGGCCTGCCCGATCACGAGATGATCGCCGGGCCGGAGGAATTCGCTCAGATCCAGATCCGCGGGATCGCGCACGACCGTCATGCGGCGCCCCCGCTTTCACCGGCGCGCGCGAAACCGCTGTCCCGATCGCCGACGAGTTCGGCGGTGTGCGCACCCAGCCGCGGCGCCGGCCCGGCCACGCGACCCGGAGTGCGGGAGAACCACGCGGGCGGCCCGGGGAACCGCACCGGACCGTTCGGCGTGTCGACGGTTTCGAAGAAGCCGACCGCCTCGAGATGCGGATTGTGGAACAGCGCCTCCAGCGAATTCACCGGCGCGGCGGGGATGTCGAGCGCACCGAGCAGCTCCAGCCACTGCTGTGTCGTGCGTTCCCGGAACGTGTCGGCCAGCAGGGCGTAGACCTCGTCGATCCGCGCCGCGCGCTGCGCCAGGGTGGCGAATTCGGATGTGGCCCAGGGCGGGCGCACCGCGTCGACGAACGCGTTCCACTGTTTGTCGTTGTAGACCAGCGCCGCGAGGTATCCGTCGGCGGTGCGGTAGGGCTTGCGGTCGGGCGTCAGCGCGCGGGGATATCCCGGCGGCGCGAGCGCCGGTTCGAACAGCGCGCCCGCGGCGTGCTCCACGAGCATGAACGCCGCCATCGTCTCGAACATGGCGACCTCGACCTCTTGGCCCTCGCCGGTGCGTTCCCGGTGGAACAGCGCCATGACCGTCGCGTACAGGGCGGTCAGGCCGGCCACCTTGTCGGCCATGATGGTGCCGACGTACGCGGTGTTGCCGGTCAGGCGCTGTTGCACGTAGGGCAGTCCGCATTCGGCCTGGACGGTGTCGTCGTAGGCGGTGCGATGCGCGTCCGGGCCGCGGCGGCCGTAGCCGTAGCAGTTGGTGTAGACGATCGCCGGGTTCAGTGCCGCCACCGCGGGATAGTCGAAGCCCAGCGCCGTGATCGCCCGCCCGCGCATCGAATGGATGAAGACATCGCCACCGCGGATCAGGTCGCGCAGCGCCGCCTTGCCGGACTCGGTACGCAGATCCAGCACCACGCTGCGCTTACCGCGGTTGACGTTGACGAACACCCCGCCCATGCCGGGTTCCGGACCGGCGGAGATGTAGCGGGTGTTGTCCCCGGCGGGCGGTTCGACCTTGATCACCTCCGCGCCCATATCGGCCATGATCTGAGTGCAGTACGGGCCCATGACCATGGCGGTCAGGTCGATGACCCGCACTCCCGCCAGCGGACCGGCGGCGGTGTTCGACGGCTGCATGATCGGTGCCTCCTCGTTCGACACTCCCCGCACGACGACCGGCTCCGGACGGGTGCGACGACGGCATCCGGGCACGCGGAATCGAAGCCCACCGGCCGCGGAGTCGCGAACGGGCCTCTGGGGCAACATCTTCAGGCTATCTGATGAATCTTTACAAGGATAGTGATATCAAGGTTCGGTGGGCAGTGACAACAACGGCGTGCGAATTCCCGCATCGGTGGCCACGATCCTCGATCCGGTGCTGGCTACCCGCCCCGACGCCACCGCGATCGAAGCGGCATCGGGCGCGTGGACGTATGCCGAACTCGACGCCGCGGCGGCGCGGGCGGCCGGTGCGCTGTGGCATCTGGGGGTGCGCCCGGGCGATCGGGTCGCGGCGTGTCTGCCCAACGACCTGCCCATCGTGGCGGCGTTTCACGGCGCGCAGCGGATCGGCGCGGTATGGGCGGGAATCGGCGAGGCGTCCGCGGCATCCGAACAGCAACTGCTGTGCGATCTGGTGGAGCCGTCGGTCGTCCTGGCGGGGCCGCGATTCGACGCGCGGGTCGCGCGGGCGGTCGATCCCGACCGGTGGGCCGGGCTGCTCCGCACAACGGATCCGGCGCCGCGGGTCGAGACCGATCCCGACGCGCCGGCCGGCATCGCGTTCACCAGCGGCACCTCCGGCGTTCCCAAGGCGGTCGTGCATTCCCAGCGCGGGATGCTGCTGCCGGGTGCGGTCACGGTGGCCACCCGCAGCTGGGGGCCGGATCTGCGCCGCGGTGACAGTTTCGCGTTGACCATTCTCAACATGATGATCCTGTCCACTCTCACCACCGCGCAGGCGGGCGGGACCGCGGTGATCATGAATCGCCGCGACGCCGAGGGCGTGGCGGAATGGATTGCCGCGCATCGGGTTACGGTGTGGAATGGAGCGCCCGCCCAGCTCTACGACCTGGCCCGGCGCAGCGCCGATCTGAGCTCGCTGCGTGAGGTGTGGAGCGGCGGCAGCGACACCTCCGACGCCGTGCGCGACGCCTTCGCCGAGGCGCACGGTCTGGTTCCGCGGGTCACCTACGGGCTCACCGAGGCGCCGACCGTGGTGTCGATCGACCCGCCCGGATCGGCGTGGCGGCCGGGTACGAGCGGCCGGGTGACACCGCAATTCGACGTCGCCGCCTACGACGACGAGGGCCGCCGCCTGCCCGCCGGTGAACCGGGTGAACTGCGGCTGGCCCCCGCAGCGGCCGGGCCGTGGGCGGGCCGATGGACTCCGATGCTCGGCTACTGGTCCGACGGCCGGGTACGTCCGGGCGAACCGCCGCCGCTGCCGACCGGCGATATCGGAACCGTGGACGAGCGGGGCTGGCTGCGGGTGATCGACCGCAAGAAGCTGGTGATCATCCGGGGCGGCGCGAACGTCTATCCGCTCGAGGTGGAACGCGTCATCACCGGACATCCGGGAGTGGCCGCGGCCGCGGTCTGCGGGATACCCGACGAACGGCTCGGCCAGCGCGTCGCTGCTGTCGTCGAAAGTTCCGGCCCGGCACTGGATTTCGATGCGCTCACGGCCTGGTGCCGGCGCGAACTCGCGAGCTACAAGGTGCCCGAGCGCTGGGTCCGGGTGCCGGCGCTGCCGGTCAATGCGATGGGCAAGATCCAGCGCACCGAACTCGCGGCGCTGGTGACCGCAGGGCTCGGGGAACCGTCATGACCGTCCGGCGCACCTCATGAAACCTGCTGCAGCGAAAGGAAATACGCGGTGACCGGACAGCACAGCTCCGGCGGGGCGGACGTCTTCGACCTGAAGGGCCGGGTCGCGATCGTGACCGGCGCGTCGTCGGGCCTGGGGGCAGCCGTGGCCCGCACCCTCGCCGGACTCGGCGCGCGGGTAGCGGTCGTGGCGCGCCGGCGTGATCGGCTGCGGGAACTGGCCGAGGAGATCGACGGCCTCGCCGTCACCGCCGACCTGTCGGAGCTGGAACGGGTCGGCGCCATCGCCGAGGCCACGGCCGCCGGGCTCGGTCCACCGGAAATACTGGTCAACGCGGCGGGCACCATGTTCACCGAGGAACGCGCGGAAGCCGAACCGCTGCCCGCCATCCGGTCCACCCTGGAGCTGAATCTGGCCGCACCGCTGCTGCTGTCGCAGGCGGTGTTCGAGCATATGCGCGCGGTCGGCCGCGGCAGTATCGTCAACATCTCCTCGATCAGCGGCCGGGTGGGCATCCCCGGCATCCCGCAGGCGTCCTACGCCGCCAGCAAGGCCGGATTGTCCGGCCTGACAGCCGAATTGGCGGTCCAGTGGGCCCGCCACTCCATCAGGGTGAACACGGTGGCCCCGGGCTTCTTCCGCAGCGAGATCACCGCCCCGCTCTACGACAACGAGCGTCCCCGCGAATACCTCCGCCGCAACACTCCCCTGCCCCGCCACGGCACACCGGAGGACGTGGTGGGCGCGGTCGCCTGGCTGGCCGGTGACGCCGCGGGCTACGTGACGGGCCAGACCATCGTCGTCGACGGTGGGTGGACCGCCCGCTGACCCGCAGTCACTCCTCAGGGTGTGAAGCCCGGATCCCGGTAGCGGCGGGCGAGATGCGCCCGATGGTCGGCCGGAGATCCGAACAGCGCGCGGTTGAGGGTGGCGCGTTCCAGGTAGCGGTGGATGCCGCTCTCCCAGGTGTAGCCCATTCCGCCGTGCAGTTGCATGGCCTTTCCGGCGATGTCGACGGCGGCGGCACAGGCGTGGGATTTGGCTCGGGCGATCGGGATCCACGCATCCGCCGCGCCGAGGACGTGTGCGGCCACGGCGTCGTCGACGAGCCGGCCGGCGACGCGCAGGGCGACGAGCATATCGGCGCACGCGTGTTTCACCGCCTGGAACGAGCCGACGGGTCGGCCGAATTGTTCGCGGGTGCGCACATGGGTGACGGTCGCGTCCAGCGCCGCCTCGGCGAGTCCGACGCTGTCGATGGCGGTGGCCAGCGCGGCCCGCTCGAACAGCGCTCGGAGCGGGTCGACATCGGCCCAGCGCCACATTGAATCCGCCTCGATGCGGGCGTCCTCGGCGCGCACCGCACCGATGGTGCGGGTCCCGTCGAGAATCGGCTGCTCGGCGACCGCGATACCGGGTGCGCCGGGTGATACCGCCACCAGAACCGTCGATCCGTCCGGTTCCGCCGCCGGAATCAACAAGGTGGTCGCCGATGCGACGTCGGCAACGAATTCCGTTGTGCCACGGAGAGATATTCCATCGTCGCGGCGCTCGATACGAAACGGCACGAACCCGCCGGACCCGCCCCACGGCGGCGCGGCATCCCCGCCCGCGACCACGATCGGCACGGCCGCGCCGTCGGCCGCCGCGCGCAACAGCCGGTTGCGTGCGGCGCCCGGCGCCGCCGCGGCGAGCGCGGGCAGCGCCAGCACCGCCATCGAGGCGAAGGGGCTGCGGGTGAGGGCGCGGCCCATTTCCCGCAGCACCACCGCCACTTCGGCGAATGTCGCGGCGGCACCGTCGAATTCGGCGGCCACCTCGAGCCCCGGCCACCCCGAGGCCGCGATCGGCGTCCAGTCCTGTGGCTCGCCCGGTGCGGTCGCGCCGAGTACGCGCCGTGCCACCGCGCGCAGGTCGTCGTGCAATTCCGCGAAGCCGGTCACCGGCTCCGACAGCTGCCCGGTCATCGCGGCACCACCGGTTCCCGGGGCAGGCCGAGTCCGCGTTCCCCGATGATGGTGCGCTGGATCTCGCTGGTGCCGCCGGGAATGGTCCACTCCCACGAGCCGAGGAAATCGAGCATCCAGGCCCCCGACTCCCACCCGCTGGATCGCGGTTTGCGCAGCACCGTATGGGCGCTCACGCCGGCCACCTCCGTTCCGAAGTCCGTCATCCGCTGCAGCAGTTCGCTGTAGTACAGCTTCACGATCGAGGCGTCGGCCGGGCCGGGCCGCTCGGCCGCGACCAGATCCGCGCACATTCCCCGCAGGCCGGTCAGTTCGGTTTCCAGCTGCGCCACCCGGTCGGCGACCGCTGGATCGTCCAGCGCACACCCGCCGCCGGGGCGCGGTCGCGCGCACAGTTGGACCAGTCGCCGGAAACCGCCGTGCGCCAGCCGTTCCGCCAGCTCGAGCATCGTCAACCCGCGTTCGGCGCCCAGGGTTCGCTGCGCCACCTGCCAGCCCCCATGCTCGGGACCGATGAGATTCGCCGCCGGAATCTCGACGTCGTCGAGGACGATCTCGCAGAAATGCCACTCCCCGGTGGCCTGCCGGATCGGCCGCACGTCCACCCCGGGCGAGCGCATATCGAGCAGGAAGTACGAAATACCCTGCCGCTGCGCAGCTTTCGGGTCGGTGCGGGCCAGCAGCAGGCACCAGTCCGCGAATGCCGCGCCGCTGGCCCAGAGCTTGCGGCCGTTGACCACGTAGCTGTCGCCGCGGCGGCGGGCGGAGGTGCGCAAGGCCGCCATATCCGATCCGGCGTCCGGTTCGGAGAAGCCCTGACACCAAATCTCCCCGTCCAGAATCGCCGGCAGGTGCCGCTCGCGTTGCGCGGCGGTGCCGGCGGCCAGCAGCGTCGCGGCCGCATGATGGATCGAGACGAACGCCAGTACCAGCCGCGGCGCGTCGTGCGCGGCGAGTTCGGAGTACAGCACCGCCTGCTGTGCGACCGGCATGCCGCCGCCCCACTCGCTCGGCCAGTGCGGCACCGCGAAGCCCGCGGCGCGCAGGCGCTGGAACCACTCCTGCTGAAATTCGACGAATTCCGCGTCGGTGGCGCCGGTCTGGCGCGCCCGCCAGTCGGGCGGGATATTCGCCGCACACCAGTGCCGCACCTCCTCCCGGAATTCGGCCGGCGTATCCATCGGTTACCTCCGGGCCGCCGCGCGCCGCAGCGCCAGCAGCCGTTCACGATGTTCGGGTGAGCACATGGTGACCGATTCGGCGGCGAATCCGGCCTGCATCGCACCGGAGAGCGCTTGCGATAGATACATATTCGCCACGCGCTTGGTGGCTCGCAGCGCCGGCGCCGGTTGCGCGGCGAGCCGCTGTGCCAGCCGCGACGCGTCGTCGAGCAGGTTCTCCGGTTCGGAGACCGAGGTGGCCAGTCCCAGGTCGACGGCGGTCGGGGCGTCGATGCGATCGCCGGTGTAGAGGTAGACGCGCGAGCGCAGCAGCGGGGTGAGCAGCGGCCAGAAGGCCGCGCCCCCGTCACCGGCGACCAGCCCCACGCTCACATGCGGATCGGCCAGATACGCGGTGCGCGACATCAACACCACATCCGACAGGACGGCCACGCTCGCGCCCAGTCCCATGGCTGGACCGTTGACCGCGGCGATCACCGGCAGCGGGAACCGCAACATCTCCTCGATGATCTGCGCACCTTCGCGCAGGCTTTCCTCCCGCGCCACCGGATCGTCGAGGAAGGAGGTGATCCAGTCCAGATCGCCGCCCGCGCTGAAGGCCCGCCCGGCGCCGGTGACGACGACGACCTTCGCCGCGGTGTCGGCCGCCAGCTGTCGCCACACATTGGCCAGTGCCCAGTGCAGCGGTTCGTTCACGGCGTTCAATTCGCCGGGCCGGTTGATGGTCACCGTTCGCACCGGCCCGCTGCCCGTCACGGTCAGCACGTCGGGCAGGTCGTAGTTCGCGATATCGCGGTTCGGAATATCGTCCGTCACAGGCACTTACCGCACTTTCGCATTCGACGCACTGTTGCACTCACTGCCATGTCGCATCGACTGCCTCCTCGCCGTCGAACGGCCCGGGCAGCCCCCGCGTGCCGAGATGGCGGGTCAGTCGATCGCGGGTACCGGAACTCGCCCACGGCAGCCGGCGCAACGGCAGGCTGTAGCGCGACAACCACGACAGCGGCGATTCGTCGCAGAAGCCGACGGCCCCGTGCAGCTGGTGGGCGACCCGGAACACGGTTTCCGCGGCATCGAGCGCGGCCACCCGTGCCGCGAGCGCGTCGCCGAGAGCATCCTCCCCGCCGCACTGGACGCTCCACAAGGCGTATTTCGCGAGGACGTCCACCCCGCTGCGTTCGACCTCGGCGTCGGTGAGCTGAAACTGCACGCCCTGGAATTTCGCGAGCGGCTGTCCGAACTGGGTGCGCATCAGGACGTGGGAACGGGTGAGATCGAGGGCGCGGTCCAGCATGCCCAGCAGCGTCCAGCAGCTCAGTGTCAGCGCGAGGGCCGCATCCGCGCTGCCGGCCGCCCCGACCGAGGTCAGCGCCAAGGGCGTCACGAAGGCGGAGGTGCGTGGCGACGCACCGTCGGACAGCGCCCGCGCCTGGAAGAGCTTGCCCTCCACCGTGACTGCCGACCACCGCAGGTCCAGCTCGGCGACCGCGCCGCGAGGATGCGATTCGGTGATCACCACCAGACCGTCGGCGTCGGCGTCGAGCGGCCGTGCCAGCCGTTCGGCCAGCGGATACGGCAGCGCCCAGTAGCCGGCACTGCGGCACAGCGCCCCGGCGGCCTCCAGATCGTCGCGGTCGCGACGCGGATCCAGCTCCCACGCACCGAGTCCGGCCAGCACGGACGCGACGATCTCCCCGCGACGAGACGGATGGGCCTCGGCGTCCTGGATCAGCCGATCCCCGCCCGCGGCCTCGAAGGCCCGGCTCGCCTCCCGGCCGTAGTCGGCGGCCTCCCGGCTCAGATCGATGTTCACGACGCCCCCAGCAGTGCCCGCGACAACAACAGCCGCTGCATTTCGATACTTCCCGAGGCGATGGTCGCGGCCTGCGAATACCGCCAATGATCGGCGACGGCACGGCGAAACCAGCTCTCGCGCCGCGCATCCGGTGCGGTGTCGAGCTGATCGGCCAATTCGGTGAGGACTTCGGCACTGTCCTGATCGAGCCGCGTGACCGCGATCCGATAGGCGGCGGCGTCACCGGGCGCCACCCGGTCCTCGTGCTGCATGGCGACCACCCGGTAGGCCAGCAACCGCGCGCGGCGGCAGTGCACCAGCATGCGCGCCCAGCGCCCGCGCAATTCGGCCGGCACCTCCGCCCAGCGATCGCCCAGCACCTCCGGCGCCGCACGCAGCAGTCGCTCGCATCGGGCATAGCGGGCGATGCCGACGCGTTCGAAGGCCAGCACCTCCTGCACGACCTTCCAGCCGTCGCCGACCGTGCCGAGCACATCGGCCTCGGTGACCCGCAACTGGTCGAAGAAGACCTCGTTCAGATGATGCGGCCCCATCATGGCCCGGATCGGCCGGACCTGGACCCCCGGCGCGGTCATCGGCACCAGGAAGATGGTCAGCCCCTGCTGTTTGCGTTCACCGGTGGCCGTGCGCGCCAACAGGAAACACCACTGCGCCATGGTGGCGTAGGAGGTCCAGATCTTCTGGCCGCTGATCAGCCAGCCGTCGCCGTCGCGGCGGGCGGTGGTGCGCAGCGAGGCCAGATCCGACCCCGCCTCGGGTTCGCTGAATCCCTGACACCAGATCACCTCGCCGCGCGCTATGGGCGGCAGGTGGGTGCGCTGCTGTTGCGGGGTGCCGTGTCGCATCAGCGCCGGCCCCACCCAGTTGACCCCCATGTACTGGGCGCCGCGCGGCTCGTGATGGGCCCACATCTCCTCGCGGACCACCGTCTGCTCCCACACCGATCCGCCGCGCCCGCCGAATTCCCGGGGCCACGCCGCGCACAGGAGCCCGCGCTCGGCCAGAACTCCGCAGAAATGCTGCGCGACCGCGAGATCTGCCGGGTCGTCGGTGAAGGCGCCCAGGAAATCGGCGGGGACGTGCTGGGACACCAAGCGCCGCAATTCATCTCGCAGCGCGTCGGCGGCCTCCCCCATCGTGAAGTCCATCACCCGACGGTACGTCAATCCTCATAAGGATAGCAATATTTGAATGGTCAGCACCAGCTGGTTAGAATCCGTGCATGGACCAAAGGCAGCCCGCGTGACCACCGCGCGTCGCGGGCGGATTCCGCAGCGCCGCATCGCCGAAACGGTCGCCTCCGAGCTGCGCACCCGCATCCTGTCCGGCGACGACGACTATCGCCTGCCCACCCAGGACCAGCTGGTGAAGGAATTCGGCGTCAGCTATCCCTCGATCCGCGAATCGCTGCGCATCCTCGAGACCGAGGGACTGGTCACCGTGCGGCGCGGCAATGTCGGCGGCGCGGAGGTCCACCGGCCCGACGAATACTCTGCCGCCTATCACCTGGGTCTGGCGCTGCAGGGAGCGCGGGTCACCCTCGGCGATCTGGCCGCCGCCTTGCAGATGCTCGAACCGCTGTGCGCCGCCGAATGCGCTCGCCGCCCCGATCGCGCGGAAGTGGTGGTCCCGGCGCTCGAGGCCAATATCCACGCCTGCGAAGAAGTGGTCGGCGACGGTGTCGCCTTCACCCGCACCGCCCGCGAATTCCACGATCTGGTGGTCGCTTTCACCCCGAACGCGACCGTGCGCTGCGTGGTGTCGAGCCTGGTCACCCTGTGGTCGGCGCAGGAGCAGGCCTGGGCCGAGACGCTCACCCGGCGCGGTGAGTACCCGTCGAAACCGCAGGCCCACGACGCCGCCCGGGTGCACGCCCGCCTGGTCACCGCGATCGCCGACGGCGACGACGCCGAGGCCGAACGCCTGGCCCGCGCCCACCTGCGCGCGACCCAGTCCGTCGTGCTGGAGCGCTACGACTCCGGTGTGGTGAACGCGTCCTCGGACATGGCACGCCAGGCGATCGCCGCGGGGCCCCGCGCCCGGCTGTAAACGCAAGCGAAAGACGCTGCGGCACAGCACATCGCGAATTCAGTCGCGGTAGCGCTGCGCGACCGCCGCGAATTCGTCGAGGGCGCGCAGCGATTCCGATTCCGGCAGGGTCGGCAGTGCCAGGGTCACCCGCTGCACACCGGCCTCGGCATAGGCATCCAGCAATGCGGGATCGGGCGCGACCGGCGTGATCGCGATCGGGATGCCGCTGTCGCCGACGGCGGCCAGTTGGTCCGGCACCTGCGCCGGGTCGGATACGCCGTTGGGCACCCAGCCGATACCGAGGCGCACCGCACGCCGCGCCGCGACCTCCCCGCCACCGACGAAGATCGGCGGATGCGGACGCGGGCTCCGCGCGTGCGCGGGATGGCCGACCACGGCACCGGCACGGCCGCGTGTTCCGGCCCGGTGACGCCGCACCGGCCCGAATTGCCCCTGCGCTCAGCGTGAATGCGAAACAATCGTGCATATCCGACGCGGCTCGGCTGGGCCGCGACCGCCGAGAGGAGCGTGACATGCAACCCGAGGCATCTCCCTACCCGGTCCGCGTGCGCGGCGATCTGGATCCCGCGCTGTCGCGCTGGCAATGGATCGTCAAGTGGATTCTGGCGATCCCGCACTACATCGTGCTGTTCTTCCTGAGTATCGCCTATGCGGTGGTGACGGTCATCGCGTTCTTCGCCATCCTGATCACCGGCCGCTATCCCCGCGGACTGTTCGATTTCACCGTCGGTGTCCTGCGCTGGTCGTGGCGCGTGCGGTTCTACGCGCTCTCGGCGCTCGGCACCGACCGGTACCCGCCGTTCAGTCTGCGGCCGGACGAGAACTATCCGGCCGACCTCGAGGTCGACTATCCCGAGCGGCTGCACCGGGGTCTGGTCCTGATCAAATGGTGGCTGCTGGCGATCCCCCAGTATCTGATCGTCTGGGCGTTCGTCGGCAGCTCACGGTACTGGGGCAGTGACGACGAGGGGACCGCCGTCATCTGGATTCCGCTGCTCGGCATCCTCGTGCTGATCGCGGCGATCGCGCTGCTGTTCACCGGCCGCTATCCGAACGGCCTGTTCGCCTTCGTACTCGGCATGAACCGCTGGACGCTGCGAGTCCGGGCCTACGTGTCGCTGATGCGCGACGAGTACCCGCCGTTCCGGCTGGACCAGGGGCCGCGCGAACCCGAAAACGCCCCGCGCCCAACCGAATCCGGTCATCCGGTCTGATCACTCCCTGGTCGGCGCCGGCCGCAGCGCGACGGCCGGGCGCCGGCCGGTGTGTAGCCCCGCACCCGAGTTGGTCACGCCACCGCCCCGCACGGTCGTCCGCACGCCGAAGCGTGAGACCTGCCGGCCTGTCAAGGGGGCCATCCCGGCCGCGCGAGCAGTCCGCGCACGAGCAGCGCCGCCGAAACCAGGCTGAGACTGCACCCGACATCGGGAACCATCGCCGCCGGCAACGGGCCGACCGCGAAATACACCGCACCCACGGCGGTCCCGTACTCCCCTGAGCCGCATCACCGCAGGTGACGGTCGGTAGCTCGCGCATGCTACGTCAATCCTGTCAATGATAACAACACTTGAATGATCGGAAGTGGAGAACTACGCTCTCCACAAACGAGAAGGTGTCATACATCACTATCGTCTCGCGGCGAGACCGGGTGCCGACACCGAATCGAGTGATTCCTCGTCCCAGAACTTCCCAGAGCACTACGGAGGCTTCGCGGTGACTACACCGGCGCGCTACCTCACCTCGACCGCGGCGAGCGTCGCCGACGGGTGGACCCTCGACCGCATCACCGCACCGAGCAGGTTGTTCGGCGCCAACGGCATTCGCACCGGCGCCGACGGGCGGATCTACGTCGCGCAGGTGGCGGGCAGCCAGATCAGCGCCCTGGACCCGAATTCCGGCGATCTGGAGACGATCAGCGCGATGGGCAGCGATATCGTCGCGCCCGACGACATCGCCTTCGCACCCGACGGTGAGCTCTACATCACCGAGTACTACGACGGCCGCGTCAGCATTCGCGACGGCAAGGGCGAAACCCGGGTGCTGCGTGACGATCTCCCCGGCGCCAACGGCATCACCTTTCACCGGGGCCGGCTGTTCGTCGACGAATGCCGCCCGGGCGGGCGGCTGATGGAAGTGGACCCGGCCGGCGGCGCGCCGCGGGTGCTGCTGGACGGGCTGCCGATGCCGAACGCCCTCGAGGCCGGGCCCGACGGCAAGCTCTACTATCCGCTGCTGGGCAGCAACGAGATCTGGCGCATCGATCCCGACGGCGGCGAACCCGAGCGGGTCGCGGCCGACCTGGGCGGACCGGACGCGGTCAAATTCGACGCCACCGGCTGCATCGTCTCCACCCAGGTCGCCACCGGTGAGGTACTCCGGATCGATCCGCGCAACGGCGAGCGAACCGTCCTCGCGACCGTCGGGCCGGGCTTGGACAATCTGACCTTCGTCGGCGAGCGGCTGTTCGTCTCCAGTTTCACCGGCAAGATCACCGAAATCCTCGCCGGCGGCGCCACCCGCACCGCCCTCGCCGACGGACTGACCTGGCCGCTGGACCTGACCGTCGGCCCGGACGGCACCCTCTACATCGCGGACGGCACCTTCCTGCTCGCCGTCCCACCGGGCGGCGAGTTGTATACCGCCGGAATGCTTTTCAGCCCCGGCTACCCCGGCTATATCCGCGGACTCACCGCGACGGGCGGCAGTGAGCTCATCGTCACCGGCAACGGGTCGGTCTCGCGCTATCGCCCGGCCGCCAACGAGAGCGAGGTGCTCGTCGACGGGCTCGACCAGCTCTACGGTGTGGCGGTCGCACCCGACGGCACCGTCGCGGTCGCCGACCGGGGCACCGGCACCGTGCACGCGGTACGCGATGGGCGCGCCGAACTGCTGGCGAGCGGACTGCACGATCCGATGGGCGTGGCATTCACCGCGTCCGGCATCTGCCTGGTCGCCGAGGCAGGCGCGGGCCGGGTGGCGGCGATCGACGGTTCGACGGTGGATACGGTGGCCGACGGGCTCGGCCGGCCGCACGGGCTGGTGGTTCACGCCGGTGTCGTGTACATCGTGGACGTCGAGGCCAAGGAATTGATCGGCCTGGATCCGACAACCGAAGCGCGCCAGGTGATCGCGCGGAATCTGCCGGTGGGCGCCCCGCCCGGGGTGACACCCAAACCGTTGAAGGGCCTGCTGCCGTTCTCCGGACCGCAGGGACCGTTCAGCGGCATCGCCGCCGGGCCCGACGGCACGCTCTACCTCTCCGGCGATGCCGAGGGCAGCGTCCTGGCGATCCGGCGCGACGGCCGGTGAGAACGATGACGGTCAACGACTTCTTCGGACTCGACGGCCGGGTCGTCATCGTCTCCGGCGCCAGCGGAGGCGGCATCGGCACGGCGGTCACCCGCCGCATCGCCGAGGCGGGGGCCCGGGTGATCGCGGTGGGCCGCTCCCGCGACAAACTCGACGCCGATATCGCACCGCTTGCGGCACAGGGACTTCCGATCGTGCCGGTGGCCGCCGACGCCGCCACCGACGAGGGCATCGCGACGGTGCTCGATCACGCGCGCGCGGCCGAGGGCGACCTGTACGGCCTGGTCAATATCGCCGGTGGCGCAGCACCCGCGACCTGGATGCCGGCCACCCGGGTCACCCGCGAGGACTGGCGGGCGCTGCTCGAATGGAATCTGGAGACGATGTTCTTCTTCAGCCAGGCGGTCGCCGCCGAACTCAGATCGCGGGGGCTGCCGGGATCCATCGTGTCGCTGTCGTCGATCAGCGGGATGAACGCCGCCCCCTTCCACATCGCCTACGGCACCGCGAAGGCCGCACTCGTGGCCGCGACCCGGACCCTGGCCGCCGAACTGGCACTCGACGGAATTCGCGTCAACGCGGTCGCCCCGGGCGTCACCGCGACCCCGGCCTCGGGCACCTACGTGGGCGCCGATCCCGAGCGCGATCGCCGAGCCATCGCCATGGGCCGCCGCGCCCGGCCGGACGAACAGGCCGGGCCGATCCTGTTCCTGCTGTCCGAACTCTCCAGCTACATCACCGGGCAGACCGTGCTGGTCGACGGCGGGCTGAACTTGAAATGGACCCATCTGGGCGCGGACAACACCTCGTTGTTCCTCGAGGACGACGGGTTCCGTGCCGCCATCACACGCTGAGACGCCGTCAGGAGAAGTCATGACCGAAACTGCCGACAGCATCACCGAGACGACCGCGGCGCCACCGCTGTCGACACCCATGACGATCGGCGTCGAGGCCTACATCGGTCCCGAGTACGCCCGCGCCGAGGGCGACAAGCTGTGGGCGAAGGTGTGGCAGCAGGTGTGCCGCGTCGAGGAGCTGCCCCGCGTCGGCGATTTCCTCACCTACGACATCCTCGACGACTCGATCATCGTCGTGCGCACAGCGCCGGATACGTTGCACGCCTATCACAATGTGTGCGCGCACCGCGGCCGCCGCCTGGTCGACACCCCGCCCGGAGCCCATGACGCACACGGGCAGCGCAAACAGTTCGTCTGCGGATTCCACGGCTGGCGCTACGACCTCGAGGGCCGCAACACCTTCGTGCCCGAACGCGGTGACTGGACCTGTGGACTGACCGAACGCAACGACGGTTTGGCGCCGGTGCGCGTCGACACCTGGGGCGGCTGGGTCTGGATCAATCTCGATCCCGACTGCGAATCGCTGCGCGACTATCTGGAACCCGCTGCCTCCCTGTTGGATCCGTTCCACCTGGAGAACATGCGGTACCGCTGGCGGCGGTGGCTGACCTTCGACTGCAATTGGAAGGTCGCCTTCGAGGCGTTCATGGAGACCTACCACGTCCCCTACACCCATCCGGAATTCATGAATTTCGGCAATTTCCTCGGCTGGGGCCGCGCCCAGGGCCGGCACAGCAATATCGGCTACGACGCCCCGAAGGGGATGGAGGAGAACCAGGGCAAGCTGCGGATCGGCGCCGGTCCCGACGCCCGGATCTCGACCGCGCAGCTGCAGAATTTCACCTGGGAGAACGCCAACACAAATACCACCGAGACGATGGTGGAGGTCGCGAATCGCCTCGCCGACGAACTCCCCGCCGATACTCCGCCCGACCAGGTGATGCGCTATTGGCTCGACACCTGCCGCAAAGAAGATGCCGAACGCGGCGTGGTGTGGCCGACCGTGGATCCCGAGATCGTCGCGAAAAGCGGTACCGCCTGGCAGATCTTCCCCAATTTCCAGATCGGGCACGCACTGAACAACATGCTGTGCTACCGATTCCGGCCCTACGGCTACGACCCCGACAAGTGCATCTTCGAGGCCGCGGTCTTCGAATTGTTCCCGCCCGGTGCGGAACCGGAGACCGAGTGGATCTACACCCCGGTCGGCGATCCGGGCTGGCGGACCGTGCTGCCACAGGATTTCGACAATATGGCCGCCGTTCAGCAGGGCATGAAATCCCGCGGCTTCTCCGGTCCGAAACCCAATCCGTACCGCGAGCGCACGATCGTCAACCTGCACCACAACCTCGCGAGGTATATGGGCACCGGCGCGCCGACCGACCTCGAATGACCCGAACTACCACCCCCACAAGGATTTTCCGATGAAACCCTGCGCCCCCACCCGGACCCCCGAGGTCGACAGAGAGGCCCTGCGGCAGAAGTATCTGGCCGAACGCGACAAGCGGCTACGCCCGGAGGGCCAGCAGCAGTACCTCGAGGCCGCCGGCGAATTCGCGGACTTCTACGAATCCGACCCGCACCTGCCGGTCGTTCCGCGCGCCCCGATCGACGCCGATATCGAGGTCGTGATCCTGGGCGGTGGATTCGCCGGACTCATCACCGCCCACCGGTTGCAGCAGGCCGGTGTCACCGACTTCCGGATCGTGGAACTCGGCGGCGATTTCGGCGGTGTCTGGTACTGGAATCGGTATCCGGGCATCCAGGTCGACTCCGATGCCTACTGCTATCTGCCCCTGCTCGAGGAAACCGGATTCATTCCGAAGGAGAAATTCTCCCACGGCGACGAATGCTACGAGCACGCCCAGCGCATCGGTAAACATTTCGGGCTCTACGACAAGGCGATCTTCCATACGCTGGTGCGCGCCTTGGAATGGGACGAGCAGATCGCACGCTGGCGCATCGCCACCAACCGCGGCGACGAGATCCGCGCCCGCTTCCTGATCATGTGCCAGGGGCCCTACAACCGGCCGAAACTGCCCGGCATCCCAGGAATCACCGAGTTCGAGGGCCACACCTTCCACACCGCGCGGTGGGATTACGACTACACCGGCGGTGACCTGCACGGCGGCCTGGATCGCCTCGGCGACAAGAAGATCGCCGTCATCGGCACCGGCGCCAGCGGGGTGCAGGTCATTCCGCATCTGGCGCGCGGTGCGAAACATCTCACGGTCTTCCAGCGCACGCCGTCCTATATCTTCGAGCGCGACAACCACCCGACCGATCCGGAATGGGTGGCCTCGCTGCAGCCTGGCTGGCGCACCGAACGGCAACGCAATTTCCACAATGCCGCGTTCGCCTTCTACTCCCCCGGCGAACCGGATCTGATCTGCGACGGCTGGACCGAGGTCGCCCGCAATCTGGCGGCGAAACTGAACGAGACCGACGGCTGGGCCGCGCTGGCCGATCCGGCGACGTTCCTCGAACTCAAGGAAATCGAGGACTACCGCGCCATGGAACGATTGCGCCGGCGCGTGGAACAGATCGTCACCGATCCCGAGACCGCGGAGAAGTTGAAGCCGTACTACCGCAACATGTGTAAGCGGCCGGTGTTCAACGACGAATACCTGCCGACGTTCAACCGGCCCGATGTGACCCTGGTCGACGTCTCCGACACCAAGGGCGTGGAGCGGATCACGCCCAAGGGCGTCATCGCGCACGGCGTCGAATACGAGGTCGACTGCATCGTCTTCGCCAGCGGCTTCGAAATCACCACCGCGCTGGATCGCCAGTTCGACATCGCGCCGTTCGCCGGCCGCAACGGGAAATCACTGTACGAGCACTGGGGCAAGGGTTTTCGCACGCTGCACGGAATCATGGCGCACGGATTCCCGAACCATTTCGCGACCGGCTTCATTCAGGGCGGGGTCACCGCGGCCACGACGCTGATGTACGAGCAGCAGGCCGACCACATCGCCTACATCATCGCCCAGGCGCAGGCACGCGGCGCGACCCGCGTGGAGCCGACGGCGGAGGCCGAAGCGGCGTGGGTGCAGACGATTCGAGCCAACACCGTCGACAACAGCACCTTCGTCATGGAATGCACCCCCGGCTATTACAACAGCGAGGGCGAGCCCAACGGCCGCTCGTTCCTCGGCGACCCGTTCTGGGGTGGTTTCTATGTCCTCGAGGAATTGCTGCAGGCCTGGCGTGACGCCGGCGATCTGGACGGCCTCACGCTGACCACCTAGACCCGGAAGATGTTGCGCGAGAGGATATATCGTTGTCCGAACTGAGATTCGACGACCGCGTCGCGGTGGTCACCGGCGCCGGACGCGGTCTGGGCCGGGCGTATGCCCTGCTGCTGGCCGAGCGCGGCGCGAAGGTCGTGGTGAACGATTCCGGTGCCAGTATGCGCGGCGACGACGCCGACGCCGGAGTCGCCGCCGAGGTGGTCGCCGAGATCGCCGCCGCGGGCGGCACGGCCGTGGCGTGCACCGCATCGGTCGCCACCCCGAAGGGCGGCCGGGCGATCGTGGACACGGCGCTGGACCGGTTCGGACGCCTCGACATCCTGATCCACAACGCCGGCACCGTGCGCTACGGATCGCTGACCGAGCTGAGTTACGAGGATTTCGAGGCCGTGGTGGATGTGCATCTGCGCGGGGCCTTCCACACCGTGCGCGCGGCCTTTCCGGTCATGAGCGAGGCCGGTTACGGGCGGGTGGTGCTGACCTCCTCGATCGGCGGCATCTACGGCAATCGGGCGGTCGCCAATTACGCCGTGTCCAAGGCGGGCATGATCGGGCTGTCGAATGTGGTCGCCCTCGAGGGCGCCGAGGTGGGCGTGCGCTGCAACATCATCGTGCCCTCGGCGCTCACCCGGATGGCCGCCGGCATCGACACCTCCGCCTATCCGGATATGCGCCCGGAACTGGTGGCTCCCGCGGTCGCGTATCTCGCGCACGAATCATGTTCTCTCACCGGCGAATTGCTCGTCGCGATCGCGGGCCGGGTGGCGCGGGCCTATATCGCCGAGACGCCGGGGGTGTATCAGCCGTCCTGGACCGTCGACGAGGTCGCCGCGCGCATCGACGACATCCGCAACACCGACAACTCGTGGATCCTGCCGCCGCTGAGCGCGCACGCCGACCACATCGGCCGCAGCTTCGCGATGGCGACCGAAGGGAAGCAGCAGTGAAGGTTTACGAACGGATACTCGAACTTTTCGAGGCCGAGGGTATCGACACCATCTTCGGCATTCCGGATCCCAACTTCGTCCATCTGTTCCACCGCGCCGAGGAGCGCGGCTGGAAGGTGGTGGCGCCGCATCACGAGGAATCGGCCGGAATGATGGCCGAGGGCGTCTCGCGGATGACCGGGAAGGCCGCGGTGTGCATCGGCACGCTGGGCCCCGGTATCGCGAATCTGTCCGGTGCCATCATGTGCGCCAAGGTGGAAAATTCACCGATCATCTTCCTGGGCGGGCAGCGGGCCCGGATCACCGAGCAGCGGGTGCGGCGCGGCCGGATCCAGTTCGTGCAGCAGGCCGGTCTGGTCGAGAATTCCGTGAAGTACAGCGCCAGTATCGAATACGCGGATCAGACCGACGAGATCATCCGCGAGGGGCTGCGCAAGGCACTGTCGGGAACGCCGGGCCCGGTGTACATCGAATATCCGTCGCATGTGATCGAGGAGGAACTCGATCTGCCGCCGGCGCTGCCACCGCACCGGTACCGCCTGGTCGGACAGACCGCGGGCCAGGACCGCATCGCCGAAGCGGCCGAGCACATCCGGGCCGCGAAGCAGCCGATTCTGCTGATCGGGCACGGCGTGCACACCGCGCGGGCGGCGGAATCGGTGAAGCAACTGGCCGATCTCATGGCCGCCCCGGTGATCCAGACCTCCGGCGGCACCTCCTACATTCCCGGCCTCGAGGATCGCACCTTCCCCTACGGTTTCTCCCCGTCGGCGGTGGAGGCGGTCGTGCAATCCGATCTGTGCCTGGCCATCGGCACCGAACTCGGCGAACCCGTGCACTACGGTCGCGGCCGGCACTGGCAGGCGGGCGAAGCGGACCGGACATGGATTCTGGTGGAACAGGATCCGGCCGCCATCGGAGTGAACCGTCCCATCGACGTGCCGCTGGTCGGCGACCTGCGCGCAGTGGTTCCGCAGCTGGTCGACGCACTGCGCGACACGCCGCGCACTCCGTCCCCGGAGCTGGCGGACTGGATCGAGCGCGACGCCGCCCGGCTGGCCGAACTGGCCGAATCCGCGCCCAGCGGGATGAGCCCGGTCCATCCCGCGCGCCTGATCGTGGAGGCGACCAAGGCGTTTCCCGCCGACGGCATCATGGCCCGGGACGGCGGCGCCACCACGATTTTCGGCTGGACGTACTCGCAGGCCAAGCCGCACGACGTCATGTGGAATCAGAACTTCGGGCATCTGGGCACCGGGCTGCCGTATGCCATCGGCGCCTCGGTGGCCGACGGCGGCAGACGGCCGGTCATGCTGATCACCGGCGACTCCTCGTTCCAGTTCCAGATCGCCGAACTGGAAACCGCCGCACGCCTGAATCTGCCGCTGGTCTGTGTGGTCGGCGTCGACTACGCCTGGGGTCTGGAGGTCGGCGTCTACAAACGCACCTTCGGGCACGGGTCGCTCGAAACCGGGGTGCACTGGAGCACCGCGGTCCGGCTGGACAAGGTGGCCGAGGGATTCGGCTGCTACGGCGAATACGTCGAACGCGACGACGACATCGCACCGGCCGTCAAACGCGCCTTCGCCAGCGGCAAACCGGGGGTCGTGCACGTCGCCGTCGATCCGAAGGCCAATTCCGAGGAGATGCCGAGCTACGACGAATTCCGCACCTGGTACGCGGAAGGGATGCAGTAGACCCGTGCTCGACAACCCATGCCCCACAGCACATCCGAAGAGAAGGACAGGCGGCTCATGCGTGAATATCTGACGTTCTACATCGGTGGGCAGTGGGTCGAACCGGCGACCGCGCAGACCATCGACGTGATCAACCCGGCGACCGAACGGGTCTGCGGAAAGGTCGCCGCCGGATCGGCCGAGGACGTGGACCGGGCCGTGGCCGCGGCGCGGGGCGCGTTCGAGACCTGGTCGGCGACCACTGTGGCCGACCGCCTCGCCGTGTTGCGGGGGGTCGCGGCCGAATATCAGTGCCGCCGTGACGATCTCGCGGCGGCGCTCACCGAGGAGATGGGCGCACCGGCCGCGCTCGCCGGCGGTTTCCAGGTCGATCTGGGCGCCGGACATCTCGATACCGCGATCGCCGCACTCGCCGAGTACAGCTTCGAGCAGCGCCACGGCGCCTCGCTGGTGGTCAAGGAACCGATCGGGGTGTGCGGACTGATCACGCCGTGGAATTGGCCGCTGAATCAGATTGCGGTCAAAGTGTTTCCGGCGCTGGCCACCGGGTGCACCGTCATCTTGAAACCGTCGGAGCAGTCGCCGTTCACCGGGCAGATCTTCGCCGAGATCCTCGATGCGGCCGGGGTGCCCGCCGGGGTGTTCAATCTGGTGCAGGGCGACGGCCCGGGCGTGGGCGTGCCGCTGTCGGGCCATCCCGGTATCGACATGATCTCGTTCACCGGCTCCACCCGTGCCGGTATCGACATCGCCCGCAACGCCGCGCCCACCGTCAAGCGGGTCACCCAGGAACTCGGCGGCAAGAGCCCGAATATCGTGCTCGACGACGCCGATTTCGCCACGAACGTCGCCAAGGGCGTGGTGACGATGATGAACAATTCCGGCCAGACCTGCAGCGCCGGATCGCGGATGCTGGTCCCGGCCGCCCGCATGAACGAGGCGATCGACGCCGCACGCGAGGCCGCCGCCGGCATCACCGTCGGCGATCCGACCGGGGAGGTCGCCATGGGCCCGGTGGTGTCGGGCGCCCAGTTCGACAAGATCCAGGCATTGATCCGCAAGGGCATCGAGGAGGGCGCCACCCTCGTCACCGGCGGCACCGGCCGGCCGGACGGGCTGGAGGTCGGATTCTATGTCAAGCCAACGGTTTTCGCCGATGTCAGCAACGAAATGACGATCGCCCGCGAGGAGATCTTCGGGCCGGTCCTCACCATTCTCGGCTACGACGGCCTCGACCACGCGATCGAGATCGCCAACGACACCGAATACGGTCTGGCCGGCTTCGTCGCGGGAGCCGACCTCGACCAGGCGCGCGCGGTCGCCCGCCGCATCCGCGCCGGATCGGTCGCCATCAACGACGGCTTCGACTTCGCCTGCCCCTTCGGCGGCTATCGCAAGAGCGGCAACGGACGGGAATGGGGCGCATACGGTTTCGAGGAGTACCTCGAGACGAAGGCGATCCTGGGATACGCCCCGGAGGAGGGGGCGTGAGGGGGTCCGCGCGCCCCGCACCGGGAGTTTCCCGCGCCGGGGCGGCGGTCCGACCGCGCAGCATCGACAGACAGGAGCATCGGATGCCGGCGATCACCACCACCAAACTCAGCGAAACGGTCGGCGTGCGGGTCGACGATGTCGACCTCGACCGGCTGCGCAGCGACGACGACCTGCCGCAGGCGTGCCTGGCCGCGCTCGAGGAACACGGCGTGCTGCTGTTCCCGCGGTTGCACGCCGACGACGAGACGCAGGCCGCGTTCTGCCGCAAACTCGGTGAGCTGGTGCAGTTTCCGCTGTACCCGAATCCGGATGTGATGGAGATCAGCTTCGATCCGGACAACCCCAACGTGGAGTATTTCGCCAGCAACGACTACTGGCATCTGGACGGTTTCATGGACGAGGTGCCGGCGAAGGCATCCATCATGAGCGCTCACGTGGTGACCGAGACGGGCGGTGAAACCGCGTTCGCGAGCACATACGTCGCCTACGACGAATTGTCCGAGGAGGAGAAGCGGCGGTTCGAAGGGTTGCGGGTGTGGCACAGCTTCGAGGCCATTCAGCGGCTGACGTATGCGGACCCGACTCCGGAACAGCGCGAGGAGTGGGCGCGTCGCGGCGGACGGGAACATCCGCTGGTGTGGACGCACGAATCCGGCCGCCGCTCACTGGTTTTCGGCGCCTCGGCGGACCATGTGGTCGGCATGGACCAGGACGAGGGCCGCGCCCTGCTCGACGATCTGCTGGCGCGGGCGACCGCACCGGACCGGGTGCTGTCCCATCGGTGGTCGGTCGGTGACATGGTGATCTGGGACAACACCGGCCTGGTGCATCGGGCCTGCCCGTTCGATCGTTCGCAGCCGCGACGCATGCACCGCTCCACCCTGGTCGGGCAGGAGTCGATCAAATGAGCGGCCGCACAGCGATCGTGACGGGCGGCGCATCCGGAATCGGCGGCGCGATCGCGCGCCGGCTGGCCGCCGACGGCTCGCCGGTGGCGGTGTTCGACGTGGACGGCGCGGCGGCCGATCTCGCGGCGCGGGAGATCGGCGAGGCCGGCGGTAAGGCGATCGGGGTGGCCGTGGACGTATCCGACCGCGCCGCCATCGACACCGGAGTGCAGCGGGTGCGGGCCGAGCTGGGCCGGCCCTCGATTCTGGTCAACAGCGCCGGAATCACCACGTCCGGGCCGTTTCTCGACATCACCGCACAGCAGTGGGCGCGGGTGCTGGCGGTCAACCTCACCGGCACGTTCGACTGCTGCCAGGCCGTGCTGCCCGATATGGTCGAGCAGGGCTGGGGACGCATCGTCAACATCTCCTCGTCGAGTGTGCACAGCGGCGCGGCGGGGATGGCCGCGTATGTGTCCTCGAAGTCCGGGGTGCTGGGATTGACGAAGGTGCTCGCGCTGGAATTCGCGCGAAAAGGCATCACGGTCAACACGATTCCGCCCGGGTTCATCGATACGCCGATGATGCGAGCCACCGCCGAGCGCGGCTTCATCGATGTCGGCAAGCAGATCGACGCGACTCCCGTCGGGCGGATCGGGCTGCCGGAGGATATCGCGGCCGCCTGCGCGTTCCTGGTGAGCGAGGAGGCCGGCTACATCACCGGGCAGGTGATCGGCGTGAACGGCGGACGCAACACCTGAGGCGGGTCGCGGTGGGGCCGGGTCTGCCGTCCGGCCTCATCACCCGGGACCGGCCCCGCCCTCGGCAGGACGTCGGGTTACCGATGCCGCGGCAGATAGGGCTTCAGATCGTCCTCGGGTTCGACGCCGAAGGATCGCAAGGCCATGGCGAGCATATCGTAGGTGCCGACGGTGAAAACGATATCCATGAGTTGATTCGGCTCGAATTCGGCGGCCAGAATCTCCCATGTTGCGGCGCCGACCGCACCGTCGGACAGTAATTCGTCGGTGGCGACGAGCAATGCCCTCTCGGCCGTCGTCCATTCATCGTCCGGTTCCCCCACCGCAACCTTTTCTATTTCCGCTTTCGGCATTCCCGCTATTTCGGCGAGAATCGCATGCTGGGCCCATTCGTAATCGCAATGCCGGACGGCGGCGACGCGCAGGATCAGCAGTTCGCGCTGCCGGTCGTCGAGCGTGGATCCGTACAGCAGATGGCCGTTGAAACTCAGGAATGCCTTGGCCAGCGCGGGATATCGCGCGAGCGTACCGAGCAGGTTGGCACCGGCGGGGTGGGCGTCGGCCGGGGTGTCACCGAGCACGGAGGAACGAAACTCTCCGATGAAGCCGACCAGTTCCGGCGACCACTCCGACTTTTCCGCGGGCGATATGCGAGCCACGACCGACTCCTTCCGACCGGCGCGCATACGACCCGGCCATGAATATTCGGGCCGCACCTGGCCGCCCTGAATCCGCATTCCACCGGCGAATACCGGCTTCGGAAAATGCTATCAAAAACATCATTGTTTCGCGACGGTGTTCCGTGCGGAACATGCCGCCGCCGTCTACAATTCGGTTCCGAATTCCGACCCGATCGCAGTGGGGAGCGAATGTGCTGGGAGACGAGCCCGTCTCGGACGCGTACGCGGCCAACGCCGAGTTCTGGATTCGCATCGTGCGCGAAAACCTCGACCCGTACCGCAGCGGCCTCACCGACCCGGCGCTGCTCGCACTCGTCGGCGAGTGCACCGGCTTGCACATCCTGGACGCCGGATGCGGTGAAGGGTATCTGGCCCGCGAATTGATCACGCGCGGTGCGGGTTTCGTACACGGCGTCGACACCTGCGCGGAATTCGTCGCGGCCGCCGCGAGCCATCCGGCGCACGATCCGTCTCGCACGCGATTCCGGCTTGCCGACGTGGCCGCACTGCCGCTGGCCGACGACAGTGTCGACCTGGTGGTGGTCAACCGCCTTCCGCACGGACTGTCCGAGCCGGGGCGGCGCTTCACCGAATTCGCCCGGGTCCTGCGCCCGTCGGGACGGCTGGTGATGCTGATGATGCATCCCTGCTTCTATGTCGCCCGTGGCGAACGCACCAGCGCCGGAACGGGTTTCACGATCGACGACTATTTCGCCGGACGGACGGTGCGACAGCGATTCGAGGTCGCGGGGACCCGCTCCCCCGCCGCATCGGTTCAAGCGCTGTACTCACTGGAAGCGACGATCGGAATGCTCACCACCGCCGGATTCGCGATCACCGCCGTGCGCGAACCCCGGCCCTCCGATCGGCAGCGGCGCGAAAACCCTTGGTGGGACGAACACTTCACTCGTCCGCTGTTCCTGCTGCTGGAGTGCGCGCTGCTGTAGACGCGGCCGACAGCGCACGGGCTACTGCTCGTCTCGGCGGTGGAGCGTCAGCAGGAGATGATCGAGACGGGTCCGCGTCGGCGCGGGCACCGGGGGCATGCTGTCCAGATCGTCGACGAGGTGCGCGGCCAATTCCTGCAATTTGATGTTGGTTTCCTGGGATCGCCATGCCAGCACCCGGAACGCCTGCTCCGCCGAGATCCGGTAGACGAACATCAGTATTCCCTTGGCCTGTTCGATCGCCGCCCGGCGCTCGATCACGGCGGGCAACTCCTCCTCGAGCAGTAGCCGGCGCTCCCGGTCGACCGATTCGGTGAGGTCGACGTAGTAGCCCTGCGTGCCGATCGCCTGATCCGACGCATCGAGCATCGGCTCCGACACCACCAGCACGTCGCGGACCGTGCCGCCGGTGTCGACGATGCGGTGCCTGCTGGAGAACGGTGCGTGGTCCTCCACCGAGGTGACGATGGTGGCCTCGACCCGGTCTCGGTCGTCGGGATGCTTGTGCTCGAGCAGCAGCTCGGTGGTCGGCTCGACCTGCCCCGGGGCGTAACCGTGCATGCGGGCCACCTCGTCCGACCACTCCCACCGTTGTTCGGCGAACCAGAATCGGAACCGGCCGACGCCTTGCGGATCACCGGCGCCCACCACCCGCTCGACGCCGTCATCCTGCCCGCCGCCAACCATGGTCGCAGCCTACTCCCCCGCCCGGCAGAGCCTCTCACCTGCGCCGATGCCCTGCCGACGGCGCCGACGGGGCGGCCGTGCCGGATCGGATGCGCGGCGGCATCCGATCCGTAGCCCAACCGATACCGGATCCTTTCCGGTTCTCGACCGATGACACCGGAGGGTCCGTAGGATCGGTTCGGTACGCGAACGGCGCGCATCCGCCCGCCCCCCAGCGTTCGATTGTGCACCACGTAGATGCGTTGCGCGCCAACCTGTTTCGAAACTCCGGCGCAGGCCGAGGCGAACGATAGCCGAATGCGAACATCCGTGCGCAGGCACAGCACCGATGAGCTTGCGTGATCGAGGTGCTCGCTCCATGTCGTCGCATACGACGGAAACGGAGTGGCCCGAATGACACATCCCGCACGAACCCACCGGACCGGAGGCGCCCGGTCGCGTAGCGACAGCTACGACAACATCGAACCGTGGTTCGACAAACTCGCCGACCTCGACGCCACCGACCCGCACCGGCGGGCACTGCGCGAACACATCATCGAACTGTGTTTGCCCCTGGCCGAGCACATCGCACGCCGCTACCTCAACCGCGGCGAGGCCTACGACGATCTGCTGCAGACCGCCCGCATGGGCCTGGTACTCGCGGTGGACCGCTTCGACCCGGGACGTGGCGCGCCGTTCCTCGGCTTTGCCGTCCCCACGATCATGGGCGAGGTGCGCAAGCACTTCCGCGACCACACCTGGGCGGCCCGTGTACCCCGCCGCTACAAGGAACTGCGCCACCGGATCGTCAAGGCCGGCGATCCTCTCACTCAGCGCCTGGGCCGGGCGCCCAACGCCCGGGAGCTGGCCGCCGAGCTGGATGTCGACCTCATCGACATCACGCAGGCGCTGGTCGCCGCCAACGTCTACCAGTGCGATTCCCTCGATGCCGCGCGCACCGAACGCGACGACACGCCGTCCACGGCGGCCGCCGCGCTCGGTGTCGACGAGCCCTGCTACGAGCTGCTCGAACAGGCCGCCGCGGTGCGGCCGCTCATCGCCGATCTGCCCCAGCGCGACCGCGACATCCTCGTCCTGCGATTCTTCGAATCGAAAACGCAATCGGAGATCGCCGAGCATTTCGGGGTGTCGCAGATGCACGTGTCACGCCTGCTGACCCGCATTCTGGACACGCTGCGCGACGGGGTGTGGCGCACACCCGAGGACGCGGTCGCGCAGCCGTAGCGCGCGCGAATCGGCCGGTGCCGGCTATCCGCCGCGCTTCTCCGAGGCGACGAACAACAGCCCGCCGATCATCGCCATATTCTTGTGGAACTGCACCTGCTGCGGCTTGCGCGCCGCGGGGTCGTCGAGCGCCCAGAACGCGTGTCCCGCAATGGTTGTCGGCACCATCGAGGCGACCAGCGCCAGCGCCGACAGCCGCGGTAATCTGCCCAGCGCCAGCAATACGCCGGCGGCCACCTGGACGCCCGCGTTGACCTGCACCAGCAGCTTGTCGTCCTCAGGCAGCGGTACGACCGTGCGCACCGCCGCGAGGGTCGGCGCCGCCGCCTCCGGCCGGGCGCCGGGCTCGCGCAACGCGTCCGCGCCGAGTACGGCGTAGGTGGAGCCCATCAGTACGCGCGCCGCCGCACGCATCGGGTCGAAGGGCATATCAACTCCATTCCGGGGAGGGAGCGCTGCCGCGAATCACTGGTGCGCCGCCGCGGCGTGCGGTCGCCGCACGCTGACGGCCGAGGTCACCAGCAACCCGGCTGCCGCCAGACCCAGAACGGTGACGATCGCCCCCATGACGACATTGGTCCAGAGCACGCCTGTGGGGCGCTCACCCACGACCCAGGGGCTGATGATCTGCCAGACGCCGATCGGGATCAGGACCCAGCTCAGCCCGTAGCCGTGCGTCGGCATCGCGGTGATCACCAGGCCGATCACGGCCACGGCGATACCGAGGATCAGATTCTGCATGACCAACTTCGGCGCGACGGAGAAATCGTTGATCACCCACGGCGTGATGGCCGTGAACAGTCCCGCCAGCAGGACCAATCCGTCGATCGTCACAACCGACGCACCACCAGGGCCTCCGTGGCGAGCCTCCCGCCCGGTGGGCCGGTCCACTGCGGTGCTCTGCGGATAGCTGACCATCTCGAGTCTCCTTCCCAACTTCGTTCGGTGCCGTCCGATCGGCCGGCACTGTCGGGCTACCCGGTGTCGCCGCGATGAACCCGGGCGTGGAGGCGAGATCAGGATGTGCGGTCCGGGCGATCCTTTCGGATGGCGGCAGACGCGGCGGCGCGGGAGCGGACGCCGAGTTTGGTGCGCGCGTTCGCGACGTGCCGATGCACGGTGTGCGGACTGAGAGTCAGCCGCTCGCCGATCTGCGCGTCGGTGAGCCCCTCGGCGACCAGGCGCAGAATTTCGCGCTCGCGCTCGGTCACCGCCTCGGGCCCCGGCGGTGCCGGCTCGGCCCGCACCGGATATCCCAGCCCGCGCAGAATCGCGTCGGCGACCGAGGTCGCATCACCGCGCCACGGGAAATGGTCCTCGCCGTACAGTTCCACGAAGCTCGCGCGGGGCACCCGGCGGGCGACGTCGAGGCCGAGCGCGAAAGGCACCGCGCGATCGTCCCTGCGATGCAGCACGGTGGTCGGGACGGTGACGGCCGCCAGGTACTCGGTGGCGTCGAGTTCGTATGTGGCGGCCAAGGATCGGGCGGCCTGTTCCGCCGTCGCGGACAGCCGCTGGAATCGGGCGAACCGTTCGCGTTCGGCGCTGTCGGCGCCGGGCACGAACACATCGGCCAGCAATCGGGAACCCAATCCCCAGTGCGCGGAGATCGCGTCCACCAGCGCCCGGCGCGCACCGTCCGGTGCGATGTCCACGCCGCGGGCGAACGATCCGTAGAGGACGAGCCGATGCACCCGGCGGGGCAGCCGGGCCGCGAGTCCCGCGGCGACCGCCGAGCCCGACGACGCGCCCAGTACGGCCACCCGCTCGAACCCCAGCGCATCGACGATGTCGGCGGTCACGGCGATTTCGCCGTCCGCATCGACCGGCACCCCCGCCTCGGACAGTCCTCGCCCCGGCTGGTCGTACCGTATGACGGTGAACCGGGTCGCCAGCCGGGACACGAAGGCGCGGAACAGCGGATCCTTCCAGTTGAGGATCAGGTGGCTGCACCACCACCCGCCGATCAGCAATGCGGGACCGCTGCCGACCACCGAACAGGCGACCTCGCCGCCGACGGTCCGCACCCGGTGGATCATCTGATCCTCGGCGCGCACCATGCTCCACCCTCTCGCGCGGCGGCCGTCGAGGCCGGCGCATCATCCGGCATCGATTATGGCCCGAAACGGCCATGACGCGAAGGGCCGCCACCGGCCACACTCGTACACCATGACCACAGCAACGTTCGGCGAACGATTCTTCGCCAGCTGGTATCCGGGCTTCATGGCCCGCGTCGATCGGGCCGGACAGGCCGATCTGCGCCGCACCCAGCTCACCCACGCATCCGGTCGCACCCTCGAAATCGGGGCCGGCGACGGCCTGTCCGTCTCGCACTATCCGGACGGCCTGGACGAACTCGTCCTGCTCGAACCGAATCCGGCGCTGCGCGCCCGCTTGGCAGCCCGCGCCGACGCCCTCTCCGCACCCGTCACCGTCGTGGACGGCGACGCGCACAGGCTGGACTTCCCGGCGGCCAGTTTCGACACCGTGACCGCCTCCCTGGTCTTCTGCTCGGTGCGTGACCCGGCCCGGGCGCTGCGCGAGGTCCATCGTGTACTGCGTCCCGGCGGCCGCTTCCTGTTCCATGAACACGTCCGCGGAACCGGCCTGCGCGCCGGCGTCCAGGACCTGCTCACCCCGCTGCAACGACGCCTCGCGGACGGCTGCCACGCCAATCGCGACTTCGAAAGTCTGCTCGCGGCAGCCGATTTCGATATCGAGGTCATCGAACACACCCAGATGCCGACCGTGGTACCGACCATCGTGCCCTTGGTCGTCGGCACCGCGCGCCGGCGGTGAGGGCCCGGCGCCGCCGGTGCGGGCCTAGCCCTCCTCGTCGAATTCGAAGTGCAGGGCCTCGACACAGCGTTCGTATTTGGCGATCAGATCCGCTTCGCTGTCGGCGCCGATGAAGAGATCCGCCAGTTCGTAGCTGTAGCTGTCCTGCGCCGGCATATCCGACAGCCGGGTTCCCTCGCTGGGAACCACTTCGATGGTGACGCCGGGAATGTCGTCCTGGATCCGCTCGATCTCGGCCGCCGTGGGAATTCTGGTCACGATCGCGTCGGAGAAGCGGCGGTGGTAGCACTTGGCGGCGATGTCGTAGCGGCCCTGGCCCTTCGGCAGCCGCGGATCGAGGCCGAGGCCCAGTCGCACCATGCAGTGGTGATTCGGCACGCCGTCCACGGCATAGAACATGTCGGCGTGCGATTGCGAATGGCGGGCGTTGATCTCCAGGACCGAGACCCGTCCCGTCTCCGGCTCGCAGAAGAATTCGATGCTGAAGGTCGAATTGTCCAGGCCCATCTGCGCTATGACGCGCTCGGAGATCTCGGTCATCCGCGCCACGATCTCGGGCGGCAACTGGGACGGATATTGATGCCGCAGGAAGCAGGGCGTATCCGGATAGTTGATCGAATCCAGGGCGCCGTTGACGGTGACCTGCCCGCGATAGACGTATCCCTCGGTCGCGGCCTGCACTCCGGTGAGCGTTTCCTCGGCCAGGCAGGCCTGGCCGCCGATCGCGGCGATCTCCGGCGGAAGTTCGATCCGGTCGAGTACGAATTCGAACGGTTTGCCGACACGGCCGACGCCCTCGCGGATCTGTTCGACCGCCGCCTCGAACTCGCGATCGTCGTGGACGTGGAACGCCAGTTCCGAGGAGAAGGACTTGACGGGCTTGAGCCACACCGGATAGTTCATCCCCTCGGGCAGCCGGGCCTCACCGTCGAGATCGACGATTCCGAACTTCGGGATCTCGTCGATCACCTTGCTCTGCTCGATCCGGCTCCAGTACTTGTGCTCGCATTTGACCACTGCCTCGAGATCGGCGCTGGGCAGTCCGAACTGTTCACACAACATCGGAACCAGGGCGGTCACCGGGAAATCCCAGTAACCGACGACAGCCGCGATATCGCCGTCGAAGCCCTTCAGTGTTTCGTGCGCTTTGTACAACAGGTCCTCGATCGGAATCTCGCCCTCCTGCGTTTCCTCGATTCCGAGCAGTGGGTGGAACCGGAACCGCTGCGCATCCGGAATCTGCTCGAGGGTGCGCAGATTTCCGTCGTCGAGACCGAGTACGAAGATGTCGGCAGTGCTCACGAATTCCTCATTTCGAAATGTTTTCCACGGGCGCGTGCATCGATTCCCCGGCATCCGGCCGGGGCGCCGGGCGTTGCACGATCCGCACCAGCCGGCGCATCGCGTGCCGCGCCTCGGGAACATCCGAGAGATGCCACGCGTGGAACATTCCCGGATATTCGAAGTAGGCGAGTTCGACACCCTCACGCACGCACCGCGCCCGGAAGCGCCGGGCATCGGCCAACAGGATGTCGCGGGTGCCGACGAACAGGTTGAGGCGCCCGGGCGTCGCGGCGGGCGCGTTCAGCGGGCTGATCATGGGATCGCACCGGTCGAGGTCACCCGCGTACAGGCGACCGGCCTCGGCCAGTCCCGCGACGCCGAGGTAGGGGTCGCACGGCTCGAGAGCCCGGGCCATGGGATCGGTCATGGTCACGTCGAGCCACGGTGAGATCATCACGACCTCCTTGGGCGGGACCGCCTCCGTCGCGCCGAGCTCGCGCGCCAGCACCAGCGCCAGCGCGGCGCCGGCGGAATCACCCATGAACACCTTGTTCTCCGAGGCCGTGTGCGCGAAAACCTCGTCGTGCACGGCGCGCACCATGGCCACCGTGTCGTCGCCGTGGTGTGCGGGCGCGAGCGGGTAGAGCGGAACGGTGACGCTGCATCCGGTCCGGTCGACCAGTCGCGCCAGGAACTTCCAGTGGTCGTGCTGGATCTGGTGCACGTAGGCGCCACCGTGCAGGTAGAGGACGTGGCGCGAGGCGCCGCCCTCGAGTGGCCGGATGGTGTAGACCGGCCGACCCTGCATGGTGCGGCGCGTCACCCAGTAATGAATGTGCAATTCGGCCGGCGGGCGGTCGCGGTCGGGCCGCTGGCTCTTGCGGATGCTCTCCCGTAGCGCGTGCGCGTCGGCAAAGGTCTTGTCCGCGTGGGTCATTCGCATGCCGGCGATCAGCATCCGGCTGCGCAGACTCGGTTTCGCGTGGTTCACCGGGGCTACCGGCTCCAGGTCAAACATGGTCACGGGGGATCACCCTCTTCCAGTTCCGCGAGAACATTCGCTGTTCACCCTCGAATCCGTCGAGTTCGGCGTGGACGAGGAATTCGGTCGAGGTACAGGTGACGCGGGTCCGGGTCTCGGTGCGGGCCCGCCAGTCGCCGCGGGCGAAACTCATCGACCACGACGTTTCCGCTGTGGCGGAACAGAATTCGTCCGCCTTCCAGCTGTAGCGTTCGTGGACGCGGCGGTCGACGTCGAGATCGTGCTCGTCGAAGCGGACGAGACCGGCGTCCTTGACGATGTCGAGCGCGGACCGGTATTCGATCAGGTCGCGCGAGACCGTCCATTTCTGCTCGCCAGGGCTGATCTGCGTCGTGCGCATCGGCTCGGCGCCTTCCGGCTCCTCGAACGGGCGCACCGCGACATCGTCGGATTCGGCGACCGGGCGGATCGGCAGCGTCAGCGCGCTGCCTTCGGTGTACACGGTGACCAGGGCCGGTTCCGGCGGCGGCCACGCCAGCGGCCAGTACGACGTCGACAGCGACAACCGGATCCGGTGACCCGGCGGGAAGGCCTGGGCCACGGCGTTGAGCTGGACAGTGACGCGGTAGCGCCGACCCGGTTCCAGCGGCTCCGGTTCGTCGTGCCCGTCGCGGTGGGTCAGGTTGAGCAGGCCGTAGGTGACCCGGGTCGCGCGGCCGTCCGGGGCGACATCCGAGAGTCTGGCCGCGACCATCGCCACCGGTTTGTCGGCCGACACCTCCAGCGTCACGGTCGGCGCGCCCAGGATCTCGCAGCGTTCGGTCAGCGCGTCGGTGTCGAACACCAGCGAGCCGCCGTCCTCTTCGCGCTGGTCGTAGGGCAGATCCGGCGGAGCGCTGTAGGACGCCCACTTCCCGGCGAACTGTCCCACCGACAGCGGCGACTCGACCGCGAGCGCCGCCGGGGCCACCGGCTCGTCCGGGCGCGCGATCCGAGTGCGTGCCAGCGGGTGCGCCACGGCCCGCACGTGCGGTGAGGGCCACGCCGGCTCACCGACCCAGCGGCCAGGCCGCTGTTCGTAGGACGTGGACGGCGGCACGCTCTCCTGCATCCACGTGCGCAGCATCGGCCCGTCCATCACGCCGTTGTCGATATCGCGGAGCCAATGGTCCCACCAGCGCACCACCTCCTGCAGGTAGCCGATCGCGGGGCCGGGTTCGCCGAGATGTGGATATTTGTGCGACCACGGGCCGATGAGGCCCTTGCGCGGAACTTCCAGGTTCTCGAGCAGCCGTGCGACGGCGTTGGAATAGCCGTCGGCCCAGCCGCTGGAGGCCAGCACCGGAATCTGGACGTCGGCGTAGTTCTCGCAGACCGACGCCCGCCGCCAGTAGTCGTCGCGGCGCTGGTGCTCGAGCCAGTTCGCGGCCCAGAGGCTGCAGTTCTCCAGCCGTTCCAGCCACATCTCCCGCCATCGCTCGCCGACCAGCGCGGGATCGGGCGGCAGCGTGCTGTAGGCGAACATCGTCGCCGATTCGGCGATGTTGTCCGACAACAGGGCGCCGCCCATGTAGTGCATGTCGTCGGAATAGCGATCGTCGGTGAACGAGGAGATCACGATCGCCTCGAGCCCCGCGGGTTTGCGGGCCGCCACCTGCAGCGCATTGAAGCCGCCCCAGGAGATGCCCATCATTCCGAGCCGGCCGTTGCACCACGGCTGCGCCGCCATCCAGGCGAGCACCGCTTCGGCGTCGAGATGCTCTCGTTCCAGGTATTCGTCGGCGAGCACTCCCTCCGACTCGCCGGTGCCGCGCAGGTCGACGCGGACACAGCCGTAGCCGTGGCCGGCGAGATACGGGTGGTGAATCGAATCCCGCACCGCGCTCAGATCCCGCTTGCGATACGGGATGTATTCGAGGATGCCGGGCACCGGGGCGTCGTCGGAGGCGACCGGCCGCCACACCTTGGCGGCCAGCCGCACCCCGTCCGGCATCGGAATCCACACCTGTTCGTCCACGGTGATCTGCTGCGGCATGGACGTCACCGTCCGCATCAGCCCTCCTTGATCCACATCGGCGGCCGGTTGCGGGCACCGCGTCTCGCCGCCCGCCACCGCCCCCGTCGATTACGCACTTTCCGGCGGCTACCCGCTCACGGCCGCGCTACACCGGCAGCGCACCCGGTGGTGCGATTCACCACGAAACCACTTCTCGTACAGCATGTTTCGCTGCGAATCGGGCACGCTGACGGCCGCTGCGCGCCGACGGTGTGAGCTGGGCTACATCGCTCGCCGAGTCGTGGCCCGTGGGGCGGATGTGCCCAGTTTGAATCCTGGGGACCGCGGCTATGACTGCGCCATCATGAGCGCACTGTCTTCGCCGTTGCTGTTGCTGATCTTCCTGGCCTGCGCCGCGGCCATCTGGGTGGCCGGCGTGAAACTCTCCGACACCACGGATGTGCTGTCGCAGCGCTGGCACCTCGGTGAGGCGCTCGGCGGGGTCCTGCTACTGGCCGTCGCCACCAATCTGCCCGAGATCGCGATCACCGCCAGTGCGGCGCTCGCGCATCAGCTCGACGTGGCGGTCGGCAATATTCTCGGCGGGATCGCGCTGCAGACCGTCGTCCTCGTCGCGCTCGACGCCGCCGGTGTCCGCCCGCGCGCGCCGCTGACCTATCTGGCCGCCTCGCTGACACTGCTGCTGGAAGGCGCGCTGGTCGTGGCGTTGCTGCTGCTCGTCGTGATGTCCACCCAGATGCCGTCCGACGTCATCGCCTGGCGGATGACGCCGGGAGTCGTGCTCATCGCGGTGCTGTGGGCCATCGGATTGCTGCTGCTGCGCCGGGCGGGACGCAGCCTGCCGTGGCACGAGGCCGGCGATGCGCCCGGCGGCCAGGACCGTCCGGCCGGGCACTCCACGGCCACGAAGGAGGATCACGCCACGCGTCGCGGGGTCGGCACCGGCCGGACGGCGCTGATCTTCGCCGGGGCCGCCGTGGTCACCCTGGCCGCGGGCGTGTGCATCGAGCGCAGCGGTGAGGAACTGTTCGGCCGCTGGGGAATGTCGGGAGTCGTCTTCGGCGCCACGGTGCTGGCCGCGGCCACCTCACTGCCCGAACTGTCGACCGGACTGACCTCCACGCGCATGGGTGATTACAAACTCGCCGTCAGCGACATCTTCGGCGGAAACGCGTTCCTCCCGGTGCTGTTTCTGCTCGCGACGTTGCTCTCGGGGTCGTCGGTGCTTCCTCGAGCCCACAACACCGATATCTACCTCACCGCCCTCGGCGGCGTGCTCACCCTCGTCTACATGACCGGCCTGGTGTTCCGTCCCCGCCGCCAATGGTTGCGGATGGGACCGGATTCGCTGACCGTGCTCGTCGTGTACGTCCTCGGCGTGGTCGGGCTCGCCCTCATCCCGACCTGACCACGATGGCGGTGGCGGGGTGGCGGGATTCCGGAGGTACCTAGGATCGAGGTGATCCACTTGCCGGAGGATGCGAACAGACAAGGGGTGCGGGTGATTTCAGCACGCGAGATGTGGGCGGTGTTCGAGCCGATCCACGCGGTGACCTATTTCGCCCCGGAATGCCGGGCCGAATTCGAGCAGGCGGGTCTGCGCGGCTTCTGGCGCGGTTATTTCGGCGGTCGATCGGCGCCGTTCGGGCCGGTCGGTCCCGGCGTGGTGACGGCGGCCTTCTTCGGCTTCTCCCCCGCCATGGTGGCTCGCGCGCTGCCGGGCGTGTGGGAGCTGGCGACGCCGCAGCGAGTGCTCGCGGCCCGCTCCGCCGGCGCCCGCGCCGCGCTGATCCGGCTCGGCGGAACCGATGAGGAGTACGCCGAGGCGGCCGAACTGGCCCGGCGGGCCGCGGCAGCGGTCGAACTCGAAGGCAAACCCCTCGCCGCCGCCAATGCCGACCTGACCTGGCCCGGCGACCCGCTGTCGGTCCTGTGGCACGCCTGCACGGTGCTGCGCGAGCACCGAGGTGACGGCCATGTCGCCGCGCTGACCACCGCCGGACTGACCGGATGTCAGAGTCTGGCCTGGCGCGCCGCCACCGATTCCGGACGCGACATCCTGCAACCGGCTCGCGGGTGGGACGACGAGCAGTGGGATCGCGCGATCGCGGGCCTGACCGACCGCGGCTGGCTCGACGCGGACGGTCGGCCCACCTCGGCCGGTCGCGCCGAATTCGACGAGATCGAAAGGCGCACCGACGATTTGGCCGCGCGGCCGTGGCGGGAGATCGGGTCCGCGGCGACCGGACGCCTCGCCGAGTTGCTGCGGCCGCTGGCCCGAGCGGCGCACACCGCAATGCCCGATCGCACCCCCATTGGGACGCTGCCCCGCCCCTGAGCTTCCCGATGCCTGCCGCGCCACCGACGAACCGGTGACATTCCCGCGCCGCGGCGGCGCCGGCCCCTCGGCAGCGCGAGGGAGGGCTCCGGCGAGAAAATTGACCAACGTCCCACGCATCGGAGCCTTCGGCACGATTCGGCGGAGCGAGCGAACGCGGATAGTTGCCGTATGAGACCCGATGAGCACGTCGGCGACCCGGTCGGTGAGATCGGTGAGGACCTCCTCGGACTCCGCGCCGAGGTCCGGTGGTCGCCGTAGCGCCAGGGCGTGGGCCGTGCCGAGCCGGCATGCGGTGCTGCCCGCGGGCTTCGCAAGAACCCGGCAGGAGGCATTCGATGGTGTTTCGTGATCGCGTCGAGGCGGGCAGCAAGCTCGCGACGCACCTGATGGCCCTGCGTGATACCGATGTCGTCGTGCTGGGCCTGCCGCGCGGCGGAGTGCCCGTCGCCTTCCAGGTGGCGCGGGCACTGCGCGCGCCGCTGGACGTGCTGGTGATCCGCAAGCTGGGCGTCCCCTATCAGCCCGAACTCGCCTTCGGCGCGATCGGCGAGGACGACACCCGGGTAATCAACACCCTGGTCGTGCGCCGCACCGGGCTGTCCGAGGACGACATCGATGCGGTGGAGAAGCACGAACGCGCGGAACTTGCGCGTCGCGTCGACATGTACCGGCAGGGGCGCGACGGACCGCCGCTGCGTGGCCGGACCGTGGTGCTCGTCGACGACGGCATCGCGACGGGGGCCACCGCCCGCGCCGCCTGCCGCGTGGCCCGTGCCCGCGGCGCCGCCCGCATCGTCCTCGCGACTCCGGTCGCCCCGCGCGAGGCATTGGCGTCGCTGCGGCCGGAAGCAGACGACATCGTCTGCCTGGAAACGCCGCTGCTCTTCGACGCGGTCGGCCAGTGGTACCGGCACTTCGGTCAGACGAGCGACGCCGAAGTCGTCGATCTGCTCGCCCGGGCGGCGGTCGCCGCCCGCGAACGACCCGGTGTGGCCGATTCCGACGATCCGCCGCTGGTCGACGACGAGGTCACCATCACCGTCGGGAAGGCCGAACTGAGCGGCCACCTGACGGTCCCGGAAGCCGCGACGGGCGTCGTCATCTTCGCGCACGGCAGCGGCAGCAGCCGGCACAGTCCGCGCAACCGATTCGTCGCCACCGTCCTGCAGCGGGCCGGACTCGGAACGTTGCTGTTCGATCTGCTCACCCCCGCCGAAGAGCTCGACCGCGCCAATGTCTTCGATATCGGCCTGCTGGCGAATCGGCTGGCGGGTGTCACGCGGTGGCTCACCGGGCTGCACTACGCCGACGACCTTCCGATCGGGTACTTCGGCGCCAGCACCGGGGCCGCCGCCGCGCTGCGGGCGGCCGCCGCGCCGGAACTGGGCATCGCCGCCGTCGTCTCCCGCGGCGGCCGGCCCGACCTCGCCGACCTCTATCTGACCGCCGTGCGAGCGCCGACCCTGTTGATCGTGGGTGGAAACGACCCGACGGTAATCGAATTGAACCGGTTCGCCCAGCGAGCGATGACGTGCGAGACACGCGTCGAGATCGTGCCCGGCGCCACCCATCTGTTCGCCGAGCCCGGCACGCTGGAAGCGGTGGCCGAACTGGCCCGCGACTGGTTTTGCACCCATTTCCGCGAATCCACGGCCCGCGCGCGACCATGACCGGGTGAGCCGCGTCCTCACCCTCGCGTGCGACCCTCGCCCTCCCCGATGGTGCGGACCAGAAAGACCCCGGTGACCACCGCGACGGCGGCCGCCATGGCGAGCCCGCCCACTGCCCCGATCGCGGCGATCTGCGCCGCCGACTGCCCGGGCTGCCACCACGGGGTGGTCACCGCGGTGAACACGCACAACCCGGCGATCCAGCCGATGGCGTTGCCCCAGGGCCACAATGCCGCTCGCGCGCAGTAGTGGCGCAGCACCGTCCACTGAGCGACACCCAGGGAGAACACCACGACCAGGCCCGCGGCCACCACCGCCGGAATCTGCACCCACAGCGGCCACCGTGCGACCTGTTCACCGAAGAGCATCGGCATCATCCCCAGCGTCCACGCCACCACCGCGGCCGCCGCCGTGACCCCGATCCAGGGCGCCGCGCGCCAGTGCGGCAGCGCGGATCGCAGCACGGAGGACTGGAACGCGCCCAGGACCGCCCCCTCCACCGCACCGGCGGTCAGCATCGCGGCGGCCGTGACACCGGCACCGGCATGCGCGGTCGCCGCGGCGGCGGTCGACGGGGCGAGAAAGCCGAGGAATTCCCCGACCGTCACGGCCGCCACCCACCGGCGCCACAGCGCCGCGGGTCGGGAGAGCGGGCGCAGTAGCGGTTGCTCGATCGTCATGGTGGCCGCCTCACTGGTCGAAGTCCGTGATTCGATCCTGTATGGCGGCCCCGTCCGCCCGGCAGATTCGAAAGGCCTTGATGGTCTCCGGTTTCCGGCATTTCCTGCCCCGGCACCCAGCGCATCGACGCACCACGGGCCGCATGGTCCACATTCCGGTGACTTTGGTCCATCACGAATTCCCGGGCCATCGGCGACGCTGGTACCGATGGAGACGAACGATCCCTTCGCCGCACTCGCCGAAACTCATTCGGCGGTGGTCGTGCTGTACGGAGACCGCGCCTACAAGGTCAAGAAGCCGGTGCGGACCGACTTTCTCGACTTCTCCACGCGGGCCGCGCGCGAAGCCGCCTGCATGCGCGAACTCGAACTCAACCGGCGATTCGCCCCCGATGTCTACCTCGGCATCGGGCACCTGTCGGATCCGACGACCGATGCGGACGAACCCGTGCTGGTGATGCGCCGGCTCCCCGACGCCACCCGGTTGTCGCGTCGCCTCGACGACCCGGCCGTCGCGCGCGACATCCTCTCGGTTCTGGTACACGACGTGGCCGCCTGGCACGACCGGGCGTCGACCGGACCGGCGATCGATCGCGCGGCGACGGTCACGGCGGTGCGCGAGCGCTGGATGTCGTTGCTGTCCGGAATGACCCATCCCCCGATCGAACCGGCCGCGGTACGAGAGCTGACCGAACTGGCGATGCGCTACCTCGACGGACGGAAGGCGCTGTTCGACAAGCGCATCGCCACCGGGCGCATCGTCGACGGTCACGGGGATCTGCGCGCCGACGACATCTTCGTCACCGACGACGGCGTGCGGGTCATCGACTGCCTCGACTTCGACGACGAACTCCGCCACGTCGATCGGCTCGACGACATCTGCTTCCTGGCCATGGATCTGGAACGCCTCGGGTATCCGGAGCTCGGCCGGGCCGTCGTCGAGGAGTATCTCGAAACGACCGGCGACCCGGCGCCGGACTCGCTGTACCACCACTACATCGCCTACCGGGCGGCGGTACGCGCGAAGGTCGACTGCGTGCGATTGCGGCAGGGGGAGCACCACGCGGCGGCGAGTGCGGTCCGGCACGTCGAGGTCGCCCTGCGCCACCTCGCCGCCGGTGCGGTGCGCCTGGTCCTGGTCGGCGGCCTGCCGGGCACCGGCAAATCGACGATCGCCCGCCGCCTGGCCGCGGCGACCGGCGCGATCCTGTTGTCCAGCGACCACATTCGCGCCGTGGCGCGCGCCGAGGGTGTGCTGGACGGTGCGGCCGGCGAGTACGACCACGGCGCCTACACGCCCGCCGCCCGCGATCACGTCTACACGGTTATGTGCGCCGAGGCGCAGACTCTGCTCGCCGCCGGCCGCTCGGTCGTTCTGGACGCCAGCTGGATCGACGAGGCGCAACGACGCCGAGCGTCTCGGCTCGCGACCGACACCGCGGCGGATCTCATCGAACTCTGTTGTAGCGCACCGGCTTCCGTCGCCGCCGCACGCGTCGCGGCACGCAGCGGATCCGAATCCGACGCCACACCCGCCGTCGCGGCGGCCATGGCTGCGGATCGCGACCCGTGGCCCGGTGCGGTGGTCCTGGACACCACCGCCTCCGAGGACGAGACCGTCGCAGCCGCGCTGCGCAGCTATCGGCACAGGATCGGACGGGGGGACGCGTGACCGCGGAGCCGGCCGTCGACCTCACCGACGTCACCTACCGCCGTCTCGCCCCCGGCGACTGCGATGCGGTCCGGCATCTGCACGCGACGCTCGATCAGCGCGACGGCTACTACCGGTTCTTCGGCGCACGGCCGAAACATCTCGAACAACTGGCGGCCGCCATATCGCTGAACGACCCGAGGCACTGTGCCTTCGGCGCCTTCTCGGGCGGTCGGCTCATCGGGGTGGCGAACTACGTCGTGCTGCCCGACACCGACTGCGCCGAGGTGGCCATGGTGGTCGCCCATGAGGACCAGCAGTCGGGTATCGGCACTGCCCTGCTCACGCGGCTGGGCGAGGACGCACGACGGCACGGCATCGCCCGGCTCGCGGGCGACATCCTGGCCACGAATTCGAAGATGATGCAGTTGCTGATGGACATCGATTTGCCGATGTCGGCCCATCGCGACGACGAGGTCGTCCACGTCGTTTTGCGCCTCGGCCCGTCGTAGCTCGGCACATCGCGGTCGGGCGCGCCTGCGATCAGCCCATTTCGGCTACCGGCGCCGCGGCCCGCGTCTGCTCCTCGTACAGCTGCTCGATCCGCGAGCGCAGCCCGGGAGCGGTGCCCGAGGTGGTCAGGGCGGCGGTCGCCGCGGCGATACCCAATCGGATCGCGTCGTCGAGCTCGTAACCGCGCGTCAAGCCGACGGTGATGCCGCCGACCATCGCGTCCCCCGCGCCGATCCCGCTGCGCACCGGCACCGGTATCGGCGCGAACCATTGCGATCGCTCGGCCGTGACCGCCAGTACCCCCTCGGCGCCGAGCGACACGACGACGACCTCGGCGACCGAGGCGTGCACGAGTTCGCGGGCCGCGGCGGCCTGTGCCTCGCGATCGGGCAGCGCGCGCCCGACCAGCTGCGCGAGCTCCCGCACGCTCGGCTTGATCAGGAAGACGCCGCGCCGGATCGCCCGCAGCGCGGCCCCGGAGGTGTCGAGAATCATCGGAACACCGTGTGCCGCAGCCACATCGGCGAGAATCTGATAGTAGTCGGACTCGACGCCGGGCGGCAGGCTGCCGCTGGCCACGACATAATCCGCTCCGGGCGCGCAGTGCTCCACCGCCGCCAGGCAGCGGTGCTGTTCGGCCGGTGTCAGCCGCGGCCCCGGGAAGACGAATCGGTACTGCTCCCCCGTGTCGTCGGCGAACACGGCCAGATTTTCCCGGCTCGGCTCGGCGGTGGCCACGGCGTGTGAGGGGATATTCGCCGCGCGCACCAATTGCTCGAGGAAGACACCGGTGTGCCCACCGGCGGGATAGATCGCGGTGACGGGCTCACCGAGGGCCGCGACCGTGCGAGCGACGTTGATGCCGCCGCCGCCCGGGTCGAATCGCGGTGCGCTACAGCGCATCTTGTCGGTCGGAAGGACCCGCTCGGTGCGGGCGGCACTATCGATCGCGGGATTCATCGTGAGCGTGACGATCGGCATACGGTCCATCTCACGGGATCGGCGGACCACCGAGTAGGGCATTCCGGTCGGCCGCGGTGGTGACCGAAGTCCCGTGTCCGGTGCGAGCGCTGCTTCTACAGTCGAGTAGGAGCAAACGTCACCGAACCCGGCCGAGTGCCGGAGGGAGGCATCATGGTCCGCAGCACCGCACGACGGCCGGGCTGATCGACCGTGCTCGGCTCCGTCTCTCCGGATACCGACCGCGCGGCCGAGGTGCCCGCTCAGGTCGAAGCCACCGAACCGCTGGACCTGCTGCTGCGGGATCTACGCAGTTCACGCGGCGGCCTGTCCACCCGCGAGGCGCAACGCCGGCTGATTCACGCCGGGCCCAATACGCTGCGTCGCCGAGGCACCCGGCAATGGCCACGACAGCTGCTGCGCCAGTTCACCCACCCGCTCGCGCTCCTGCTGTGGGCCGCGGCGGCACTGGCGTTCTCCGTCGGCATCGAAGCGGTCGCGATCGCGATCCTGTCGGTGATCGTGCTCAACGCCGTCTTCGCCTTCGTCCAGGAGCGCCACGCCGAACATGCCGTCGAGGCGCTGGCCGCGTTCATCCCTTTGCACGCCACCGTTGTTCGCGACGGGTCGCGCCGGAGCGTGGACACCGCCGACCTGGTGCCCGGCGATGTGCTGATCGTGTCCGAAGGGGACAAGATCTCGGCCGATGCCCGCCTGCTCGACGGCGCCGTCGAGGTGGATATGTCGGCGTTGACCGGGGAGTCGGTGCCGGTCCACCGCAGCGCCGGGCCGGTCGATTCCACCGTGCCGCTGTTGCAGGCCACCGACGTGATCTTCAGCGGCACCGCGTGCACCCAGGGTGAGGCGTCGGCCGTCGTCTTCGCCACCGGGATGCGCACCGAACTGGGCCGGATCGCCTCGCTGTCGGAGCGGGTGCGCACCGAGGAGAGTCCGCTCGAACACCAGGTGCGGCGGGTGGCGTGGCTGATCGCCGCGATCTCGGTACTGCTCGGCGCGGCGTTCATCCCGCTGGCGATCTTCGGGGCCGGGCTGCCGTTCCTCGACGCGGTGATCTTCGCCGTCGGGCTGCTGGTGGGCAACGTGCCCGAGGGGCTGCTGCCGGTGATCACCCTGGCCCTGGCCATCGGGGTGCGCCAGCTGGCGGCGCGCGGCGCGGTGGTCAAACGGCTCTCGGCGGTGGAGACGCTGGGTTCCACGGACGTGATCTGCACCGACAAGACCGGAACCCTCACCGAGAACCGGATGCGGGTGATCACCATCGCCACCGCCTCCGGTGAGATCGACCCCTTCGCCGCCACCGACGTCACGGAACCGGTGCGCCGGGCGGCGCGGGCGATGACGCTCTGCAACAACGCCCATCCGGCACCGACCGGGGAGCTCGCCGGCGACGCGACCGATATCGCCGTCCTCGCCGCGGCGACAGCTCTCGATCCGGCGGGCCCGGACGGACATCGATTGCGGCAGTTCGCCTTCGACTCCGTACGCAAACGCATGTCCACCCTCGACGACGCCCGCGGCGTGCACACCGTCCATGTGAAGGGCGCGCCCGAAACCGTCGTTCCGCTGTGCACGGCCGAACTCGCCCCGGACGGAACCACCCGCCCGCTGACCGAGCGACGGCGAGCCGAAGTTCTCGCCGCCGTCGACGCGCGGGCGCACGACGGATACCGGATGCTCGCCATCGCCGACCGGCCCCTGTCCGCGGGCCGCCCGGATCCGGCGACACCCGCCGCGGCCGAGACCGATCTCACCCTGCTGGCGGTCGTCAGCATCGTCGACCCCCCACGCCGGGAGGTACCGGGCGCCGTAACCCGTTGCCGCACCGCGGGAATCCGGATCATCGTCATCACCGGCGATCACGGGGCGACTGCCGCCGCCGTCGCCCGCCAGGTCGGCATCGTGCACGGCACCCCGGCCATCGTCACGGGCCCCGAACTCGACGCCATGAGCGAAGCCCAGCTCGACGATCTTCTCGCCGGCGCCGACGAGGTGATCTTCGCTCGGTCCTCACCCGAAGCCAAACTGCGCATCGCGGACGCCCTGCGCGCCACCGGGCACGTGGTGGCCATGACCGGCGACGGCGCCAACGACGCACCCGCGCTGCGGCGCGCGGATATCGGAATCGCCATGGGCCGCAGCGGAACCGACGTCGCCCGCGAGGCGTCGACGATGGTCCTCACCGACGACGACTTCGCCACCATCGCCGCGGCGGTCGAGTCCGGACGCCGGGTCTACGACAACATCCGCAAGTTCATCTTCTACATCTTCGCCCACGCCACACCCGAGGTGCTGCCGTTCCTGGTGTTCGCGCTGTCCGGTGGCGCGGTGCCCGTTCCGCTGACGGTGCCGTTGCTGCTGACCTTCGATGTGGGCACCGAAACGCTTCCCGCCCTCGCGCTGGGCCGCGAACGCGCGGAGCCGGGCATCATGCGACGGCCGCCGCGGCCCCGCGGCGAACCGGTGATCCGGCGCCGGATGTTGTTGCGCGCCTGGCTGTTCCTGGGACTGATCTGCGCCGTCCTGGCCCTCGCCGGTTTCTTCGCCGTCCTGATCTCGGCGGGCTGGCATCCCGGCGACCCCACCGGGCCCGGATCCGCACTGCACCACGCCTACCGGCAGGCCGTGACGATGTTGTTCGTCGGCATGGTCGCGGGCCAGATCGGCACCGCCTTCGCGGCCCGCACCGAACGCGCGTCGCTGCGGTCGATCGGGGTGTTCTCGAATCCGATGCTGTTGTGGGGCATAGGTTTCGAGTTGGTGCTGACCGCCGTGGTGGTGTACGTGCCGCCGCTGCAGGACGTCCTGGGCACCGCGGCCCTCGCACCGTGGATGATCGCGTTCGTCGTCCCGTTCCCGTTCATCGTCTGGGGGTGCGACGAGGTGTATCGGTGGGTGTTGCGGCACCGGGTGCCGGAGCCGTCGGCACCCGAGCCGTCGCCGGCGCCCGAGTCGTCGCCGCGCGAGCCCTCGCCGGTGTCCGAGCCGTCCTAGCGTGTGGGGCCGGTTCAGGCGGTGGCGCGGGCGCGGGCCAGCAGCGTCTCGATCTCGTCGGTGACCGCCGCCGGGATCAGCTCGATATCGGGAGTGGTGTCGTAGTCGCCGGTGATCCCGAAGGTGAACTGGCCGGCGTAGCTCAGCATCGCGACCGTGGTGCGCAGCCGCATGGCCACCGGGATTCCGGGCCAGACCTGCTCGACCTCGGCGCCCGCCATGCTCAGCCGGTGGCGCGGTCCGGGGACGTTGGTCGCGAGCGCGCTGATGCCGCGTTGCGGGAAGCGGGTGGCCAGCCGGAACGCCCACGCCGCCACGCCGGCGGGCAGCCGGCCGGCCAGCGTCAGCAGTGACGCCTCCGCCTCCGCCTCGCCCCGCGCGCGATGGCGGACGATGCGTTCGTGCACCGTCTGCAGGCGGTGTACCGGATCGGCGACATCGACCGGCAAGGCGGCGATGACGACCGAGACCCGGTTACCCATCGCGTATTTCGCGTCGGCCGAGCGCATCGACACCGGTATCACGATCCGTACCGAATCCGCCTGCGGTTCTTCGCCGCGCGCGCACAGCAGGCGTCGATACGCTCCGGCGAGCGCGGACACCGCGACGTCGTTGACCGTCGCGTCGAACGCGGCGCCGACCTCGTGCAGCTGCGACAGCGAGGTCCGCGCCACCGCATACCGGCGCCGGCGGCCCAGCGGGCCGTTGAGCGAGGATGTCGGGGTCGGGACCACGGTATCGCGCAGCAGCGGCACCAGCGTGCGGGCCGTGCGGACAGCGAAACGGGAAGCGGTGTAAGGCAATCGGATCACGGTCCCCGCCGTGTCCCGCAGGCTCACAGCGGTGTCCGGCGGCCGCACCGGCAGTTCGGACGGCGTCTCCGGCTCTTCGTCGCAGAGACTTTCGAACACCGTGATGCCGGCGATCCCGTCGACCATGCTGTGGTGTGCCTTGACGATCACCGCCCACCGGTTCTCGGCGAGATTGTCCACCACCACGACCTGCCACAGCGGATGTTCGCGATCGAGGCGGCGGGCGAGCTCCTCGCCCACCAACTCGCGTAACGCTTGCTCGTCCCGGGGGCCGGGCAGCGCCGTCCATCGGACGTGGCGGGACAATCGGAAATCCGGGTCGTCCTCCCAGCTGGGCGCCGTGATGTCCAGCGGTGTGCGCCGCATCCGCTGGCGCAGGCGCTCCTTGCGGCTCAGCGCCCGGGTCACGGTCTCGTCGAACCGCTCTCGGCTGGGCGCCGGCCCAGCGACGATCGCGATCGCGGCGATGGCGATATTGACGTGGCGGTCGCTGTCCTCCAGCTCCATGAAACCCGTGTCCAGCGGTCCGAATTCGTTCATGGTGGTGGCTCGTTCCGAAACATGCCGGCGATCTGCCGAGCTGGTGGGTTCAGTCTCGTGCGCTCCGTCGTGTCACCGGCAGATGCGAAGGTCGCCGCCGCGAGTGACGAAAGGCGGCCCGAGGCGGGCAGTGCTGCTCTGGCGGGGACACCGGTGGTGCGAGCGCGTCACGGCTGCGGATGCACCACCATGACCGGGCACCAGGCGTGCTGCACCAGCGAATGGGAGGTGGAGCCGAGCAGCGCGCCGAGCACCGCGCCCCGGCCGCGGCTCCCGACCACCAGCAGTTGCGCCGATTTCGACGACTCCAGCAGCACCGCACCGGGATCGGCCAGCGACACCCGGCGCGCCACGGCGACATCCGGATACTTCTCCTGCCAGCCCGCCAGCCGTTCGGCCAGCACGGCACGTTCCCGCACCTCGACCTCGCGAGCCGAATACAGGATGTGCGGATCGTCGGCGAACTGCCCGTAGTAGACGTCGTGGCATACGTGCACGGCGACGAGTTCGGCGCGGCGTTCGGCGGCTTCCTCGAAGGCCGCGCCGATGGCTGCCTCGCTGACCGGCCCGCCGTCGATGCCGACCACGACGGGGCCCTCGGTGTGCACGCGGTTCTCCTGCGGATCGGTCCGCACCACCAGCACCGGCCCGGTCGCATGGGCGGCCACCGCCGACACCGTGGCCCCGAAATGGCCGGCCAGCCGGTTCGTGCCGTGGGCCGCGAGCACCACCGCGTAGGCGGATGCGCTGGCGTTCACCAGCGCCCTGGCGGGGTCACCGTCGAGGACCGCGGTCGAAATCCGCAGCCCCGGCAGCACCGCCCGGACTCGCTGCGCCGACCGTTCGACCAACGAGGCGCCGCGCTCGCGAGCCGCGGTCAGCATGGCGGCCGCGGGTGAATCGAGCGAGCCGATGCCGAGCTGCAGCCGGTTCAGGTCCAGCGCGTGCACGATGCGCAATTCCCGCCCGCGCTGCGCGGCCATCCCCGCGGCCCAGTCCACCGCGAGATCGGCGTGCCCGGAACCGTCGACACCCACCACGACCGCGGCCGCGGCGGAATGGCGGATGTCGGAGCTGTGTTCGGGGGTCATGGCGCCCTTCCTTCCGTGCGACGGCCCGCGAGGTGCTCGGCCGTTGTTCTCACGGTAGAGACGACGGCCGATGCCGCGATGCGGCCGAAAGTCCTCATCTCGACCGCGCGGCCCGCATCTCGCACCGCGCCCGATGCGGGACCTTCGTCCAGGGATGGGAGCCGACGGTCCCTGGTGTGTGTTCCGGGCCGGAACCAGGATCGATGCAGGAGGTTCTGCCATGTACGCTCGCGACATTCTCAGCCGTCCCGTGGTCACCGTCCACGCCGAAACCCCACTGCCCCAGGCGATTTCCCAGCTCACCGAGCGCGGCTTCGCCGCCCTTCCGGTCGTCGACGAGGACGGGCACGTCGTCGGCATGCTGTCGGAATCGGACGCGCTCTCGGCGCCTGCCTCGGACGCGACGGTCGGGGCGGCGATGACCACCCCCGCCGAGGTGATCGAGCCCGGAACCGACCTCGCCACCGTCGCCGCGCGCATGCTCACCCGGCGGTTGCGTTCGATGCCGGTGGTCGAGGCGGGGATTCTGGTCGGCATCGTGGCACGCCGGGATCTGCTGCGCACCCTGATGCGCGACGACGCCGCCGTGGAGGCGAAGGTGCGCGCCCTGCTCGACGACTACGCCGGCAGCCGCCGCCAGTGGACGATCCGGGTCGACGGCGGTCACGCCGTGATCACCGGCGGATTCGCGGATGCGGCCGAGGAGCGGACGGTGACGGCGCTGGCGCTCACCGTCGACGAGATCACCCACGCCGAAACGGTTCCCGGCCCCGGCCCCGTCGCGGATGCCACGGGCGCTCCCACGGCACCGCTGTCGGAATGGCTGCATCGCAAGGCCGACGAGACCATCGGGTGACCCACCGGGCTCGCCCGGCGGTCCACCATGCCGAACAGCGCGAAACCCAGCCTCCATCAACGTGATTCGCGGCTCACCCTCGTCCGGGAGCCGCGAATCGGTCGCTGTCCGATACTGCCGATCACCCCCGAATGATCATCCCCGACGAATCACGCCACACCGTTGTGGCCGACTCCTGCCGATGCGGCGACCTCGTCGTCGCCGGTTCCTTCGACACTTCTATTGTGGTCTGCATCACAGCCGAGGAGCAGTATCGGAAGCCATCGCGGGAAGTGGCCAATCGGATCGCTGTCCGGGACGTCCGGCCCGGTGCGGGCCTCACCTTTCGGTGACGAGAGTCCCCGCGCGTCCGGGACTTTCGCCCCTGTCCCGGCATGGCGCGGAACGTGCGCGGCGGCTCTCGCCGGTCACCCGCGGCGGCGGTCCTCGTGCAATCCGATGATGGCGTCGGCGAGCAGCGGCGCGATCGAGCACACCTCGATCTTCCCTGCCGCCGCATCGTGAAAGACGCTGTCGGTCACGACGATGCGGCGGAGTCCGAGTTCGTGCAGACGCGCCGCCGCCCCGTCGCTCAGCGGGCCGTGGGTGGCCGCCACGAGCGTGTCGGCGGCCTGGTACCGCACCAGGTGGGCGGCCGCCTCGATCGTCGCCCCGGTGCAGATCATGTCGTCGACGAGGGCGACGGGGCATCCGCTGACCTCGCCGAGCAGATCGAGTGCGCGCACGCTCGTATCGCTCAGCCGGTGCTTTCGCACCACCGCGACGGATGCGCGCAAGGCGGCGGCGAAGTGTTCGGCGCGCTCACCGGCGCCCAGGTCGGGGGCGACGACCACACCCCGGCCGATCATGGCCGGCTCCAGTTCGCTCGCCAGCAGCGGCACCGCGGTCAGGATTTCGACCGGCACCGGGCAGATCGCCTCCAGTGCGGGCGTGTGCGGGTCGACCACGACCAGCCGGTCGGCGCCCGCGTGGGCGATGGCTTCGGCCGCCACCCTGGCGCCGATCGCCTCCCCCGCCGTACCCCGGTCCTGACGGGCATAACCGAAGTACGGAACCACCGCGGTGATCCGGCCCGCGCCGGCGCGGCGGCAGGCGTCGAGCAGCAGCAGCAACTCGACCATATGCTCGCCGACCGGTGGCGACGTCGGCTGCACGATGTACACATCGTCGCCGGAGACGTCGGCGACGACCACACGCCGTTCGCCGCCGGCCGTCGGCTGCGAATCGCAGCACTCGTGCGAATCACCGCCGATTCGCGCGACCACGGCGTCGGCCAGCGGCGGGTTGGCGCTGCCGCGGATGATGCGCAACGTGCTCATCGCGCCCCGGCACCCGTCTCGGGACTCCCGGCGAGGAAGTCGACGCAGGTGCGGATCGTGGCCAGCCGTGGATAGTCGGCCTCGGCGATCGGCTCCTCGCGCAGATTCGACAACCGTTCGACGAAGGTGAGGAAATCCAGCGAATCCAGTTCCAGGGTGGTGCGCAGCGGCTCGTCCGGTCCGAGTGCGGTGAGTTCGGCGTCGGTGGCGAATCCGCGCAGTGCGGCACGCACCGCGCTGTCGGCCGATTGCCGGGAAACAGTGGTGGACATGGCTTCACAACTCCTCGGGTTGATGCAGCAGGTCGGCGACGGTGTGCAGGAATCGGGCGCCGGTCGCGCCGTCGCTGGCGCGATGATCGGCCGACAAGGTGACGGTCACCTGCGGCCGCACACCGAGCAAACCGTCGACAGCGCACGGCCGGTCGGTGACGGCGCCCAGTCCGACGATCGCGACCTGCGGCACGGCGATCACGCCGAACACCGACTCCACGCCGAGATCGCCCAGGTTGGTGACCGTGATGGTGGCCGCGGTCGCGTCCGAGGAGCGCAGGCGGCCGGATCGGGCGCGCTGCACCACCGATCGCATCGCGGCCATCATCTCCGCGGCGCCCAAGGTGTCGGCGTCGGGAATCGTCGGCACGATGATGCCTCCGCCGCGCAGCGACACCACGACGCCGAGATGCACCGCGGACGCCGGACGGAACTCGTCGTCGATCCAATATCCGTTGAGCTGCGGCACCCGGCGGGCAGCCCCGGCCACGGCGCGAAACAACAAGGCGGCCATCACGATTCGCTCGGCGAGCGGCGCGCCGGCATTTCGCTCCCGCAGCCGGTCGGCCGCCGCCGAGACATCGACGACATCGGACAGGTAGTAGTGCGGCACGGTTCGTTTGGACCGTGCCATCGTCGCGGCGATCGCCGAGCGCATCGCCGCCGCGTCGCGCGAGCCCGGGAGCGGGGTGGCGGTGTCCGCGCGAACCGTCTCGTCCTCCGATGGCTGTGCCGCGGCGGGTGCGGGGACACCCTCGGCCGGGAGGTCGCGGGCGCGCACGGCACCGGCGGGACCGGTTCCGGACAGCCCGGACAGGTCGAGTCCCCGCGCTTCGGCGAGTCGCCGCGCCAGACCGGAGGCGCGTGCGACGTCCGGCTGCGCCCCGGACCGCGCGACAGCGTCCACCGCCTCGGGTGCGGGCGCGGGCCCGGAGGCGGACGCGGGCGCCGCCTCGCGCCCAGGTGCGGGTGCAGGCGCCGCCGCAGACGCGGGCGCGGAATTATGCTGCGCGACAGCGGCTTCGATATCACCGCGCAGGACCCGACCGCCCGGCCCGGAGCCGTGCACAGTCGCCGGATCCAGTCCCGCCTCCTCGGCCAGCCGGTGGATCAGGGGTGTCATCCGAGCGGGTTCCGCGACCACCGACGGTGTCGCGACCGATTCCGCCCGGTCGCGCGATTCCGGCGGTCCGGCCGATTCCGAGGTCGCGACGGACGGCACCGGTTCGCCACGCGCCTCCGGGACGGTCTCCACCTTCCCGTTCCCACTGCTCGAGGCGCCGGCGGTGATCGTCGCCAGCACGGCGCCCACCGGAACGGTCCGTCCCTCGGGCACGCGGATCTCGTCCATGACACCGTCGTCGAAGCATTCGATTTCGATCGCGGCCTTGGTGGTGTCGACCTCCGCGACGATGTCGCCGCGTTTCACCGGGTCGCCGGGGTGCACGAACCAGTGCGTCACGGTGCCCTCGGTCATGTCGGCGCCCAACGACGGCATCCGGAATTCGGTCATGTCATCCCACCGCCTTCCGGATCGCGGCCAGCACCCCGGACGGGTCCGGCAGTGCCGCGTCCTCCAGTTGACGTGCGTACGGGATCGGCACCTCGGCGCCGCATACCCGGCCGATCGGCGCATCGAGGTCGTAGTAGGCGTATTCTGCTGCGCGAGCGGCGATCTCGGCGGCGATGCTCACACTGCGCCAGGCTTCGTCCACGATCACGAGGCGATGGGTGCGGCGTACCGAATCCAGCACCGTCGCCTCGTCCAGCGGACGCAGCGAGCGCAGATCGACGACGTCGACCGCGATACCCTCGGTTGCCGCGAGGTCGGCGGCGGCCAGGGCCACCGGCACCGTCGCGCCGTAGGCGACCAGGGTGACGTCGGTGCCGCCGCGCCGGATCGCCGCCGCGTCGATATCGACGGCACCGGCGTCCTCGGGCAGCTCGGATCCGCTGTTGTACAACGAGATCGGCTCGAAGATCACCACCGGGTCCGGATCCTGCAGCGCGGTCCACAACATGCCTCGTGCGTCGGCGACGGTGGCGGGGCACACCACCCGCAGACCGGGAATGTGGGCGTAGAACGCCTCCAGGCTGTGCGAGTGCTGGGCGGCGAGCTGGCGGCCCGGACCGGTCGCCATCCGGATGACCAGCGGCACGCCGAGCTGTCCGCCGGACATGTGCCGCAGCGTGGCGGCATTGTTCAGTATCTGGTCCAGCGCGAGCAGGCTGAAGTTGACGGTCATGATCTCGACGATGGGCCGCATGCCGGCCAGGGCCGCACCGATCCCTGCGCCGACGAACGCCGATTCGCTCAGCGGCGTATCGCGAATCCGTTCGGGCCCGAATTCGTCGAGCAGTCCGCGGCTCACGCCGAAGCAGCCGCCGTAGGCGCCGACATCCTCGCCCATGAGGAAGACCCGTTCGTCGCGAAGCAGCGCCTCGCGCAACGCATCCCGCATCGCCTCCCGATAGGTGGTCATGGCCGCTCCGCGTAGACGTGCCGGGTCAGTTCGGACACCGGCTCGGCCGGTGCGGCCTCGGCGGCGGCGATGGCGGCGTCGAGTTCCTCGTCGGCCTGTGCCTCGTAGCGCCGCACGTCCTCGTCGGTCAGTTCTCCGGCGTCGCGCAGCCGTTCGGTCAGCAGCCGGAGGGGATCGCGTTCACGCCACCGCGCGATTTCGGCCTTGTCGCGATATCGATCGGCGTCGTAGAGCGAATGCGCCCGGAACCGATAGGTGCGCAGTTCCAGGAAGCAGGGACCGCCTCCGGCCCGGATCGAGGTGACGGCGCGCCGGGTCGCGGCGGCGACAGCGGTGGCGTCCATGCCGTCGACCGGCCAGGCCGCCATGCCGTAGCCCGTCGCGCGCAGCGCGAGGTCGGTCGCGGCGTGTTCGCGGGCCAGCGCGGTGCCCATGGCGTAGCGGTTGTTCTCGCAGGCGAAGAGCACGGGCAGCCGCCACAGCGCGGCCAGGTTCATGCATTCGTGGAATTCGCCCTCGGCCATCGCGCCGTCACCGAACAGGCATACCGTGACCCGATCGCGTCCGGTCATGGCGTCGGCCAGTGCCAGGCCCACCGCGATGGGCAGTCCGCCGCCGACGATCGCGTTCCCGCCGTAGAAGCGCCGCCGCGCGTCGAACAGATGCATCGAGCCGCCCCGGCCGTGGCTACAGCCGGTGGTGCGGCCGAACATCTCGGCCATCAGGTCGGTCATGGGGATGCCGCGGGCCAGCGCGTGACCGTGCTCGCGGTAGGTCGAGACCACCGCGTCGTCGGCGCCGATCTCGCTCAGCAGTCCGGCGGCCACCGCCTCCTCGCCGACGTAGAGGTGCAGGAATCCGCGGATCCGCTCGGCGCTGTAGAGCTGCACACAGCGTTCCTCGAAGCGCCGGATCCGGATCATCTGCCGCAGCAGCGCCTTTCGATCCGTTCCGGCGGCGTCGCCGGGCGTCGCCACGGCCGGCGCCGGGGCGTGGCCGTCGGTCTCGATCGTGCTCATCGCACCGTCTCCAGGGTCGATACGTCGCCCTCGGGCAATCCGAGTTCGTGGGCCTTCAACAGCCGGCGCATCACCTTCCCGGAGCGGGTGTGCGGCAGCGCGTCGACGAAGTCGATACGTTTGGGAGCCACCGCGCCCAGGGCGCGGCGGCCGAACGCGGTGAGTTCGTCGCGCAGGTCGTCACTCGGCTGGAAACCCTTGCGCACCACCACGAATGCCTTGACCAGCTCCCCGGCCACCGGATCGGGGGTTCCGATGACACCGGCCTCGGCGACCGCGGGATGTGACATGAGAACGCTTTCCACCTCGAACGGCCCGACCAGATGTCCGGCGGATTTGATGACGTCGTCGGCGCGCCCGACGAACCAGAAGTAACCGTCGCCGTCGCGCCGGGCCAGATCGCCGGTGAGGTACCAGCCGCCGGCGAACGCGTCCGCGTAGCGAGCGGGGTCGTTCAGGTAGCCGCGGAACATCGACGGCCAGCCCGCCCGCAGTGCCAGCTCACCCACTTCCCCGGTATCGGCGGCGGTCACGTCGCCGTCGGTGATCGCCGCGCGCCCGCTTGCGCCGCGGCGCAGGATCGTGGCCTCCACGCCGGGCAGTGGCCGCCCCATCGAACCGGGACGAACCTGTGCCGCAGCAATATTGGCGATCATGATGGCGCCGGTTTCGGTCTGCCACCAGTTGTCGTGCACCGGGTGCCCGAGCACCCGCTGCCCCCACACCACGACTTCGGGATTGAGCGGCTCGCCGACGCTGGCCACAAAGCGCAGGCACGACAGATCCGTGCTCGGCGGCAGCTCGTCGCCACGGCGCATCAGCATCCGCAGGGCGGTGGGCGCGGTGTACCAGACGGACACCCGCTCCGCGGTGAGGATGTCGTACCAGCGTTGCGGATCGAATTCCGCCTCGTCGCTGATCACCGTGGCGCCGAGGCACAACGGCGCGATCACCCCGTAGGACATGCCGGTCACCCAGCCCGGGTCGGCGGTGCACCAGAACACGTCGCCGCCGCGCAGGTCCAGCGCGGCGCGCGCGGTGGCCCGGTGCGCCACGACGGCGCCGTGCACGTGCACCGCGCCCTTGGGACGGCCGGTGGTTCCGCTCGTGAAATGCAGGAGCGCGGGGTCTTCGAATTGGGTTCGCACGATGGGGAATTCACTGTCGGCGGCGGCCATGGCCGCGGGCAGCGATACCACGCCGGGCAGGTCGGTCTCGCCGTCGACGACGATGACGTGCCGGAGTGCGGGCAGTGTGTCGCGGATCGGCGCGACCTTGCGGCGATAGTGGGCCGCGGTGGTCACCAAGGTGCTCGCCTCGGCCAGGTCCAGCCGCTGACGCACCGGTTCGGGGCCGAAGGCCGAGAACAGCGGGGAGACGACACATCCGGCCTTCCACGCGCCCAGGCACGCGAGATACAACTCCGGAGTGCGTCCCAGCAGCAGGCACACCCGCTCACCCCGATACACCCCGAGGTCGCGCAGCACGTGGGCGAACTTGTTGCTCAGCCGGACCAGGTCCGCGCAGTCGAGCTCGGTCACGCCACCGGTGACCGGCAACCAGCGCAACGACGGGGCCGGCCCGATCGGCGCCTCGAGGTGCCGGTCGACGGCCTCGACGGCGATGTTGACTCCGCCGCCGGGTAGCCCGGCGACTTCGGAGCGGGCCGCGGACCAGGAGAAGTCACGCCGCGCCCGGCCGTAGTCGGGAAGGGTCGCGGCCGCGATCTCGGCCGCCGACTTCTCGATCGGCGCCCATCGCGACGGCGTCGCGGTTTCCGCGTCGTACGGGCTCGCGTCGTTCCGGCTCATCGCGCCTCCGTCTCCCGTGCCGTCCGTCTGCTCGACTTCCAGTCAACGGCGCGGCGCCCGGTCACGGGGAGGGCGGAAAGACCCTAGCGGCGATGACATCCGTCGCGGCGACGCCACCGGGGACAACGCTCAGTCGGGAACGTTGCGCGCGAGTTCGTCCAGCCACGCCGCGGCGGGAGCGTCGCTCGGCGCGCGCCAGTCCCCGCGCGGCGACAGCGATCCGCCGGACCCGACCTTGGGCGCATTCGGCAGGGTCGATCGTTTGAACTGGCTGGTCTGCACGAAGCGGCGCAGAAATTCGGCCAGCCAGTGCTTGATCGTGGCGAGGTCGTATTCGTGACGCTGATCCTCGGGGATCAGGTCCGGCCAGCCGCCGCGGGTGCGGTCACCCCAGGCGTGTTCGGCGAGGTAGGCGATGCGGCTGGGCCGGAATCCGAACCGCAGCAGGTGATAGAGGTGGAAGTCCTGCAACTCGTACGGGCCCACGGTGGCCTCGGAACTCTGCAGCGCCGCGCCGGGAACCAGCTCCGGTGAGATCTCGGTCTCCAGGACCGAGTGCAGCACCGCACTCGCCTCCGGGCCGAGCTCACCGCGGTCGGCGGTCCAGGCGATCAGATATTTGATCAGCGTTTTGGGCACCGAGGCGTTCACGCTGTAGTGCGACATATGGTCGCCGACGCCGAAAGTGCACCAGCCCAAGGCCAATTCGCTCAGGTCCCCGGTCCCGACGACCATGCCGTGATGCATGTTCGCCAGGCGGAACAGATGCGAGGTGCGCTCTCCTGCCTGCACGTTCTCGTAGGTGATGTCGTAGACGGGCGCGCCGTCGGCCGCCGGATGACCCAGATCGCGCAGCATCTGCGTCGCCGACGGCCGGATATCGATCTCGCCGGCGCTCGCCCCGACGGCGCGCATCAGCCGGCGCGCGTTCTCCAGCGTCCGCGTGCTCGTGGCGAAGCCGGGCATGGTGTAGGCGAGCACATTCGACCGCGGCAGGCCCAGCCGGTCCATGGTCTGCGCCGCGACGATGAGCGCGAGAGTGGAATCGAGGCCACCGGACACCCCGATCACGAGGTGCTGGGATCCGGTGGCGGCCAGCCGTGTGGCGAGCCCGGCGACCTGGATGTGATGGACCTCGGCACACCGCGCGTTGCGGCTGCCGGGATCGGCCGGGACGTAGGGAAAGCGCGGGACCTCCCGACGCAGCGGTGGTGCGCCGTCCGGGATCGGCGCCTCGAATTCGAGCCGCCGGAACCGGGTGACCCGCTCGAGGAAATCGTGACCGTTGTCGGTGAAACTGTTGAGCCGCAGCCGATCCGCGGCCAGCCGCTGCAGATCGATATCCGCGGTGACCAGTTGCGGTTCGGCGGCGAAGCGCTCACTTTCGGCCAGCAGGTTGCCGTTCTCGCAGATCAGCGCCTGACCGTCCCACGCCATATCCGTGGTGGACTCGCCCTGCCCGGCCGCGGTGTACAGATAGGCCGCGATATTGCGCGCCGAGGTCGACACACACAGTTCCCTGCGGTAGTCCGCCTTGCCGACGACGATATTGCTCGCCGACAGATTGGTCAGCACCGTGGCGCCGGCCAGTGCCGCGAAGATGTTGGGCGGCAACGGAACCCACGCGTCTTGGCAGATCTCGACCGCCAGCACCAATCCGGGCAGATTCACCGCCTCGAACAGCAGGTCGGCGCCGAAGGGCACCCGCTGCCCGGCCACGGTGGTGTGGTCGTCGACGGCGTCGCGGGCCGCGGAGAACTGCCGCTTCTCGTAGAACTCCTGGAAATTCGGCAGGTAGCTCTTCGGCACGACCCCCAGGACGCGGCCGCGGTCGATGATCAACGCGCAGTTGAACAGTCGCTCCCGCACCCGCAGCGGAGCCCCGACGATCAGCACGCTGTCGATGTCCGCGCTCTCGGCGACCACGCGGTCCACGGCCGCTCGCACCGCGTCGTCGAGCGCCTCTTGGTGGAACAGGTCCTCGGCGGAGTAGCCGGAGAGGCCGAGTTCCGGAAACAGCGTGAGCACCACGGAGTCGGCGGCGGCCCGCCGCGCCAGCAGCAGTGTCTGCTCGGCGTTGTATTCGGGATCGGCGACCCGCATCGAGGGCACGGCGACGCCCACGCGCACGAATCCGTGCCGGTACAGCGATCGGAACGGCAACTCACGCGCCACGGCGGCCTCCTGCAATCCACGGCCGCCGGGCCGGCGTCCGGCGCGGGGGCCGGCTAGGGACCGAGCGTCCGCATTCGACGGGTGTATTCCTCGTCGTCTATCTCACCACGGGCGAAGCGCTCGGCGAGGATCTGTTGCGGGGACGGACCCCGGCCGTCCCGGTCGAGGGCGGCGGTATCGGACCGGCCGGCGTAGCGGAGCAGGGCCACGATCGCCACGACCACCAGCACCCAGAAGATCACCATGCCCGCGAACATCAACCCGTAACCCCAACCGCCCAGGCCGGTGCCGTACCACATCATCATCGCCGTAATTCCTCACTGCATCGACGGATCTGCGTTCTCCTCGGACCCGACCGGATCACATCGGCATCGGCATCGGGCAGATCCCCATCTGGGCCAGCCACATCATCACGGCGTGCATTGCTTGCATCATCGGCGATTGCATATCCATCTCGATCATCTCCTCCGGGCGCGGGTTCACGTCCGCGTCCGCGATCCAGCCTGATCGACGCGACCGGCCGGTGGCAGGGGCGAAAGACCTCACCGACCGGCCGTCGGTCCCCACGCCGGAACGTCGGCGCCGGCCCGGATGTGCTCGGCGTCCTCGAGGGACATTGGTCCCGGGAGGCCGGGAATCTCGCCCCTCCCCCCGGGGCCCGGCACCGGCACAGACTGGCGGTAGGCGCGCCGATCGCCGGTTCGACGCATCGACGCGCCTCGGCGTGTGGCCCGGGCGGTCGCGCGACGACCGAAATGTTCCGCGGGCCGGTGTGATGACACCGGGAGCGAGGTGGCCGGATGTTGCACGAGACAATCCCTTTGGGCCGGGTGGCGGGTATCCGCATCGGCGCGCACTGGTCGGTGCTGGTCACCGTGGCGCTGTTCGTCTGGCTGCTCGGCGTGCAGCTGCGCGGCAGCGGCAGCCCGGCCTTCACCTGGTCGGTTGCGGCGCTCGCCGCGGTGACCCTGTTCGCCTCCCTGACCGCGCACGAACTGGCCCATTCGATCGTCGCCCGGCGCGACGGGGTACGGGTCGAGCGCATCGTGCTGTGGCTGCTGGGCGGGGCATCCGAACTCGGCGACGAACCGCCCGACGCGCGCAGCGATTTCCGGATCGCGATCGCCGGTCCGGCGACGAGTCTGGTGCTCGGCGGACTGTTCGCGGCCGTCGCGGTGGCCGTGGACAGCGGGCGGCCCGACAGCGCCGTCACCGCGGCGCTCGCCTGGTTGGCGGCCACGAATATCGTTCTGGGACTGTTCAATCTGCTGCCCGGCGCGCCGCTCGACGGCGGCCGGGTGGTGCGGGCCGTCGTCTGGTGGCGGACCGGCGACCGGCTGCGCGCCACCACCGTGGCCGCGCGCGGCGGCCGGTTGCTCGGCACCGTGCTCGTCGTGCTGGGCGCCGTCGACATCATCGTGTTCCGCCAGTTCGGCGGGCTGTGGCTGATGCTGCTGGGCTGGTTCCTGCAGACCGCCGCCAACAGCGAACTCGCGGCAGCGGGGCTGCGGCACCGGCTGGGCAACACCACCGTTCGCGAGGTCATGACCGCGAATCCGATGGCGGTGCCGGGCGACTGGACGATCACCCAGCTGCTGGCCTCCAGCGCACCGCAGACCGGGCACAGCATATTTCCGGTCGTCGACGCCGTCGGCCATCCGATCGGTGTCGTCGCCTGGTCGGATCTCACGACGACCGCCGTACCGGCTCGTGACACGACCTTTCTGCGCTCGGTCGCACGTCCGTTACGCACAGCCGCGATCGTCGGACAGGACGATCTGCTCGCCGATGTCGCCACCCGGGTCGTGCTGCGCCCCAAACTCGATGCCATCACGGTGGTCGACCCGGCCGGCCGGCTGACCGGCGTCGTCACCGCCACCGATCTGGCGACCGCCTGCGACCGCTCCGCGCTCGGCCTGCCCGCCGGCAGCGCCGCCACGAGACCGGGACCCGCGCCCGCCTCCCATCCGCCGGTCACTACTACTCACTCCCGGAGGCCACAGCCATGACGGCAGCACCTGTCCTGCGTGATTCCTCGCAGCCGATCTTCCGCGACCGCCGCGAGGCCGGTCGTGTGCTGGCCGGACTGCTCGAGCACTACCGCGACCACTCCGGTGTCGTCGTCCTCGGCCTCGCGCGCGGTGGGGTACCGGTGGCCTGGGAGGTCGCCGCCGCCCTGCACGCGCCACTGGACACGCTCGTCGTCCGCAAACTCGGGGCACCGGGACATCCGGAATTCGCCATCGGCGCCCTCGCACCCGACGGCCGGATCGTCGTCAACGACGATGCGATCCGCGGACTGCACGTGACCGCCGAACAGATCCGATCCGTCGCACGAGAAGAGGCGGCGGAGCTGGCCCGGCGGGAACGCGCCTATCGCGATGACCGGCCACCGGCGCCGATCGCCGGCCGCACGGTGATCCTCGTCGACGACGGTCTGGCGACCGGAGCCACCATGTTCGCGGCGGTGGAAGCGATTCGCGCGGGGGAGCCCGACCGCATCGTGGTCGCGGTGCCGGCCGCCCCCGAATCGACCTGCCGGGAGTTCGACGCGCTGGTGGACGAGATGGTCTGTGCCACCATGCCGTCGCCGTTCCTCGCGGTCGGCGAGTCGTTCTGGGATTTCGCCCAGGTCGGTGACGACGAGGTGCGGCAACTGCTGACGACGCCGACCGTCGACGCGGCGGCCACCGGCACCGATTCGGCCACCCTCACCGATCCCGCCGCCGTGATCGATGCCGCCGCGATCGAGGCTCCCGAAGGCGTGCCGCCGCACCACGTGCTGGACGAGCTCATCGGCGATGCCCGGTTCGTCCTGATCGGCGAGAGCTCGCACGGCACCCACGAGTTCTATGCCGCCCGCGCGGCCATCACGCGCTGGCTCATCTCGGAGAAGGGGTTCACCGCGGTCGCCGCCGAGGCCGACTGGCCCGACGCCCACCTCGTCGATCGCTTCGTCCGCGGCATCGACGACTCCTCCCCCACGCTCGCGCTGCGCGGGTTCGAACGCTTCCCCACCTGGATGTGGCGCAATACCGTGGTCCGCGATTTCGTGGGCTGGTTGCGGCTGCACAACGACTATCAGCGCCGGATCGGTGCGCCGCAGGCCGGGTTCTACGGGCTCGACCTGTACAGCATGCACCGTTCGATGCGGCACGTGATCGACTATCTGCGGCAGGTCGATCCCGCCGCGGCGCAGCGCGCCGAGCACCGCTACGCCTGTTTCGATCGCACCAGCGACCACGACGGGCAGGCCTACGGATTCGGCGCCGCATTCGGTGCGGGCCATTCGTGTCAGGCCGAGGTGGTGCGGCAGCTGGTCGACCTGCAACGCAACGCCGCGGCGCATCGACAGGCCGGCGACGGCGAGGCCTCGTTCGACGCGTTGCGCAACGCGTGGACGGTCCGCAACGCCGAGGCCTACTACCGGGCGATGTTCGGCGATCGGGTGTCGTCGTGGAATCTGCGCGACGAGCATATGGCCGACACCCTCGACGCGCTGGCCGGCCACCTCGGGCGCGACGGCACTCCCGCGCGAGTGGTGGTCTGGGCGCACAATTCCCATATCGGCGACGCCCGCGCGACGGAAATGGGCGCCGAGGGCCAGCTGTCACTGGGACAGCTCGTCCGCGAACGCCACGGAAACGATTGCCGCACCATCGGTTTCACCACCAGCCACGGCACCGTGACCGCGGCGAGTGAATGGGACGGCGACGCCGAGTGCAAGGACGTCCGCCCGGCCCTGCGCAGCAGCGTCGAGGAGCTGCTGCACGACACCGGACGCGACAGCTTCCTGATCCGCACCGATACGGCCGGCGCAGCCACCGAACTGCTGCGCGACCCGCGGCTCGAACGCGCCATCGGCGTGATCTATCAGCCGACCACCGAGCGGCACAGCCACTACTTCCACTCGCGGCCGGCCGACCGCTACGACGCGATCATCCACATCGACCGGACCACCGCCCTGCGGCCGCTGGAACCGTCACACCGATGGACCGCCGCGAGCACACCGGACACCTACCCCAGCGGTCTGTGATCCGGGGCGGTGGGCGGCCGGATCGAGGACCTTCGACCATGTTCCCGGCCGCCGCGACGCGCGAGTCTGGGCATCGAGACACTTTCAGCAGATCGGAGCCGTGATGGGCGACTACGTGGCAAGTCTGAACGATATTCGGCTCAGCGATGATGGCCAAGTGGGCGGGAAGGGGGCGAATCTCGGTGAGATGGTCGCCGCGAAACTCCCGGTGCCGCCGGGATTCGTGATCCTGCGATCGACCTACGAGACCGCCGTCGCCGACGGGCCGCACGGGTCCGAGCTCGACTCGCTGCATGCCGAGGCGCTGCGCAGCGCCGTCGCCACCGACGACGCGGGCCGCGGCGAGCTCGACCGACTGTGTTCGCGCATGCGCGACCTGGTGCACGAGACCCGGATCGACGGGGCTATCGAGGAGGCGATCGTCGGCGCCTACCACCGGCTCGGCGACCGGGTGCGCGTGGCGGTCCGGTCCTCGGCGGTGGGCGAGGACAGCGCCGATTCCTCCTTCGCCGGAATGAACCTCTCGCGCACCAATATTCGCGGCGACGCCGAACTGCTCGAGGCGGTCCGGCAATGCTGGGCCTCCCTGTTCACTCCGCGCGTTCTCACCTACCGCGCCCGCCGCGGCATGGACCGGCGGCCGGAGATGGCGGTGGTCGTGCAGCAGATGGTGACCGTCCGGTGCGCCGGCGTGGCGTTCACCGCCGACCCGACCACCGGCAGGCGCGACCGCGTCGTCATCGACGCCGCGCGCGGACAGGGCGAGGTGGTGGTATCCGGTGCGGTCGAGCCCGACACCTACGTGTTCGCGGCGGACGGCCCGACGCTGACGGAATCCCGCAGGGGTGCGCAAAGTTTCGCGATCTTCGCCGGCGAGGACGGTGACCGCCGCGTCGACATCCCGGACGACGAAGCGCATCGGCCGGTACTGACCACCGACGAGGCCACCGCGGTCGCGCGCCTGGCGCTCGAGGTCCAGCAGCACTACGGCAGTCCGCAGGATGTCGAGTGGGCCTTCGACGACCAGCGGCTGTGGCTGGTGCAGTCGCGGCCGATCACCACCCTGCCCGACGAATTACCCTCGGCGACAACGGAACCGACGCCCGCCGCCGTGCTGCTGCAGGGCCTGCCGGCGGCTCCCGGACGAGCTCGCGGCGCCGTGCGCATCCTGCACTCACCCGCCGAGGGATCGGCATTGCGCAACGGCGAGGTCCTGGTCGCGCCGATGACGAATCCGGACTGGCTGCCGACCATTTCGCGGGCGGCGGCCTTGGTCACCGACAGCGGCGGCATGACCTGTCACGCCGCGATCGTGGCCCGCGAACTGGGCATCCCATGCATCGTCGGCGCGCGGACCGCCACCACATCCCTGCACGACGGTCAGCGCATCGTCGTGGACGCCAAGGCCGGCCGGATTCGGGCGGACAGCCCGGACGAGCAGACCGCCGCGACAGCGGCCGTCGCCGCGCCCGCCGCGGCCACCACCGCGCCCGCCGCGGTTTCGGTGACCGAAACCACCGGAACGAAGATCTATGTCAATCTCGCTCTGCCCGAAATCGCCGAGCGCGTCGCCGATTCCGATGTCGACGGCGTCGGCCTGCTGCGCGCTGAAACCCTCTTGACGCGCGCGCTGGGCGGCCGCCATCCCCGCGCGGTGATCGCCGCCGGCGACGAGAACGAGTTCGTCTCCACCCTGGCCGAATCCCTGCGGCGCATCGCCGTGGCCTTCGCTCCGCGGCCGGTCGTCTACCGCGCGACGGACCTGCGCAGCAACGAATTTCGCACGCTCACCGGCGGCGAAGGTTTCGAGCCGAACGAACGCAACCCGATGATCGGCTACCGCGGCTGCTATCGCTACGTCCACGAACCGGACGTGTTCCGGCTCGAACTGGCGGCGCTGGCACGCGTGCGCGAATACACCCCGAATCTGCATCTGATGATCCCGTTCGTTCGCACCCGCTGGGAGCTGGCCGCGTGCCTGGAGCTGGTGGACGCCTCGCCGCTGGGCCACGACCGGAGCATGCACCGGTGGATCATGGCCGAGGTGCCGTCGGTCGTGCACTGGCTGCCCGAATACGTGCGGCTCGGGATCGACGGGGTATCGATCGGGAGCAACGATCTCACCCAGCTGATCCTCGGTGTGGACCGCGATTCCGAGGAATGCGCCGAACTGTTCGACGAATCGGATCCGGCCGTCCTGCACGCCATCCGGCGCATCGTCACCTCCGCACGCGAACTGGGCATCACGTCGTCGCTGTGCGGGCAGGCCCCGTCCACCCGGCCCGAGTTCGCCGAACATCTCGTCGCGGCGGGGATCACCTCGATTTCGGTCACCCCGGACGCGGTCCGCAACGCCCGCCGCACGGTGGCCGCCGCCGAGCGCCGGCTGCTGCTCGAACGGTGCGTGCACGATGGCGAGGGCCGGCAGCCGTGAGGTCGCCGGCGCGGACCATGGTCGCGGTACCTCGGGACCAACGGCCCCTCCGCCACGCGCGGCGCGAACCTACCGTCGACATATGAACACAGTGCCCACACGCGACGTCGTCGAGACAGCGGTCCGGATGGCCGGCCGTGCGCCGTCGCTGCACAACAGCCAGCCGTGGCGGTGGACGTTCGACGGTGCGCAACTGCGGCTGTTCAGCGTGCACGAGCGCATGTTGCCGACCACCGACAGCACCGGCCGACAGCTCGTGATCAGCTGCGGCATCGTGCTCGACCACCTGCGCGCGGCGATGGCCGCCCAGGGGTGGCGCACGATCGTGGCGACCTTCCCGAACCCCAACGACCGCACCCACCTCGCCGATGTGCGCTTCGAGCCCTCGCCGTACATCACCGACGGTGACCGCGAACGCGTCGACGCCATGGCGCGCCGGTACACCGACCGGCTCCCGTTCGACGAACCGGAGGGCTGGGAGCCGTTCGAGACCGTCCTGCGCACGGTGTTCGACCCCGAGGACGCCATCGTCGACGTCCTGCCCGACGACAGTCGCGCCGAACTGGCCCGGGCCTCGGAGCTGACCGCTTCGGTGCGCCGCTACGACGCCGACTATCACGCCGAATTGCATTGGTGGACAGGGCATGTGGTGGCGGATACCGGCGTCCCCCGCGACGCGCTGGTGAACGAGGAGGAACGCGGGCGCGTCGACGTCGGGCGGAGGTTGCCCACGGTCACCGGCGAACCACGCCGCACCGAGGTGCGCGCCGACCGGTCGAAGATCCTCGTGCTGTCGACCTACGGCGACAGCCCCGCCGAATGGCTGGCCTGCGGGCGGGTGCTGTCCACCGTCCTGCTCGAATGCACCCTCGCCGGCTACGCCACCTGTCCGCTCACCCATCTCACGGAGGTTCCGCGCAGTCGCAGCGTCGTCACGCGGCTGATCGGCCGGAATGCGTTCCCGCAGGTACTGATTCGCGTCGGGCGGGCTCCGGAGAACCAACCGCACCCGGAGCCGACGCCGCGGCTGCCGCTGCACGAGATCCTGCGCGTCACCGACGGCGCGGGCTGACCGGCGCTACCGCGCGCGAGACCGGCGCGCGAGGTAGATCACCGCACCGATCGCCCAGCGCGACGACGATCCGGGTCAGCAGCGCCGACTTCTGCACGCCCCGATAGTTCACCGCCGTCAGCGCGACCACCGACGCGACGGCCACCGCGTGCGCATGATCGGGCCAGGCGTAGGCACCGACCGTGAGCGCCATAGCCGCGCACGAGGCGGTCTTACCGACGACGAAGCCCCAGCCGGCGAGGTAACCCCAGAACTCCCCCAGGCGTTCCCGGCCGTAGACGTAGGTTCCGCCGGAGGCGGGATAGCGCGCGGCCGGCCGCGCCGAGGAGGTGGCGTTGCAGTAAGCGACGACGGCCGCGATCGCCAGGCCGATCAGCAATCCCGATCCGGCCGCGGCGGCGGCCGGGCCGCGCGCGGCGAAGATACCCGCCCCGATCATCGAACCGAGCCCGATCACCACCGCGTCGCCGAGACCGAGCCGACGGCGCAGGTCGGCCCGCGTCTCGAGATTCATGAGCTCGAAGATAACGGACGTCACCGCCGGAGGAGAGTCCTTGGTCCCGGGCGGCCGTCGTCGACAAGGAGCCTTGGGTCACCGAAAGGGAACCGGTGCCGGAGAACGGTCGGCACCGCGGCGCCGGGTGACTAGTCTCGGGTGCACAGGCACGGTCGGCGCACCCCGAGCCCGGAAACGTCGATTCGTCAGCGCGAGCAGTATGGTGGGGAGCCAGGAAGTACCGGTGGACGAGCGATCTGGGGGCCGACTGGAGGCGGCGGTGGCCGCGATCGGCCGCCCGCGCCGCGCCGACGATTGGGGATATCAAGTCTGTGTGGCATGTCGCGACGTGCTGACGGGGGTCGATTCCGTCGCGGTCGCATTGCATTCCGCCGGTGCGGTCGTCGAGGTCATCGGCTACAGCGATTCGGTCGCCGAACAGATCGAGGACGTCGAGATGGTGCTCGGGGAAGGTCCCGGTTTCACGGCGTTCACCACCGGTGACACCGTCCGGGCGCGTGCCGGGACGAGAGATTTCGAGCGGTGGCCGATGTATGCGAACGAGGTGGCGCGGCTCGGGTTGTGCGCGGTCGTCGCGTTACCTCTGCGGGTCGGCGGTATCCGGATCGGCGCCTTGGATCTGTATCGGTGCGAGCCCGGCGACGTGCCGGCTCGCGCCGAGATCGATGCGACGCTGCTCGCCGATCTGATCAGTTACACCCTGCTGGAGGGTCTCGTCGCGCGCGCGCCGGGAGCCGTGCCGATCGCGACCACACATCGTGACGTGAATATGGCGACAGGAGTGGTCGCCGCTCGAATGGGCATTCCTCTGGACGAGGCATTTCTGCGCCTGCGTGCGTTCGCCTTCGCTACGAACAGTCCGCTGCTCGACGTGGCGCGAAGTGTCCTGGAACGACGCGTCGATCTCGACGGAGCGAGCGAATGACCGGTGACTCCCGACCCCCGCAACAGGATCGTAAGCTTACCCCTGTGACCGAGCAGAGCGCCGTGCGGCAACGGTTGGCCCGCCCGCTGGCACGGATCACCGCCGACCTCGTTCGCGACGCCCGGTTCGCGGACACGCTTCCGATGGTCACCCGCCTGTGCTCCGACGTGTTGAACGCGGCCGCCACGGCTGTGGTCGTCCTCGACCCTCGCGGTGTCGTACGGGTGCTCACGGCGCCCGACGAGCACCGAGATCTGGTCCGGCTGCTGGAGAATCACGCCGACGACGGCCCGTGGAGCCGCAGTATGTCGTCCCTGCGGATGGTCGGCGTCGAGAACGTCGGCGACGACGACAGGTGGCCGGCCCTGTCGCAGGATGCGCCGGCCGTCGGATACCGGGCGATCTGCGCGGCGCCCATGATTTTGGGAACCCGGCCGGTCGGCAGTCTGGCGCTGTTCTACCGCGAGCCGACCGAATTCGGCGAGGACCACCGTGCCGTGGTGCAGACGGTGGCCGATCTGACGACGCTGTCGCTGTGCCAGGACAGCGACGAGGCCCGGTCGGACATGCTGGCCGGGCGCGTCCTCGCCGCCTTCGACGAACGCGTCCGGTACGAGCACGCCGTCGGCATGGCGGCCGGACGGCTGGATACCGATACCGACCGGGCCGCCGCTCTGCTCCAGGCACACGCCCGCGAGCACGGGATGGCCCTGACGACGCTGTCGCGCAGCATCACGGACGGGACCTTCGATTGGTCCGCGCTGGACCGGTCGATCTGACGCTTCGGATCCGGCCGGTCCGCGGGCGCCGGGCAGAGGCCGTCAAGCCCGGGCGAGAGCGTCGATGGCGCCGCGGAGTTTCGCGGCGGCCTCGGTCGCGATCGGTTCCAGGTCCGAATCGCCGGTGACCTGCACCATGACCTCGGGATCCATCGCCTCGACGATGACGACGCCCGCATCGTCGGGGTCGCGCCGCACGATCACATTGCAGGGCAACAGCAATCCGATGCGGCGGTCGACGCCGACCGCGCGATGCGCCAGCGGCGGGTTGCACGCTCCGAGGATGCGGTAGTCCTCCATGTCTTCGCCGAGTTTGGCCTTGAGGGTCGCGGCCATATCGATCTCGGTCAGCACTCCGAAACCCTGCTCGGCCAGTGCGGCCCGCGTCCGTTCCACGGCCTCGTCGAACCGGTCGGTGTGCAGCGTGGTGGAAATCGCCAGATTCATGATCGCCCGCTTTCCTTTCGATGGGGGGTGGTGAACCGGGTCAGGTCCGCGAAACGGCGCAACCGGCCGTGGCCGGCAGGCCCAGCCGCCGTAGCAGCAGGGTCGCCGGGCACCAGCCCGCAACGCCGTACAGCAGCAGATTCGCGCCGACGAACCCGGTGAGAACGAGCCACCAGCCCGACCATGCCGCAGCCGCGACCACACTGATCAGCACGATGGTGCCGGCCAGCAGCGGGACGACGCGGGCGATGGACCAGCCTTGGTGGCGAGGTAGGTTCGGCATGCGTTCACTTCCGGATAGGTTGGGCGCCATCGCTTTTCAGGCGAGGGCGAGAAACAGTTTCTCGAGTTCGGCTTCGCTCATCGGTTCGGCGCCGTCGGCGCTCTCGCCGGTGAGGCATTCACGCAGGCCGGTCGCGACGATCTTGAATCCGGCCCGGTCCAGGGCCCGCGACACGGCCGCGAGCTGGGTGACGACGTCCTTGCAGTCGCGTCCCTGCTCGATCATGGCGATCACACCGCCCAGTTGCCCCTGGGCGCGGCGCAACCGGTTGAGTACCTGTGCGATCGTTTCCTCGTTGCCGACCATGGCTGTCCGTCCTCTCGTCGCCTACCCCTCCAGCATACCCCTGGGGGTATGCCGGAGGGTTGTGGCGTCAGTCATGCGCGAAGCTGATCGACGGCAGCATCCGGCGCAACCACCGCGGCGATGCCCAGGCACGATGCCCGGTCAGCCGCAGCAGGACCGGCAGCAGCACCAGTCGCACCGCGACGGCGTCCAGCAACACGGCCACGCCGAGGATGATGCCCATCTCCTTGGGCGGCAGCGGATCGGCGAGCGAGAAGGTGAAGAACACGGCCACCATGACCGCCGCGGCCGCGAAGATCACCCGGCCGGAATGGGCCAGTCCGTCCACCAGGGCGTGACTCGGATCGCCGGAGCGCTCGTAATGCTCCTTCGCCGTCGCCAGCAGGAAGACCGTGTAGTCCATCGCGATGGCGAAGATCATCGCGAAGAAGAACACCGGACCCCAGCCGTCGAGGAATCCCTGCGGGGTGAAACCGAGCAGGCCGGCCCCGTGCCCGTCCTGGAAGATCAGTTTCGCCACTCCGAACGCCGCGGCCGTCGACAGCAGACTCACCACCGTGCCCAGCGCCGCGATCAGCGGAGCCTGCAATGCCACCAGCAGCAGGGCGAAGCCCAGCACCAGGATGATTCCCACGATGATCGGGAAGTAGTGGTTCAGAGCGTGCTGCAGATCCAGATTCTCCGCGGGCGCACCGCCCACCAGCGCTCCGGCCGGCAGCCGGTCTCGCAGGTGATCGAGGATCGTTGTCATCCGCCCGTCGGAGGGGTCGACGTTCGGCATCGCCTGCATCATGGCCAGTCCGCTTCCGTCGCGGGACAGTTGCGGCGGGGTGACCATCGCGATGCCGTCGACCGCCGAGGCGGCGTTCGCCACCGCACCGGATTCCGTTGCGGGCGCGATGATCTGCAACATTCCGGGAGCGCCTTCGCCCATCTGTGCCTGCACCAGTTCGTAGCCCTGACGAACCGGCGCGTCCGAGGGCACGACCTGGATCGACGGCATCGCGACCTTCAATCCGGTCACCGGGATCGCGAGCGCGATCAGGACCAGCAGTGCGGCGATCGCGAACGGCCACGGCCGGTCGTGCAGGATCCGGCCCCAGGCCGCGAACCGCGGTGAGCGGTGATGCTGGCGGCCGATGCGAGGCAGCGACCCGGCATTGATCCGGCCACCCAGCGCGCCCAGCGCGGCCGGCAACAGGGTCAGCGTCGCCAGCAGCACGAACGCCACCGCGAACATGATCCCGACGGCCATCGTCCGCACCGCCGGAGCCGGCACGATCAGCACCGCCGACAGGCTCACCAGCACCGTCAGCCCGGACAGCACCACGGCCTTACCCGCCGTGCTCATGGTCTCGGCCACCGCCGCGCGTGGATCGGAACTCGCCGCGAGCGCGCCGCGGAAGCGGGCGACGATGAACAGGGCGTAGTCGATGCCCAGCGCCAGGGCGAACATCATCGCGAAGTTCATGGCCCACACCGAAATCGGCGTCACGTGGTTGAGCAGCACCAGCCCACCGGCCGAGGCGATCAAGCCGGCCAGAGTGAGCAGCAACGGCAGTCCGGCCGCCACCAGCGAGCCGAAGGCGACCACCATGATGGCGAGGGTCACCGGCCAGGAGAACATCTCGGCCTTCAGCATCGCATCGTGATTGGCCTTGTTGAAGTCGCTCCACAACGCCGACGCGCCGGTGGGATAGACCTCGACTCCGTTGCCCGACAACGCCGTCAGCGCGTCCTTGTGCGCATCGACCGCCTTCACCATGTCATCGGTCGAGGCCGCGGCGCCGGCGATGAGGATTCCCGTATGCCCGTCGGGGCTGATCGACATCCCCGGCTGGGGCGCCACCACCTCGCCGAATCGGGAATCACCGGCGAAGATCGCGGTCATCCGGCCGAGCACCGACTGCACTTCCGGACTCTCGACGGTCCGGGTGTCGGAGTGCACCACGACCTGCACCGCGGCCGACGAATTGCCGCCGAAGTGCTGCTGCGCCAGCTCGCGCACCCGCACCGAATCCGACCCGTTGGCCTGCCAGCCGGCGCCCGCGAGGGAATTGAACACGCTCGGCGCCGCGGCTCCGAGCGCGACCAGCACGAGCAACCAGACCCCGAACACTATCCGGGTGTGGCCGGCCATGGCGGCCCCCAACCGGCCCAGCATCCCGCCGGAGCCACGCGTGGTGGCCGCCGGCGGTGACACGACCTGCGATTCGGTCATCACGCCTCCCTTCGATACCCCAGGGGGTATATTTCGTATAGCGGACAACATACCCCAGGGGGTATACAGGACGCAAAGGTGCGCTTGCCCACAGGCGGGTACACCGGCCATGGATGCGAAAGGAGACGACATGACGGATATCGCCCTGTACGTGGACCCGGTCTGCCCGTTCAGCTGGGTGACCGCCCGCTGGCTGCAAACGGCGGCCGCGGACGCCGGCGCTCGCGTCACCCTGCGGCAGATGAGTCTCGCCGTCCTCAACGAGGGGCACGAGGTGGACGCCGATCACCGCCCGATGCTCGAGCGATCCCGCCGGATCGGGCGGGTCTTCGCCGCCGCGACGCGACTGTACGGCGTCGAGGGATTCACCCGGCTGTATCACGAGTTCGGCACCGTCGCGCACACGCGCCGGGAACCGATCAGCGACGAGACGATGCGAACCATGCTCACCCGCGCCGGGATGGACCCCGCCCTGGCCGACGACGCGGAGGATATGACTCTGGACGAGTCCGTCGCCGACGCGCACCGACACAGCCAGCAGGCGCTCGGAGACCGGAGCGGGAGCCCCATCGTCGTGATCGACGGCCGTGGCTTCTCCGGTCCGGTACTGACGGAGATTCCCGGGCCCCGGGAGGGAAAACAGCTGTTCGACGCACTCGTCATCGTGGCCTCCACGCCCGGCTTCGCCGCGATGCAGAGCCCCTATTCCGGGCCGCCGGACACCACGGAACCCGCCGTCGACGCCTGATGCGTTGCAGCACAACGCCCGGCGGCCGGTGACCTTCGGCCCTGTCCGGCAGCACCGGGAATGCGGTGGTATCGACGCGAAGGAGCGTGACCATGAACTTCGCGAGCACCGCGCCGGGCGCTCGGCGCGGCACCGTCCGCCGCGCCGAATCCGACGTCCAGGGCCCCGGGTACGACCTGCCCACCGTCGACATCCGGCTCGGTGACCGAGTCCCCAGCATGTTCGGTGAGTATGCGCGACGGCGCATCGGCGACGCCGCGCGCTGTGCACCGTCGCCGGTGGCGTCGATCCGGGTCCGCCTGGCCGACCATCGCGAGTCGGCGCTGGCGAATCCGTTCGTGGCACAGGCGGACATCGTCGCGGAGCGAGCGCTGCGAGTGCAGGTGACGGGGGCAACGGCGCGCGACGCGGTGGATCTGCTGCAGACACGGACGCGCGCCCGGCTGCGCATGCCGATCGGCGGTGGCGCGACACAGCGACAGCGGTGTGAACCACCGGCCGCCACACTGCTCTATCTCCGCCCGGTCACGCAGCGGAAGATCGTGCGCACCAAGTGTTTTCATCTGCTCGACCGCACGGCGGCGGAGGCCGCGGCCGATATGGCGCTGATGGATTACGACTTCTGGTTGTTCGCCGAGTCCGGCGCGGAGACCGAAAGCGTGCTCGCGCGCACCACCGGCGGGCACTATCGGTTGATTCGGCTCGACGAGCGCGCGGCGACCGCCGATTCGGCGAATCTGCCGCTCACCGTCGCCGATGCCCCGGCCCCGGTTCTCGACCGGGCGGAGGCTCTGGCCCGGCTGCAGTTGAGCGGTTCGCCGTTCCTCTTCTACCGCGATCGCGAACTCGACCGCGGCTGCGTGTTTTATCACCGCTACGACGGTCACTACGGATTCATCACCTCGCGGCGATGATCCGCGAAGGCCTCTCAGTGGTGGACCTTCGCCCCTACCAGCACCGCCCGCGCGGTGGTGGCATGGACAGACCGGACGCTCAGCCCTCGAGAGGTACCGCATCGTGATTCCGCCCGACCGCACCGACGACGGCGCACCCAACTCCACAGTCGCCCTCGACCGCGCCGAGGCGATGCGGCTGCTGGCCGGAATCGCTTACGGCCGAGTTGTTTTCACGCGCGACGCACTACCGGCCATTCGCCCGGTCAACCATTTCGTCGAAGACGACGGGCGCGTGGTCGTGCGCACCCGGCTCACGTCCCGGCTCACCTCGGCGATCCGGGCCGATCCCGGAGTGGTCGTCGCCTACGAGGCCGACGAGATCGACCCCGGCACCCGCACCGGCTGGTCGGTCGTGGTGACCGGCCTGGCGCGGCCGGTCGCCGATCCGTACCGCGTGGCGCGATACGAGCGGCTGCTGCGACCATGGATAGCGGCGACCATGGATGCGGTCGTCGAGATCGAACCCACCATCGTGACCGGTATCCGTCTCCTCGGCGCACCGGAACCATCCGGTACGCCGGCGCCACCGACCCTCTCGTCGAAAGCCGATACTCATGACCTACCACGATGATCCGTTCGCGCCGGCCCTGAACACCGCCCACACGTGGTTGCGAACCGTCGCCGACCGGCTGGCCACCGAGGACCGCACCTTCGCGCTGCGTGCGCTGCGCGCCTGGCTGCACACCGTGCGTGATCGCCTCGACGTTCCCGTCGCCGCGCATTTCAGCGCCCAGCTGCCCGAATTGCTCCGCGGCATCTTCTACGAGGGCTGGGTGCCCGCCCATGTGCCGGTGCACCACGACGTCACGACCTTCGTCGACGCGTTCGCCCAAGAGGCGGGCGTATCCCCCGACGAGGCGGTGGCGCTGATCGGTGCGGTGACGATCGCGCTGTCCGATGTGTTCTCCCCCGGGCATCTCGACCATGTACTCGCCGTGGTGCCCGAGCCGCTGCGCGCGGTGCTGCTCGGCAGCGAGCTCAACGGGACGGCCGCGACCGTGCCCGGCGAGGCGTAGGTCGACGCTCAGGTCTCGGCAACGGCCTCGCAACGGTCTCAGCAACCAGGAAAGGGACTTTCGTCCATGCTGAGGCACTGATCAGGCGATTATGGTGAGTACATTCATCGCTACTTCGATTGGACGCACTCACCATGATCAAGGTGTTCCTGGTCGACGACCACGAAATCGTCCGTCGCGGGCTGAGTGACCTGCTCGACGGCGACCCGGAGTTGTCGGTCGTCGGCGAGGCGGGATCGGTGTCCCAGGCCCTCGCCCGCATCCCTGCGCTGCGCCCCGATGTCGCGGTGCTCGATGTCCGCCTTCCCGACGGCAACGGCATCGAACTGTGCCGGGAGCTGCTGTCCAAGGTCGACGGGCTGCGCTGCCTGATCCTCACCTCCTTCACCGACGAGCACGCCATGCTCGACGCGATCCTGGCCGGTGCCAGCGGTTATGTGGTCAAGGACATCAAGGGCATGGAACTGGCCCGCGCGGTGAAGGACGTCGGCGCCGGTAAATCGCTGCTGGACAACCGCGCCGCCGCCGCACTGATGGAGCAGCTGCGCCACGGCACCGAGCCCGACGGCCCGCTGGCGACGCTGACCGAGCAGGAACGCAAACTGCTCGATCTGCTCGGCGAGGGCCTCACCAATCGCGAGATCGCCGACCGCATGTTCCTCGCCGAGAAGACCGTCAAGAACTACGTCTCGCGGCTGTTGGCCAAACTGGGTATGCAGCGCCGCACCCAGGCAGCGGTCTACGCCACCAAACTGCATTCGAGGACTCCGGCGGAGTAGCGCGGCGCGCGCCGGTGACCATCGGCCCCACTCGGCGGGATCAACGCCCGTAGTCGGGCCGCCTCACGATTGTGAGACTGGACACCATGACCACGGCAAAGCACTCGACAATCGTCGACAGGCCCGACGACCGGACGGTCGCGGCAGTGGTCGAGCTGGCGCAGCGAGCACCCTCGGTCCACAACACGCAACCCTGGCGCTGGATATTCGACCGCCATCGGCTGCTCCTGTACACCGATCCCGATCGCGTCCTGTCCGGCGCCGACCCGCACGGCCGCGAACAGGTGATCAGCTGCGGCACGGTGCTGCACCACGCTCGCACCGCGTTCGCCGCCCGCGACTGGCATACCGATATCGTGCGGATGCCCGATCCGCAGCGGCCCGGCCTGATGGCGGTCCTGGAATTCCGGCCCTGGGGTGACCCTCCGAACGGAATCCCGCATCGCGCGGCGGCCATCACCCACCGATACACCGACCGGCTGCCGATGGACGCGCCGAGGCACTGGGAGCAAGTGGCGCCCACGCTGTCTGCTCTCGTCACGCCGCACGGGCTCGATTTCGACGAACTCGCCGGCGACGTCCGCGCCCGGGTCGCCGCGATCTCGCGCGCCGCCTCCGCGGCTCGCCGGGACGACTGGATGTATCAGGACGAATTGCTGTGGTGGGCAGGTAATTTCGAGGAAACCGAGGGGATTCCGGGTAGCGGTCTGATCTCCGCCGCCGAACTCGCGCGCGTCGACGTCGCCCGGCCGTTCCCCGCCGCCCCGCATTCGGAGCGCCGGCCCGGTCGCCTCGATCACGCCCGGCTCGTCGCGATCAGCTCTCCGGAGGATTCGCGCGAGTACTGGCTCCGCACCGGCGAGGCGCTGTCCGCGGTACTGCTCGAATGCACCGCAGCGGGGCTGGGCACCTGCCCGGTCACCCACCTCACGGAGGTGCCGGCGGGTCGTCGCGCCTTGGCCGCGCTGCTCCCGCATCACGATTACCCGCAGGTCCTGGTCCGCATCGGCAGCCCGCCGCCGGACGAGCCGACTCCGCCGTCGACCCCGCGCCGCGATATCGACGAGGTGCTGACCTTCACCGGGCGGTGAGGCCACTCCGGCTCGAACCGGCGCCGGCTTCACGCTCCGATCCCGGATGCAGAAACCGATCCATCCGGACGGCGGCGTACCCGAATACCGAGAGGCCGCTCACCACCAGCAGGTCGGTGAAGCTCAGTGCCTCGGTTTCCAGCAGCCGCTGCAGCAGCGGCAGATACACCGCGGCGACTTGCAGCGCGAACGAGACCGCAATCGCCACCGGCAGCAGCGGATTGGCCGTCGACCACGGGCGCGTGCGCGACCCCAGCGCCACGCCGAGCTGAGTGACCCCCAGGGTGAAGAACGCCATCGTCTGCCAGGGCCGGTCGGTGTGGTGCGCCCACACCGCCACCGCGAGGGTGACCACCGTGAGCACGAACGCGATGCGCGGAATCCGCTGCCACAGGCCCGCGCCGAGGATGCTCTGCGCGGGCGGGCGCGGCGAGCGCCGCATGATCGCCGGATCGGCCGGTTCACCGCCCAGCGCGACTCCGGTGAGACCGTGGGTGAGCAGGTTGACCCACAGGATCTGGGCGGCCAGCAACGGCAGCGCGAGTCCGAACAGCGGACCGAACAGCATGACCGCGATTTCCGTCGCCCCACCGGAAAGGCCGTAGATCAGGAAACGCCGGATGTTCGCGTAGACGCGGCGGCCCTCCTCGACGGCGACCACCAGGGTGTCGAGATTGTCGTCGGCCAGCACGAGGTCCGCGGCCTGCCGTGCCACCTCGGTGCCCCGCCGCCCCATCGCCACGCCGATGTCGGCGCGCCGCAGCGCCGGCCCGTCGTTGACCCCGTCCCCGGTCATGGCGACGATCTGGCCGCCGGCCTGCAAGGTGTTGATGATGTCGAGTTTGCGGTCCGGTGTCGCCCGCGCGAAAACCGCGGCGCTTCCCAGTTCGGTGTCGCTCGCGCTCCGGGCGTCGACGACGGCGTCGCCGCCGGCCAGAATGCCCAGGTCGGTGGCCACGGCGGCGGCGGTGCCGGGATGATCGCCGGTGATCAGGATGGGCCGGATCCCGGCGCGGCGACAGGCCGCCACCGTCGCGGCGGCCTCCTCCCGGGGAGGATCCAGAATCGCCACCAGTCCCAGCAGGCGCAGGCCGTCCTCCGGATCCTCGCCGGGGGCTTCCGGACGATCCGCCGCGGCGACTGCCAGCACCCGGTACCCCTGGCCGGCGAAGGCGGCCGCATGTTCCAGCGCCTCGGCGCGCAGCGACATGCCTGCATCGACCAGCCCCTCACGGACAACGGCCTCGGGCGCGCCTTTGCACACGGTGCGGTAGGTCCCGTCCGGTAGCCGGTGCACGGTCGTCATACGCTTGCGGTCGCTGTCGAACGGCAGTTCCGCCACGCGCGGCAGCCGGCTCCGCAACTCCCGTTCGTCGATGCCGGCATCCATTGCGGCACGGAGCAGTGCGGCTTCGGTGGGATCGCCCAGCACCGCCGTCTCGTCCGTCTCGGAGGTGGGTGCGACGAACTGCGCGTCGTTGCACAACACGGTGGCCGCCAGCAGTTCGACGACCGCCGGATCGTCCTCCGACGACCGCTGCGCCACCGTCCAGATATCTCCGACGACCATCCGGCCCTCGGTGAGCGTTCCGGTCTTGTCGGTCGCCAGTACGGTGACCGACCCCAGCGTCTCGACCGCGGGCAGCGTGCGGACCAGAGCACGGTGGGCCGCCATGCGGCGCGCGCCCAGCGCCAGCCCGAGGGTGACCACCGCCGGCAGCGATTCCGGAACCGCCGCCACGGCGAGGCTGATCGCGGTCACCAGCATCAGTTCCAGCGGTTGATGCCGGACCATTCCCAGCGCGAACACCACCACGCAGAGCACGACCGTGACCGCGGCCAGCAGGCGCCCGATGTCGACCAGACGTCGCTGCAGCGGTGTCGGACCGGTCCGGCGGTCCAGCAGTCCGGCGATGCGGCCGGTGGCGCTGGCAGCGCCGATCGCGGTGACCACCGCGGTGCCCCGGCCCTTGACGACCACGGTGCCGGCCGACAGTTCCGCGTCGCCGTCGACCGACTTGTCGACGGGCAGCGATTCACCGGTCAACGCCGACTCGTCCAGCATCAGCGCGGCCGCCTCGACGACCCTCGCATCCGCGGCGACGATATCGCCTTCCGCGAGGACCACGACATCGCCCACGACCACGTCGGCGGCCGGGATCTGCCGCTGCTCGCGATCGCGGATCACCCGCGCGGTGGGCGCGGTCAGTTCTTCCAGCGCCGAGATGGCCTGCTGCGCGCGAATCTCCTGGCCGACGCCGACGGCCGTGTTGACTACGATGACCAGCAGGATGACGGCCATATCGGTCCAGTCCCCGGTCGCCACCGTGAGGACCACGGCGACGAGCAGCACCAGGATCAACGGGTCGCGCAACTGGCGCAGCACTCGCCGCCACCACGGCGGCGGCGGCCGTCGCGGGACGGTGTTGGCGCCGTCGCGGGCCAGCCGTCGCGCCGCTTCGGCCGACGAAAGCCCCTCCGGCAGTGTCCGAGTGGCGCTGGAACGGGTCATCGCGCGACACCTTTCCGACGGGATGTGCCGTAACAGGTCCTCATAATCCGACCGTCTACCTCGGGGTCTGTCGAAGCCAGGGCCTTTCGGCGGCCTTCGAAACGACCTTCGTCGCAGCGGCATCCACCGTCCGACTTGCCGTTATCTGTCGCGGCGCACAGGAGAGCGGTAGGCTTTTCGCAAGCGTAAACGCCGATGTTTCGCGTTACTCGGACAGTGGATTACAGGACGATGACAATGCCCGATGATCAGCGAGCCGGTAGCTACTCGGTGCGCGACACCCTTTCGCAGCTACGGCTGCGCGAGCTGCTCGCCGAAGTGCGCGACCGCGTCGACGAAATCATGGACTCCCGCGACCGGATGGACGGTCTGGTCGAGGCGATGCTGTCGGTGACCGCCGGACTCGACCTGGCCGAGACGTTGCGCACCATCGTCCACGCCGCGATCAACCTGGTCGATGCCCGATACGGGGCGCTGGGCGTCCGCGGCCACGACGAACACCTGCAGCAGTTCATCTACGAGGGCATCGACGAACCGACCCGCAAACTCATCGGCGATCTGCCCGAGGGCCACGGCGTGCTGGGCATGCTCTTCACCCAACCCAAGCCGATCCGGCTCGAGAACCTGGCACACCACCCGTCGTCGGTCGGATTCCCGGCCCATCACCCGCCGATGCGCACGTTCCTCGGGGTTCCGGTGCACATCCGCAACGAGATCTTCGGCAATCTGTATCTCACAGAGAAGGCCGGCGGGCAGCAGTTCACCGAGGACGACGAGCTGATCGTGCAGGCGCTCGCCGCCGCCGCGGGCATCGCCATCGAGAATGCCCGGCTATACGAGGCCGCCCGCAACAGGCAGGCCTGGATCGAGGCCACCCGCGATCTGACCACGGAATTCCTCGCCGCCGACGAGCCCGGCCGGGTGCTGGCACATCTGGTCGATCACGTGCGGGTCCTCACCGGATCGGAGTGGGTGTTGCTCGCCACGGTGACCGACCCGGATGTGCCGGCCGAGGAGATCACCGAGCTGGTCGTCGACCAGGCCGCGGGTGAGGGGGCCGACGCCGGGCATTCCCTCGATGTCACCGGCACCATCGGGACCGCCTTCACGGACCGTAAGCCGCTGCGTTTCGACGATGTGGGCGACCTCGACTTCGCCGCGCTGTTCCCCACCGGCGGCCCGGTACTGCTGGTCCCGCTGCACACCCGCGACGCCCCGCAGGGGATCCTCATCGCGGTCCGCGCGAAGGACACCGCGCCCTACGACGACGAGATGCTGGAATTGACCGCCGCCTTCGCCGACCAGGCGGCGCTGGCCATGCAGCTGGCCGCCACGCAGCAGCGATTGCGCGAGCTCGACGTGCTCACCGACCGCGACCGGATCGCCCGGGATCTGCACGATCACGTCATCCAGCGGTTGTTCGCGATCGGGCTGTCGCTGCAGGGAGCGGTACCCCGCACCCGCGTTCCCGAGGTCAAGGCCCGGCTCACCGAAGCGATCGACGGTCTGCAGGATGTGGTCCAGGAGATCCGCACCTCCATCTTCGATCTGCACGGCGGCACCAGCACGCGCTTGCGTCAGCGCCTCGACGAGGCGATCCGCCAGCAGTGCGGCGACACCCCGATTCGCAACTCGCTGCGGGTGGCCGGACCGCTCTCGGTGGTGAGTTCGCAGCTGGCCGACCACGCGGAAGCCGTTGTGCGCGAAGCGGTCAGCAACACCGTCCGCTACGCCGGCGCCACGACGCTGGAGGTCGTGATCGGTGTCGGGGACGACCTGACGATCACCGTCACCGACGACGGTTGCGGTATCGGCGACAACATCACCCCCAGCGGGCTGACCAATCTCGCCGAGCGCGCGCGTTCACTGGGCGGCACGTTCCGCACCGTGCCCGGCCCGGCGGGCTCGCAGCGGCCGGGTACGCGGCTGGAGTGGTCGGCTCCGTTGAGCTGACCACCCCGCCGACTGCTACCGAACCTGCTGTTACGCGGTCTTTCCGGCCGGTTGGCGGACCACGGTGATGGGGCATTCCACCGATTGCGCCAATGCCGCGCTGGTGGAGCCGAGCAGCATTCCGGTGAATCCGCCGCGGCCGTGGCTGCCGACGACCACCAGCTGCGCGTTCTCCGACGCATCGAGCAGGGAGCGCACCGGCCGATCCAGCACCATTTCGCGACGCACCTTCACTTCCGGATACCGTTCGGAGTATCCGGCCAGCGTTTCGGCCAGCACCGCGTCCTCGGATTCCCGGATCGCGTCCCAGCCGACGATCGCCGGATCGAGGCCGCTGCTGCGGTCGCTCCACGCGTGCAGCACCACCAGCCCCACATTGCGCCGCGACGCCTCCTCGAAGGCGAGTTCGAGCGCCGGCACACTGTTCGCCGTGCCGTCGACGCCGACGAGAACCGGCTTCACCGCCGTGACGGCATCCGTCGCCGAGAGCGAATGCACCACGGTCACCGGGCAATTCGCGTGCCGGATGATCGCGGAGGACACCGACCCCAGCAGGCCGCGCCGGATGGCGCCGAGGCCACGGCTGCCCACCACGATCCCCTGTGCCTGATCGGACTGTGCGATCAGATGGCCGATGATCGCGTCGGTGGTGATCTCGGTGGTGATCACCGGCGTACGGTCCGGTGTCGCGGCGCGGGCGATGCGGGCGGCTTCGACGAGGATCCGTTCGGCGTCCACGCGCAGCCAGCTCATATCGTCCTCGGTGAGGATCGGTGCGGGACCCAGCCCGCCCGCGACCGAGATCGACGTGACCAGATGCAGGCGGCAGTCGCGCAGCGCGGCGTCGGCGGCGGCCCAGGCGGCCGCGTGGTAGCCGACGGCCGAGCCGTCGACCGCGGCGACGATCGGCGAATCGGTGTGCCGCTGCGGTACCGCGTGGTGCTCGGTCATGATGTTCTCCTCGTGGATCGGGTGGTTGTGGATCGGGTGTTCACGGAGTTCCGATGGGGCGGCTGATGTTTCGCCATTCCCGGGCCCAGCCGGCACGATGCCGGATACCGAAGGCCCAGGCCGTCAGCCATACCAGTGCCGCTGTAGCGAAGCAGATTTCGACGAATGTAGCCATTCCCAGCCCGACCCCGCGCATCGCGGCGGTGTCGGCGGGCAGCGGTGCTGCGGTCGGGCGGCCGTCGGGCGCCAGCCACATGGTCAGTTGCTGCCCGGGGTGCGCGGTCGCCGCCACGGGCGTCGTGGCTTCGGCGGAATGCCCGTCGCGGGTCCACCGAACCGTGGCCTCGTATCGATCGGCGGAGACGTCCATCGATGTCGCCGTCGTGCGAACCGGATCGGCGACGATCGTGGCGGCGACCGCCGTCTTCGCCGCGTTCTCGTCGCGAATCTGTACGGCGGCATCGGTGTAGCGGGCGGTGCCCATCGCCGCGCAGACCGGCACCGCGCCGAGAACCACCACCACGGCCAGGATCCGGATGACGGCCTCGATCCGGTCCGACGGCCGCATCAGCCGGTTCGCCGCCCACGGACCCGTGCGCCACGCGCGCAGTGCCAACGACGGATACCGCGTCATGTCGGTCATCTCCTCACAGCCGGGTCACGACGTCGTCGAGCGGTCGTCGTGGTGTCGGTGACAGCGGGGAACTGGTTGCGGCCCAGCCGGTTCGGATGATCATCTGCGGATATCCGCTGTCGTCGAGGAGGTCGGTGCGCAGTTCCGCGCGCACCTCCGGGATTTCGAGCGGTTCGCTCAGTGGGCAGGTTGCCAGCCCGAATGTGGTCGCGGCCAGCAGGATTGCGCTGGTCGCCTCCCCCGCGCGCAGCCGGCTCACCGTGTCGTCGCCGGCGGTGTAGAGCATGAGCATGTGATCGGCGTCGGCGATATCGCGAACCACCGCCTCCGGCAGCCGGGGATCGGCGAACGGCCGGGCCGAGGCGTCGGTCGCGGCGACCGCACTGCGGGCCGGAACACCGTCGGGTGCCGCGTGATGTCCGCTCCAGCGCGCCAATTCGGCGCGGTAGGCGGCGTCGGCGTTGTGTGCGGCGGCGGCACGTTCGAAGGCGTGCAGCAGCCGCACCCGCTCGCCGTCGGCGACCACATCGCGGACCAGCACGCCGTTCGCCGCCGCGGCGGCCGTCAAGGAGCCGATGTGAATGTCGGGCACCTCCCAGGAGGTGTAGTGGCGGCGGTCGCTGTGGCGCAGCGGGATCGCGCGGGAAAGGCCGACCGCTTCGGCCGTCGCGGGGGCGGGCCGGAATTCCACGGCCGCCAGGTGCTCCGGCACCGCCGGGTTCGGCAATCGGTGCACCACCGTCGCCCAGCCCAGCGCCGCGGCCGCGACCCGCAGATGATGCAGTGCCGCACCGCAACTCACGATCAGATCGCGCTGGTCGGGGTCGGTCTGCCGCAGCTGCCGGCTGGTGTCGGCGTACAGCTGGACGGTGTCGTCCCCGATGCGCCACAGCCACGGCTGGCTGTTGTGCACCGACGGTGCGCGCACCGCCAGGTCCACCGCCGTCATCAGAGTGTCGTAGTCCGGATGTCTCGTCATGATCATCGGTCTCCTACCGCGGCGGGCAGATCCAGCACCTGGCCGGTCGTCGCGCCGCCGTCCACCACGAATTCCGATCCGGTGGAGAACGTCGCCTCGGTGACGATGAACCGGACCATGGCGGCGACTTCTTCGGGTTCCCCGAAACGGGCCAACGGTTGCGCGGCCGTGACGGATTCGTCCATACCGGCGGTCATCGCGGTGCGGATCGGGCCGGGATGCACCGAGCAGACCCGGATATTCGACGGTCCCCATTCGAGCGCCGCCGCCTTGGTCAGTCCGCGCAATCCCCATTTGCTGGCGACGTAGGCGCCGATGCCCGCGTACCCCATCAGGCCGGCGGTCGAGGAGATGTTGACCACCACTCCGCCGCCGGCCGCGCGCAGGCGCGGACCGGCCAGGTGCATGCCGAGCCACGAGCCGTACAGGTTCACATCCAGGACGTGGCGGAACATCGTGGGTGGCTCGGTGTCCACGCCGCCGAAATCGACGATGCCGGCGTTGTTCACCAGGACGGCCAGCGGGCCGAACGTGGCTTCGGCGTCGGCGATCACCCGCTGCCAGGCATCCTCGTCGGCGACGTCGAGGCGACGGAAGATCGCGCCGGCGCCCAAGGCCGTCGCTGTGGCGGTGCCGTCGCGTTCGAGGAGATCGGCGATCACCACGCCGAGCCCCTCCTTGGCGAGCTCGGCCGCCACGGCGGCACCGATGCCCCGTGCGCCCCCGGTGACGATCGCACTGCGACCACTGAACGTGCCCATTGTCTGTCGCCCCTTTCACTAGTGCGTTGTCGCACTCAGCATCGCGCCCCGGGCGGTGGGCGGGGCACGGCCGAAAGTCACCGGAACGCCGAGTCTTCGGACAGTCGTGACCGCCGGGCAGTCGTCGCGCCGATCGGATCCGGCGCCGTGAGCGGCGGGCGGTCGCCACATCGGCCGGCTCCGGTGGACCCTCGGGGCGGCAGTGCGGGACCAAAGGCCCTGGCGGCCCTTCCCCGGCGTCGGGAAAGGTCGGGGTATGGCAGGAATCACTCTCGGCGACGGCGTCGGACGCTGGCACATGTTGCTGGCCGCGTCCGCGGGTGCGGTCGCGGCGAGTGTCTTCTCGCTCGCGGTCGCGCTGGGCATCGGCCTGCATCCGAGCGCGCCGCTGGACAGCACTCCGGCCGGGCACGGCGTAGCCGCCGGCGCGGTGGCCTTCGCGCTCGTCGTCGGGATACCGATGGCGGTCACCGCGGGCGGCGCCCTCACCGGTGATCGGCGCGTCGCCACGGTCGCGGTGATCAGCGGCTTACTGCTGATCTGCTGGTTGCTCGCCGAGATGACCGCGCTCCGCACGCTGGACTGGGCGCAGCCGCTGTATCTCGTCCTCGGCATCGTCGTCGCCGGGCTGGGACTGCATATCAAAACCGAGGAGATCGAATCATGACCGGCATATGCGCGCGGCGGATCGATCAGGGTGAAAGGAAATACCGATGAGCTCTCAGTATGCGGACGACGCGCACCACCTCGTCTCCGCGCCGATCGTGGTCGGTGTCGACGGGTCGGCCGGTGCCCGCACCGCGCTGCTGTGGGCGGCCGAGGTCGCCCGCGACCGAGGACGTGACCTGCGCATCGCCTACGGACTCGACCTGCCGAGCGCGAGCCGGGTTTTCAACAACTACGACATTTCCGAGCCGGCGGTGCTGGAACGCCTGCGCGCCCACGGCGCAGCCCTGGTCGCCCGCGAGGCGCTCGCCGTCCGCGACACCCTGCCCGAGGTCCAGGTCAGCACGGAGGTCTCCTCCGAGCATCCGGCGCGAATGCTGTTGCGGCACAGCGCCACCGGTTATCTGGTAGCCCTGGGCGCACAGGGCGCCGGCGGTTTCGGCACCCACATCGGTTCGATTCTGCTGTCGGTCACCAGCCACGCCGAGGGCCCGGTCGTGGTGGTACGCACCGAGTCCGAGCAGCAGTCACGGCCACGCGAGACCGGCCCGGTGGTCGTCGGCGTCGACGGCAGCCCGCTCAGCGAGGGCGCGGTGGCGGCGGCGTTCGAGGAAGCCGCCGAGCGCGGCGCCGAACTGGTCGCCGTGCACGCGTGGAGCGATCTGACCTTCGGCTCGTTCGTCGGCGACCCGTACACCTGGTTCCCGATGTCGGATATCGAGGTCAACGAGGAAGCGATCCTCGCCGAACGACTGGCCGGCTGGCAGGAGAAGTATCCGGACGTCTCGGTGCGCCGGCACATCAGCATGGCCGAGCCCGCTGCCCATCTGCAGCGGTGGAGCGAATCCGCGCAGCTCATCGTGGTCGGCAGCCACGGCCGCGGCAGCTTCCGCGGGCTGCTGCTGGGTTCGGTGTCGAATTCTCTTGTCCAGCATGCGAAATGCCCCGTCATGGTCGTGCGTTCGCCCGAGGAGAAGCAGGCGCATGACAAGGACTGACCATTCGGCGGCCCGTCGCGGTGCCGCGGCCGCGGTCGGCGTCGCATCGTTTCTGGGCGGGCTGGCCACCGGCTACCGGCTCTTCGCCCGCCGGTGGTGTCTGAGCTGGGGCGCGACCGAGGAGGAGGTGCGCCGCCGCATGCCCGGCGACGACCTGCTCCTGCTTCCCGACATGCTCTCGACCCGGGCGATCACGATCGAGGCCGATCCGTCCGCGGTCTGGCCCTGGCTCGTGCAGTTCGGGCCGGGACGCGGCGGAATCTACAGCTACGACTGGATCGACCGGCTCCTGGGTGTCGACGTACACAGCGCCCGGTCGATCCTGCCGCAGTTCCAGGACCTCGCCGTCGGTGACGTCGTCACGGCGAATTCCGACAACACCCCGTCCCGGGTGGCGGTGCTCGAGCCCGAGCGAACGCTCGTCTTCCGCACCGACGACGGGAACTGGATCTGGGAATTCGGGCTGTATCCGTGCCCGGAGGGCACCCGCCTGGTCAGCCGCAATCGGATCGCGACGCCCGGCGCCTCGACCGCGCTGCGACTGTTCGACACGTTCTTCCTCGAACCGGGCAGTCTGGTGATGGAGCAGAAGATGTTGCGCGGCATCAAGGAACGTGCCGAAGCGCACCCCGTCGCCGAACCCGCCCGCATCGGGAGCAAAACACCGTGACCACCACCGGCACACCGACGCCACTGCCGATCGCGCCGGCCTTCCTCGCGGTCGGCCGGTGCATGATCACGACCGTCGGGCTGCTGGCACGCCACCGCATCCACCGCCCGGCCCGCAACGTCGGGACGTGGCTGAGTTTCGGCGACGGAACGTCGGCCTACGTCTACCAGGAAACCGTGATCGATCGAATCCCCTCGCCCGAACCGTGTGTGCTGCTGGTGCGTTTCGAGCTGCGAGGCGTGCGCGGACGCGGGCATGCGTGGTTCCGTCGCGAGAGCATCCTCAATACCGTGCTCTTCGCCGGATTCCCGGGCATGATCAGCAAATTATGGCTGGCGCACGATCAACGCGGCGTGTACCGGGGGCTCTACGAATGGGACGGGGCGGCGTCCGCCGACGCCTACGCCCGCGCGCTGTGGCGGGTGCTCGCCCTGGTCAGTGTCCCGGGCTCGATCGATTATCGAGTGCTGCCCGGCCTGCGTCGCCGCGATCTGCCGGTGGCGGCCACCGGTCACATCGCAGGCGGCGGGGAATGGTGGCGGGTCACCGAATTCCGTTCGACCGCAGCATAATTCGAAGCACGACGCGCCGAACCTCCACCCGGACGGTTCGGCGCTCCCATGCTGTCGGTGTTCGCGCTCTCAGTGTTCGCGCTCTCAGTGTTCGTCGGTCGCCGGCAGCGTGACACTCTCCCCGGTCGCCAGCACGACGGTGCGGCCGCGGCATTCGACCGTGATCGAACGCGCCCCGTCCGTATCGGAGCTGATCTCGATCCGCCGGGCGTCGATGCGCACGGTCAGGCGATGGCCGTGGTAGATGATCGCGAAGGTCAGCGTGCCCAGTTCCGGCGGCCACGACGGGGCGAAGATCAGGCGGTCGTCACGGGTCTCCAGTCCGGTGAAGCAGCGCTGCACCAGATCGATACTGCCCGCCATGGCGCCCAGATGAATGCCCTCGGCCGTGGTGCCGCCCTGAATATCGGCGATATCGGATTCCAGGACGCTGGCGAAGAATTCCATCGCGCGGTCCCGATTCGCCCGGGCCAGCACCCAGGCGTGGACGACGGCACTCAGCGTCGACCCGTGCGAGGTGCGGGCCAGGTAGTAGTCGACAGTGCGCGGGATGTCCGCACCGCCGAAATCGTAACCGAGCCCGGCGAACAACCGCCCCAGCTCGTCGGCGGAGAACAGATAGAACAGCATCAGGACGTCGGCCTGTTTCGCCACCCGATACCGGTCGACATCGTCACCTTCGGCCTCGAGGATGCGGTCGAGCCGGCTCGTATCGCCGTAGCGGCGCCGGTAGTCGTCCCAGTCCAGTTCCGCCAGCCGGTCGTAGCCGGCGAACTGGCTGATCACCCCGTCGTGGAACGGCACGAACATCCGATCGGCGACCTCGGCCCAGCGCTCCGATTCGACGGCCGGCACCGCGAGGCGGTCCAGCAGTTCCGACCGCACGCGCGGCGGGAGCAGTTCGACCGCGTCCAGCGCGCGCCGGATGACCCACACCGCCATGACATTGGTGTAGGCGTTGTCGTCGATCCCCTGATAGGGCCGCCCGGGATAGCCGGAATGAAATTCGTCGGGTCCGATGACGCCGCGGATGTGATACCGGTCGTCGGCGGGATCGTAGGTGGCGCGGTCGGACCAGAATCGGGCGATCTCCACCAGCAGTTCGGCGCCGAACTCGGCGAGGAACGCCCGGTCTCCGGTCGCCTGATAGTAGTGCCACACGTTGTAGGCCACCGCCGGACCGGCATGCTGCGCGCGAGCACTGGCATCCGTATTCCAATGTCCCGAACGAGGATTCAGGTGCAGGCGCTGACTCTCCTCCCGGCCGTCACTGCCGGATTGCCACGGAAAGAGGGCGCCGCGACAGCCCTGGGCGCGGGCCGCGGCACGCGCCTGCGGCAGCCGGCGATAGCGGTACCGCAACAGTTCTCGCGTCAGCGCCGGGTCGCGCAGGCTCACCACCGGCAGGACGAACAGCTCGTCCCAGAACACGTGACCGCGGTAGGCCTCGCCGTGCAGGCCCCGCGCCGGCACTCCGGCATCGAGGTCGGCGGTGTGGCGCGACAGCGTCTGCGCCACCTGCAGGACATGCAGTCGCAGCGCTCGCACCGATTCCTCACTGGCATCCAGATCGATGCGCAGGCGCCGCCACACATGCTCCCAGGCATCGGCGTGCGCGGTGCAGAGCGCGTCGTAGCCCGGCGCCTCGTCGAGCAGGCGCACGGCGGCCTCGTCGGGTGCGGAGATGGCGCGGTCGCGGCCGGTGAACACCGCTGCCGTCTTGTCGACGACGATGTCGCGACCCGATTCGGCGGGCACGACGAAATCGTGGCCGGCCGCGCCGTCGGCGAGTGCGGAGCCGGCCGTCTCCTGCGCCTCCGAGGTCACGGTGGTCCGGGTGGCCACCGCTACGGTGACCAGTGACTGTGTGGTCCGCATCAGCGCGCAGACGGTGTGGGCGTCCGGGGTGTCGATTCGCAGTTCGCTCAGATGCGTTCCGGACAGCTCGCGGTACCGGTCGACTCCGGTGTTGCGAACCGAGGTGTCGATCGACGAGCGGACCGTGAGCGGCCCGCTCCAGTTCTCCGGCGTCAGGGTGGTTCGCATCGCACACGTGTGCGGGGAGTCCATCGACGCGAAACGCTGCTGAACCACCGCGGTGATCCGGCCCGCGGTGTCGCGACAGCGCAGCCGGCGGGTGAGCAGCCCCTGGCGCATATCGAATTGCTGTGTGTAGTCCAGCAATTCGGCACCATCGACATCGAACCATTCCTCGTCGGCGACGCGCCAGGTCAACGGAAGCCAGTTCGGCAGATTTACCAGGCTCTCGTTCTCGACGTGCCGCCCGGCGATATCGTCGCCGAGCCGGTTGTAGATTCCCGCGACATAGGTGCCGGGATAGTGGTGGGCTCCGGCACGCGTCTCCGGTGCGGCCGCGCGGGTGACGAGGTAGCCGTTGCCCACCGCGCACAGCGCTTCGCGCAGCCGCTCGGCATCGGGCTCGTAGCCGTCGTAGGTGAGCAGCCACGACCGTCCCACCGCCCAGTCGCTCTCCCCGGTGAGCAATTCGGCGATCCGCTCCAGGAATTCGCCGGCGCGCGCGGGACTGTCGAGGGCGAACCGCGCCGCGGTGCGCCGGTCGCCGGTATCGTCGTGGCGGACCACGAGCGGCATGCCGGTGACCTGGATCGCGTCGAACGCGTCCTCGTCGGTCAGATCGTCACCGAGGTACACCGGCATCACCGGCCGGCCCACCAGATCCAGGACCCAGTGCAGGGCTCGGCCCTTGTCCCAGTCCACATCCGGACGCAGTTCGGTGACCTTGCGGCCCGCGGTCACGCGCAATCCCTGCCCGCGGGCGATGTCGTGCACGGTGGCCACCACCGTCGCCACGGCATCGGCGGCGACCTTGCGGTGATGGACGGCGACCGCGAATCGCTTCGGCTCGATCAGCACTCCGGGAATCCGGCTCAGCCGCTCGGCGAGTTCGGCCGCCGCCTGCACCAGCGCCCGCTCCGCCTTCGGGCCGCCTTCGTGCACGTGTTCGGTGCCGTCGGGCGCCACCAGTTCGAAGCCGTGGCTACCGGCGTACCAGATTCCCTCGACGCCCACGCGCGTGCGCAGATCCTCGAGTCCGCGACCGCTGATCACGGCGACGGGACACCGCGCGGCCAGTGCGGCCAAAGTGGCGCGCACCCCCTCGATCGGGATCGCCGCGTCGGGATCGGGCACGATCTCCGAGATCGTGCCGTCGAAATCCAGCAGCACCGCGACATGCTCGTCCTCGACGGCGTCGGCGATCGAGGGCCACCACGCCAGCGCGTCCGCGATCTCCGACAGGCGGCGGAAACCACTGCGCACCCGGATCTCGTCGGCGTCGGCGACCACCACATCGGCTCCGGTGCACAGCAGCCGGTCCGGATCCGCGCCGCGTTCGATGCCGATCACCAGTCCGAAGCCGCCGCGCCGCCCGGCGCTCACCCCGGCCTCGGCATCCTCGACGACGACCGTCCGCTCGGGTTCGGCGCCCAGCCGCTGCGTGGCCAGCACCATGGTGGCCGGGTCCGGTTTGCCCGGCAGCGCGAGTTCTTCGGCCACGACACCGTCCACCCGCACGGCGAACAGATCCCCCAGCCCCGCGGCGTCGAGCACCTGGGCCGCGTTGCGGCTGGCCGAGAACACCGCGGTCCGCACCCCGGCGGCGCGCAGGCGGCGCACCAGGGCCACCGTGGTGGCGAACACCGGTACGCCCGATTCGGCGATCCTGGCGAGGAACACCTCGTCCTTGCCGTTTCCGAGTCCGCAGATCGTGGCGTCGGCCGCCGTATCCGACGGCTCGCCTCGCGGCAGTGAGATCGCCCGGGAGGCAAGGAAATCCGCGACGCCGTCGTACCGCGGCTTGCCGTCGACGTAGTCCTGGTAGTCCGAGGCGGTGAACGGGGCGCAGTTCTCGCCGGGCCCGGGCTTGCGGGCGGCGAGGAATCCGTCGAACACCTGCGTCCACGCCGCGGCGTGGACGGAGGCCGTGTCGGTGACCACGCCGTCCATATCGAAGATCACCGCGTCGTAGCGACGCGCGTCGATCACCGGCCCGGCCACCGGTTTGTCAGGGTGCACTCCCCCAGCCTCCGCCCGTGCGCGGGCCCCGGCAAGGTACACAAGTCCTCATCCGCACGGCCACCGGTCCCCGGCCGCCGAGCGGCAGCGGCGGTGACCGCCGTAGCAATCCGGCAGAGTCTTTGGTCCCTGGCGAATCCCGGTGGCTCCGACAACCATCGAGGTATGAATCGTGCCGCCGTGCGAGCGGTCGTCTCGACGGCCACGTCCCCGACCGATGCCGCCCCGTCGATCGGCCCGCTGCCGGCGACATCGGCCGCCACCTCGACGCCGGCGCAGGTGCTGGCCGCGGTGACCACTACCGACACCGGTCTGACGAGCACGGAAGCCGCGCGCCGACGTCACCTGCTCGGCCCCAACGCTGTTCGCACGCATCGTGCCCGGCTGCTCGCCGTGGTCGCGCGGCAGTTGCGTTCGCCGCTCCTGCTGCTGCTCGGGGTCGCGGCGGTGGTGTCGTTCTTCGTCGGTCAACGTTCCGACGCGGTCGTCATCGGGGTCATCCTGCTGGTGTCGGTCGGGCTGGGGGCGGTGAACGAGTTTCGCGCCGAACGCGCCGCCGACGCGCTGCACGAGCGGATCCGCCACGGCGCCACGGTGATTCGCGACGGCCAGCCCGCATCGGTCGACGTGGTCGATCTGGTCCCCGGCGATGTGGTGGAGATGCGGGCCGGGCAGCTGGTCCCGGCGGATGTGCGGCTGCTGTCGGCGACCGGGCTGCAGTGCGACGAATCGGTGCTGACCGGCGAATCGGACAGCGTCGAGAAATCGACCGGCACGGTGCCACCGGAGTCGGGCGTCGCCGAGCTGTCGTGCTGCGCCCTGATGGGCACGGTCGTCGCCGCGGGCCACGGGCGCGGGGTCGTCGTCGCCACCGGAGGCGCGACGGAGTTCGGCCGGATCGCCCTCGGCCTGGGAAAACGACAGCCCGACACCGAATTCCAGATCGGGCTCCGTCAGTTCTCGATGCTACTGGTGTGGGTGGCCGCCGCCCTCACCGCCGGCATCTTCGCGATCAACCTGGCCCTGCACCGCCCGATCCTCGATGCCCTGCTGTTCTCGCTGGCGATCGCCGTCGGCATCTCACCCCAATTGCTGCCCGCCGTGGTATCCACCAGCCTCGCTGCCGGATCACGGCAGCTCGCGCGGTGCAAGGTACTGGTCAAGCGGATGGTCTGCATCGAGGACCTCGGCGATATCGAGGTCCTGTTCACCGACAAGACCGGCACCCTCACCGAAGGGCGCATCGAATATCTGCGCGCGCTGGCGGCCGACGGTTCTCCCGGCGACGAGGCGGTGGTCTACGGTCTGGCCTGCACCGACGCGACCGTCCACGACGGACGCCAGGCCGGCGCCGATGCGCTGGACACGGCACTGTGGAGCGCGTGCGCGGCCGAACACGCTGCCGCAGCGGGTTTCGTCCGCCGCGCGGTCCTGCCCTTCGACCACAACCGCCGCATGGTGTCGGTTCTCGTCGCCGGCCCGGACCGCACCGCCACGATCATCGCCAAGGGCGCCCCGGAGGCCGTGCTCGCGCGCTGCCGCGACGTCCCGCAGGCCGCTCGCACCGCCCTCGACGCCGAGTTCGCGGCCGGTCACCGCATCGTCGCCGTCGCCACTCGGACAGCGGTCCGCGCCGATCGCCTCACCACCGACGACGAGCGCGAGCTGACACTGCGCGGCTTCCTGGTCTTCCTCGATCCTCCGAAAGCGAGTGCGCGCGACGCGTTGCGGCGTCTGGCCGGCCTGGGCATCACCGTGAAGGTGGTCACCGGCGACAATCCCGCGGTCGCGGTCCGGGTGTGCGCCGACCTCGGCCTGGACCCCGGCCGGCCGCTGACCGGCACGGACCTCGATCGTCTCGACGACGACGCGTTGACCGAATTACTGCCCACCACAACAATATTCGCCCGCGTCGACCCCGAACAGAAGGCGCGGATCGTCCGCCTGCAACGACATGCCGGACGCGATGTCGCCTTCCTCGGCGACGGGGTCAACGATGCGCTCGCCCTGCATGTCGCCGACGTCGGCGTCTCCGTCGACTCGGCGACCGATATCGCCAAGGACGCCGCGGATATCGTGCTGCTGGAAAAGGATCTGCAGGTCCTCGCCGACGGCGTCATGGCGGGGCGCCGGATCTTCGCCAACACCATGAAATACGTGCTGATGGGCACGTCCAGCAATTTCGGCAATATGTTCAGCGCGGCCGGCGCCTCGGCGTTCCTGCCGTTCCTGCCGATGCTGCCGGGACAGATCCTGCTCAACAATCTGCTGTACGACACCAGCCAGCTCGCCATCCCGACCGATACGGTCGACCCGGAACAACTCGCCCGCCCGGCACGCTGGGATATCGGCCTGATCCGGCGTTTCATGCTCGTCTTCGGCCCGATCAGTTCGGTGTTCGACTTCGCGACCTTCGCGCTGATGCTCGGTGTGTTCCATGCCGGCGCGGAGCTGTTCCACACCGGCTGGTTCGTCGAATCGCTGTGCACGCAGACGCTGGTGTTGTTCGTGATTCGCACCCGCCGCAGTCCCAGCTACCGCAGCCGGCCGAGTATTCCGCTGCTTCTCGCCGTGCTCGCCGCGGTCGGTGTGGGTGTGGTGCTGCCGTACACGCCGGTGGCGCCCGATCTCGGCCTCACCCCGCTGCCCGCCGCGTTCTTCGCCGCGTTGGCCGCGACGGTGCTGGTCTATCTGGTTCTCGCCGAGGCCGCCAAGCGGTGGTTCTTCCGCACGCCGGCACCGACGCCGGCCCACCCGCCGCGGTCCGGTCGCCGGGTACAGCGGCGAGCGTCGCGCTTCAGCGTCCGGGGGGTGCGCTCGCCGATCGACGCGACGCCGCCTCGGACGCATCGCGCGAACCGGCGTCACCGGATCCGAATGTTGCTGTCGCCCAGCTGATTCGGTGTCGGTGCAGCGCAGCGGCCGAGGGTCTACTCCGGCTCCACGTGCTCGGGCACCACGAGCGTCGGGCAGTGGGCGCGATGCAGGACCGCCGCGCGGGTGGACCGCATCGCGGTTCCGACCAGGCCGGTCCAGCGGTGCCGGCCCACCACCAGCAGTTGCGCGTCACGCGCTCGTTCCAGCAGGACCTGCGCGGGCCCGCCGAACATCACCTCGGTTTCCAGCGGGACGTCCGGATACTTGCGGTGCCATGGATCCAACTGCCGGTTCAGCGCCCGCGTCTCGTCCGCGCGGAACTGCTGAAGTTCTCCGTCCAGGACGAATCCCCCGACCTCGTCGTCGCAGCACCGGACGGCCTCCAGACCGACCCCACGCAGCGCCGCCTCCTCGAACGCGCAGCCGACCGCGGTCCCCTCCTCGTCGACGCCGACCACCACCGGTCGCGCGTCCTCGCCCACGGTGAATAGGCTTTCGCGGTGGACGACCGCGACCGGGCACCGAGCCTGTCGCGTCACCGCCGAACTGACCGAACCCAGCAGCGCGCGCCGGACCGCGCCCCGGCCGTGGCTGCCGACCACGATCATCGGCGTGCTCGCCGAGCGCTCCACGAGCGTGTCGATCACCGGATCCGCGGTCAGTTCGGTCGTGACGTCCACGCCGTCGGCCACATGCCGGGCCATCGCCGCGGCCTCCGACAGCACGCCTTCGCCGTTCCAGTACAACCACTCCCGGCCGCCGACGATCTCCATCGCGCTGAGTCCGGTCCGCGGCGCCGAGGCCGAGGAGAGCAGGATCCGCAAACCCCAGCGGCGCACGCCCGCTTCGGCCGCCGCCCACCGCACCGCCTGCAGCGCCGTACCGGATCCGTCGACCGCCGCGACGATCGTCCGCTCGGTCCCGTTGTCACTGCTCATCGCCGCCTCCTGCTGCCGGACCTGTTCCGATCGTCCGGCCGCGCCGACCGTCGATCTAGGGCCGAAAGTCGCCACCGCAGGCCGACTTCGTCCGCGGTCGTCCGCCTGGGCGAAATCGGCGCGGACGTCCCGCCAGGACAGGTCCTTGGTCCCTCGCGCACGCGCGTGGCCGCGGGCATTGTCGAGACAGACACCGAGAAAGAGGACGCCATGGACTACCGGGTGGACGTGTGCGAAGTGCCGCCACAAGCCCTGTTGCGACTACCTCGCGCGATCCGGGCCGATCGGCCCGGCGAGGACATCACCGCGGGTATGCGCGAATTGTTCGCGACCGTCGCACGATCCGGCCTCACCGCCAGCGGCCCGACCGCGATCACCTACACCGACACCGAACGATCGGCGATCGCGACGAGCGTCGACTTTCGCGTGCCGGTCGAGCCCGCCGCCGAATTGAGTCTGGCCTCGGGTGCGGAAGTGCTCGTCACACCCGGCACGACGGTGGCGCGCGCCTGCCACCACGGCGGCTACCGCGATCTCGGCGCCGCCTACCGCAGCCTGGCCGAATGGGTGGATCGCAACGCCTATCGGGTCACCGGCCCGCCGACCGAGGTCTATCTCGTCGGTCCCGACGAGGTGAGCGACCCGCGTCAACTCGTCACCGAGATCCGGTTGCCCGTGGCCCCCTCGCCGACGATCGTCACCCGGGTGCTCTCCGACTTCGACACCGCCCTGGATCGGACCCGGAACGCGTTGCGGTCCAACGGTTTCACCATCCTCGCCGAGGTGGACCTGAACACGGCGCGTTACGACGGCCGCACCAGGCGCCTGGCCCACCACACCATCCTGGAGATCTGCCGCCGCAATCTGCTCGCGGCCGAACTCGCCGGCGACGACCGGGCCGACATGATCGTGCCGCATCCGGTGGTCGTCCGGGAGCGCTGCGACACCGTCGTCGTCGAGGCCCTCGACCCGACGATCTGGGCCCGCGCACTCGGCGACGAGAACCTCCTGACCCTCGCCGCCGACAGCCGCCGCCACCTGATCACGGCCATCGACGCCCTCGCCGCGACGGCGACCGCGACCGACGGCTAGGCCCGCACACGAGCGGTGAGTGGACGGCCCGCCAACGGCGACGACGCCACCACCGCTACCCCTGGCAGCCGATGCTCATCACGAAAGATGTTGCCGGGCAGGTGATTCGGTCACATCGAGTAGCGGAGGATGGCGGCGGCCGACGCCTCGTCCGGAATATCGGCCTTGCGCACCGCCAGCACCCGTGCGCCCGAAAGCAGTGCGCGGCGGGCGATCTCGTCGAGGATCCCCGGTATCTCGGTCTCGGAGGGGGGACCGAATTCGATCGCGCCGGTATCCGGGGCGACCGTGCCGGGCACGGCGGTGTCGATATCGACCAGCAGCGTCTGCACGATGCCGAAGGTGGCCGCGCGGGCGATGTCGGCGAGGTCGGCGGTGGCCCGGGCCTCGCTCCGGCGCTTGTCGAACAGCTGACGCAGATCGGCGAGTTGCGCCGCGTAGTGGCCGTCGAGGATGTGGCGGGCCTTGTCGGCCAGGTCCTGATCCGACAGGCGTTCCGGGTTGCCGGGAATTCCGTCGTCGAGCAGTTCCGCGTAGGTGGCGACCGAGCGGTAGATCGCGTCGATCGGCTCCGCCGCCGCCAGGATGAGGGGGGTGTCGCGTCCGGAGAGAATGTCACGCAGCGCCCGGTCGACGGCACGCGCGTACTGCCGGGCCAGCACCTTCTTCCTCTCGCTGTCGGTCAACCGCCGCTTGGGCGCGCGATCGTCCATGGGCTCGCCCGCGAAATCGACGGCGCCGGTAGGCATTTCGGGAACCCGGACATCCTCGGCCGGTCGGTCCGGAGTCACCTCGACCAGCCGCGCCGACCCCTCGGCCAGCGCCAGGACGAATGCGGACTGCGGGAATGTGACAGCTCGTAGCAACGGCTTGAGCAGGAACCGGTCGGAGACGGTGACCGCCGCACCCAGACGGTTCGGGATCCGGAAGGTCCACATGCGCTGCGGGGATACGTGCACGACCAGGGTGTGCGACTGGAAGCGCCAGAAATCTACGTCCTCGGCCAGATCGTCGAGCTGTTCGGCGATAGCCGCGCGGCTGTCGACATCGGTGACGAGCTCGACCGCCTCCCGGACCTGATTGCCGAACGCGATCCGGTTCGCCTCCGGATTCGCGGTGGCGGCTTCGGTCGGCAGGTAGATCGACACCGACCAGGGGCCGGTCCATTCGGCGAGGGTTTCGATCTCGCGGCGGGTCGGGATGTCGGTGTGCAGCACTTCGATCCTCCTTCGTTGCCCGAACTGTGCGACGGGTCCACGGGCCGTGCCGGATACCAGCCGTATCGTTAGCCAATTCGTAACCACATCGACGCTACTGGACATCGGCACGGGCCGGTACGCATCCGAGTATCGGATGCCGAAACGTTGCTGCATTCGTTTCGACGACTCACCGGCCGGGTGCGGGCGTGGCGGTCGGCGACAGCGGGGCCGGCCTGCCCGGGGCCGTGGCGGCCGTCGTGGCGGTGGCCGGGGTCGTCGTGGCGGGTGCGGTGGTGGTCGTCGCGGCGCCCGTTCCGTAGAGGTGCTCGATGATGTGCTTGGCGATCTCGGTGGCGGCCGCGCTGCCGTCGGCCGTGGGTTCCAGGTTCGCCCACACCACCACGGTCACCTTGTGCGCCGGATCGGATCCGGCGAAGGTGTTGAAGCCGGGCAGCTCGCCCGTATGTCCGTACAGCGCTCCGAATTTCGCGATGGCGAGACCGTACTGCGGCGCCTCCGGCGGGTTGGCCGGATCGGTCGCCTGCAGGCTGCTCATGCGCCGGCCCTGCATGTCGGCGTCGAGAACCTTGCCGTCGGTGAGCGCCTCGGCCCAGGTCGCCAGGTCCCCGACTGTGGAGATCCCGGCACCCGCGGCCCAGCCCCAGGAGGGATTGTCCGCGGTCCGATCACCGGGCAGCAGCCGGCCCGCCTTGGCCTCGGCCTGCATCTCGGGCGGCAGCGCCGGTGGAGATCCCATGGTCAAGACGTTGGTGCCGTACATGTACCCCTGCGGATGCGGGTCGGGTATGGCCGCCGACGTGCGCGCCGGGAACGAGCTCTGGGTCAGCCCGAGCGGTCCGAACAGCCGATCCCGCATGATCTGTTCGAGCGGTTTGCCGTCCAGCTGCTCGGCGATCAGCCCCAGCAGGATCGTGTTGGTATTCGAGTAGTGATAGCCCTGTCCCGGCGGGAAATACGGCGGGTGCGCGAATGCCATGGCGAGCAGTTCGTCGGGTTGCCACACCCGGCCCGGATCGGCGTCCATGGCCTCGGCGAGTTCCCGGGTCTCGCTGTAGTTGTAGAGGCCGCTGCGCATGTCGAGCAGCTGGGCGATGGTGATGGCCGCGCCGCCGGGCACATCGGTGCGGTACTTCGAGACCGGATCGTCGAGGGCCAGCTTGTGTTCCTGCACCTGTTGCAGGATGACCGTGCCGGTCCAGGTCTTGGTGAGCGATCCGATGCGCACGTGGTCGGCCGCGGTGACCGCCGGGCCGCCGCCGAAGGTGCGGGTGCCGTAGGAGGTGCCGACGTCGCCGGCGGCGGTGCGGACGAACGCCACGACGCCCGGCACCGACGCCGGACGCGCCACCGACTCGACGATGCCGCGCAGCGTGGGCTCGTCGAGGGGATGGACGGCGGGGGCCGGCGAGGTGGTCGCCGCGGCGGACGAGGTGCTCGCGGGCGCCGGTTTCGACGACGATCCGCACCCGCAGGCGACGAACAGAACTGCGACGCCGGCCAACGCCCCGGCGATCAGCCGGGGCCGGAACGGCACGGAAACCACGGGCACTGCACGACCTCCCTCATCGGGAACGGTGGAGCCGGGATTGAAACTCTACTGCGCCAGCGCCTCTCGCGGACGCGGTTGGCGAATGCTCAGCGACATCGCCGCCGCCACCGCGCACAGACCTCCGGCGATGAACCAGGCCGGCTGGTAGCTGCCCTGCACGTCGCGGATGACGCCGGCCCCGGAAGCGGCGATCGCGGCGCCGATCTGATGTGAGGCGAACACCCAGCCGAAGGCGATCGGCCCGTCGGCGCCGAAGTGTTCGCGGCACAGCGCGACCGTCGGCGGCACCGTCGCGATCCAGTCCAGACCGTAGAAGATGACGAACACCCACATGCTCGGCCGCACATCGGGAGCGAACAGGATCGGCAGAATCAGCAACGACAGGCCGCGCAGCGCGTAATACATCGTCAGCAGGTACCGCGAGCCGATGCGGTCGGTGAGCCAGCCCGAGGCGATCGTTCCCGCGACGTCGAAGATGCCGACGGTGGCCAGCAGTCCGGCCGCGGTGGTGGGCGGCATGCCGTGATCGTGTGCGGCACTGACGAAATGGGTGCCGATCAATCCATTGGTGGAGGCGCCACAGATCGCGAAACCCCCTGCCAGCAGCCAGAATACGGGCCGGCGCACGATCGCGGCCAGGACGGTCAGCGCCCGCGCGGCCCCACCGGCCGCCGCGGTGCGCAGGCCCGCGTCGCTGCCGGGGCCGGCGCCGTAGGCGGTACGTCCGATATCGCCGGGGAAGTCACGGATGAACAGCACCACCAGCGGCACCACGGCCAGGGCGGTCGCGGCGACGACCAGCGCCGGGGCCCGCCAGCCGTGGTCGCGGGCCAGCATCGAGACGAGCGGCAGGAACACCAGCTGTCCGGTGGCGCCGGCCGCGGTGAGCACACCGGTGACCAGGCCGCGGTGCCGGACGAACCAGCGTCCGGTGATGGTGGCCACGAACGGCATCGACATCGATCCCACGCCGACGCCGACCAGCAGCCCCCACGTCGCCATCAACTGCCACGGCTGGGTCATGAAGACCGTGAGCCCGCTGCCCGCGGCGACGAGGAGCAACGCGCACGCCACCACCAGCCGAATGCCGAATCGGTCCATCAGCGCGGCCGCGAACGGCGAAATCACCCCGTACAGCAGCATATTCACCGAGACCGCGGCGCCGATGGTGCCGTGCGACCAGCCGAATTCCTCGTGCAGCGGATCCATCAGCACGCTGGGCACCGAGCGGAACGCGGCCGCGCCCAGCAGGGCGACGAAGCCGACGGCGGCGACAATCCACGCGGGATGCGGACGACGCGCGAATCGGGGCGTGGGCTGCTCCGGTGGCCGCGAAGGGATGTGGTCGGTGAGGCGAATTTCGGTCACCGAGCGAGCGTGCCGAATCGCGCGGTCGCCGACGAGTGGCCTGAATGCCATAATGCGTAAAGATTCAGCCATTCCTGCGCCGCGACGAGGAGACGACCGTGCCCGATCCACATCTGGTGGCAGTCCTGGCCCTGGCGCCCATCGTCGGCTTCGATATGACGATTCCGCCGACCGTGCTGGGCGCGGCGACCGACGACGACGGCTCCTCGCTCTACGACGTGCGGATCTGCGGGCTGGACCGGTCCCCGATCCCGTCCACCAACGGCTACGCCGTCACGCCGGCGTACGGCGCCGACCTGCTGGCCCACGCCGACACCGTGATCGTGCCGGGTACGACCATGCCGGGCCCGCGCCGCGACGGCGTCCTGCCGCCCGCGGTGACGGATGCGCTGGCATCGATCCGGTCCGATGCGCGCATCGTCTCGATCTGCACCGGCGCGTTCGTGCTGGGCGCGGCGGGCATCCTCGACGGCCGCCGTGCCACCACCCACTGGAAATACGCGGCGGACTTTCGCACCCTGTTTCCCGCCGTGCGGCTCGACGAGGATCTGCTGTTCGTCGAGGACGGAAATGTCTGCACCGCAGCGGGTCTGGCGGCCGGGGTGGATCTGTGCCTGCATCTGGTGCGCTCCGACCACGGCAGCGCGGCCGCGAACCGGGCCGCCCGCCACTGCGTGGTGCCGCCGTGGCGTGAAGGCGGGCAGTCTCAGTTCATCGAACAGCAGGTCCCCGATCCGGGCGCGGAAAGCACCGCCGCCACCCGGGAATGGGCGCTCGCGCGACTGAGCGACGATCTGGACCTCACCACCCTCGCCGCACACGCCCGGATGAGCGTGCGCACGTTCACCCGCCGCTTCAAGGCCGAGACCGGCACGGCACCCGGCGCCTGGATCCTGCACCAGCGGATGCGCCACGCGCGCCATCTCCTGGAGACCACGGCACTCACCGTCGACGAGGTCGCGCGGGCCGCCGGTATGGGCACCGCCGCCTCGCTGCGCCACCACCTGCGCACTCAGCTCGGCGTCGCGCCGATCGCCTATCGCAGGACCTTCCGGCAGCCGAGGGCGCAGCGAGAGCAGCCGGTCGCGCGGTAAGCACGTCCCCGGCCCGGAGCATGGCCGCGACGCGCGCGCCGACCCATTGACAACCCCCGCTACCCGGGTGCTACCTTAGGCAAGGGTTACCTGTTTAGGCGAGGCTTACCTCTCGAAAAGACCCTGCAATTGTCGTCAGAGCATCCGAGGCCGACCGTGTACATCTGCATCTGCAATGCCGTCTCCGAAGCGGACGTGCACACCTGCGTCGCCGCCGGCGCCTGTTCGACCAGACAAGTCAAGAAGGCCTGTGGCTGGAAGCCGGGTTGCGGCTCGTGCACCGCCCGATTGGCCGAGGCGATAGGCCGGGCGCGCACCGACGCACCGGCAGAGTCGACCGCTGCCTGACACCGACACGCACCCCGCTCATTCCCCTGATCTGTGATCTGTGCCACGATCACACATCATGGAAGGCGACAAGGAAATCATCGCGCTGCTCAACGAGCAGTTGACGGCCGAACTCACGGCGATCAATCAGTACTTCCTGCACGCCAAGATGCAGGAGAACTGGGGCTACCCCAAGCTGGCCAAGCACACGCGCCACGAATCGTTCGATGAGATGAAGCACGCCGAAGTCCTCACCGATCGGATCCTGTTCCTCGAAGGTCTGCCGAACTACCAGAAGCTCAACCCGCTGCGGATCGGCCAGACCGTCCCGGAACAGCTGCGCGCCGACCTCGAGATCGAGATGGAGGCCGTGACCCGGCTGCGCGGCGGTATCGAGCTGATGCGCTCGCGCGGTGACGTCACCTCCGCCCGCATCTTCGAGTCGATCCTCGAGGACGAGGAAAGTCACGTCGACTACCTCGAAACCGAACTCGAACTGCTGAGCACGCTGGGCGAACAGCTCTATCTGCAGCGCTACACCGATACCCCCGAAGGGGACTGACGCCGTCACAGCACCCGGCCGCCGACGCATCGCGGCCGGGTGTTCGTGCGCCGAAAGCGCCTACAACGCCAGTGATTTGGCGATGATCGTCTTCATCACCTCACTGGTTCCGGCGTAGATGCGGGCCACCCGGGCATCGGTGTAGAGCCGCGCGATCGGATATTCCATCATGTAGCCGTAGCCACCGAACAGCTGCAGGCAGCGATCGACCACCCGGGCCTGCATCTCGGTGCAGAACAGCTTCACGCGCGCGGCGTCGGCCCCGGACAGTTCCCCGTCGACCAGGTCGGCCACCGCCCGGTCCAGCATGGTCTGGGCCGCCTCGATCTCGGCGGACATGGCCGCCAGTTCGAACTTCGTATTCTGGAACGAGGCGACCGGCGTGCCGAATGCCTTGCGCTGCTTCACATAGTCGACGGTGGCGGTGAGCGCGGCGCGCGATTGCGCCACCGATCCGACCGCGACCGTCAGCCGCTCCTGAGGCAGATTGTGGCCGAGGTAGCCGAATGCCGCGCCCTCCGCACCGAGCCGGTTCGCCACCGGCACCCGCACCTCGTCGAAGGAGAGCTCGACGGTGTCCTGCACCTTGCAGCCCATCTTCTCCAGCACCCGGCCACGCGAGAAGCCGGGCATGCCGTCCTCCACGACCAGCAGCGTCAGCCCGTGCCGGCGGTTGTCCGGATCGGTCGAGGTCCGGCACACCACGATCACCAGATCGGCCAGCAGCCCACCGGTGATGAACGTCTTGGCTCCGCTGAGAACGTAGTGGTCACCGTCGCGGACGGCGGTGGTCCGCACCCCGGCCAGATCGGATCCGGTGCCGGGTTCGGTCATGGCGATGGCGGTCAGCAGCCGGCCCGACGCCAGGCCGGGAAACCAGCGCTCGCGCTGGGCCGCGTCGGCGTAGTCGAGGAAGTACGGCAGGATCACGTCCAACTGGGTGCGCACGGTCGACAGCGTGACCAGCGCCCGCGCCGCCTCCTCCTGCAGCACCACGTTGTAGCGGTAGTCGCGCAGCCCCGCTCCCCCGTACTCCTCGGGAATCGCGATGCCGAGCAGGCCCGATTCGCCCAGCCGCGTGAAGATTTCACGCGGCATCCGGCCGGCGCGTTCCCAGTCCGGGTAGTTCTCGACCACATGCTTGTCGATGAATTCGCGGGCCAGTGCCCGAAACGATTCATGGTCGGCGGTGAACAGTTCTCGGCGCACGCCGGTCCTCCGATCAGTTCAGCAGTTCGACGACGGTGGCGTTGGCGGTGCCGCCGCCCTCGCACATGGTTTGCAGGCCGTAGCGAATCCCGTTGTCGCGCATGTGATGGATCATGCGGGTCAGCAATACCGCGCCCGAGGCGCCGAGTGGATGGCCGAGCGCGATGGCCCCGCCCAGCTGATTCGTCCGGACGAGGTCGGCGCCGGTTTCGGCCAGCCAGGCCAGCGGCACCGGCGCGAACGCCTCGTTCACTTCGAACACGCCGATCTCGGCGAGCGACAGCCCGCACCGGCGCAGCACCTTCTCCGTCGCCGGGATCGGGCCGGTGAGCATCAGCACCGGATCCGCGCCGGTCACCGCGCCGCCGCGATAGCGGACCAGCGGTGTCAGGCCCAGGTCTCGGGCCTTGTCCGGGGTGGTGATCAGCACCGCGGCCGCGCCGTCGGAGATCTGCGACGAGTTGCCGGCGTGGACCACCCCGTCCGCGCGAAAGGCCGGCTTCAGCCGGGCCAGCGTATCGGCGGAGGTGCCGCGGCGAATGCCCTCGTCGGCGCCGACCGTGGCCGAACCGGCGGGCACGTCGACGATCTGGTCGTCGAAGGCCCCGCGGTCGACGGCCGCGGCCGCCAGTTCGTGCGAGCGCGCGGCGTAGTCGTCGAGGCGGGTACGGGACAAGCCCCACCTCTCGGCGATGAGTTCGGCCGAGATCCCCTGGTCGAAGGAGAAATCGTGATAGCGCGCACGGGCTTTCGGCCCGTACGGCATCCCGGTGGCGCGGGCCGAGCCCAGCGGCACCCGGCTCATCACTTCCACACCGCCGGCGATCACCAGGTCCTGCTGTCCCGAGCCGACCACGGCGGCCGCGAAATCGACTGCCTGCTGGCTGGATCCGCATGCGCGGTTGATCGTGGTGCCGGGAACCGCTTCCGGCCAGCCCGCGGCCAGGACCGCATAGCGGCCGATATTCGACGACTGGTCGCCGACCTGCGAGACGCATCCCCAGATCACGTCGTCGACGAGCGCCGGATCCAGACCGGTGCGCTCGGCCAATGCGGTCAGCACCAGCGCGGACAGGTCCGCGGGGTGGATATCGGCCAAGGCGCCGTTGCGTTTGCCGATCGGGGTGCGGACCGCCGCGGCGATGACTACCTCACGCATCTGTTCGACCTTCGTCGTCGGGCCGATCCGCACGGCGGATCGGCGGTCTGGTGACCGTCCAGCGGCCGGTGAACCGGGGCGGGCGTTTCTCGGCGAAGGCCGCGAACGCCTCCGGTGCGTCGGCGGTGGCGAAATTGATCCCCTGCGCCCGCGCCTCCCCGGCCAGCGCCTCCCGCAGACTGCGGTCGGCGCCCTCGTTGAGCAGGGCCTTGGTCTGGGCCAGCGCCACCGGCGGCCCCGCCGCCAGCCGTGCCGCCAGGTCGTCGACGAAACCGTCGAGTTCGGCGTCCTCGCACAGCCACGTCACGAGGTTCAGTTCGCGCGCCTGTTCGCCGTCGATCGTCTCGCCCAGCAGCGCAAGCCTTTTCGCCTGTTGCAGTCCGGCGATCTTGGGCAGCAGCCAGGTGCCGCCGAGATCCGGGGACAGCCCGCGCGGGGCGAAGATCTGGGAGAACCGGGCCCGCGGGGTCGCCACGACGAAGTCGCAGCCGAGGGCGAGATTCCACCCGGCACCGACGGCCACGCCGCGCACCTTCGCCACGGTCGGCATGGGTAGTTCGTGCAATGCGAGCGCCACCTCGGTCAGCGCCCGCATCCGATAGGTCGGATGGGTGTTGTCGGGCGTGGAAATATCGGCGCCGGAACAGAATTCACCACCCGTGCCGGTGAGAACCACCACGCGCACGTCCAGGTCTGTGGCGGTGGCGCGCAGCACGTCCTGCAGCGCCGCCCACAGTTCGGCGTCGATCGCGTTCTTGCGATGCGGCCGATTCAAGGTCAGCGTCCGCACACCCGCGTGATCGGCGCAGTGCAGGACCGGGTCATGCGAGACCATGACGGTGCTCCCGTTCCGGGCGGCGGCCACGCCCACCGCCACCGGCATGACGCGGGCACGACGATGTGCGCGGCGTCGAACGCGCGGACCCGGCGTTTCGGTCGGCGATCGTGTCAGCGCACATGAGCGGCAGCCACCCCCGCGTCGCGGGAGCCGACCACGCCGGCCGCCCGCCATCGAGCGATCTCGTCTGCGCTGCAGCCGATTTCGGCCAGCACCGCATCGGTGTGCTCCCCCAGGCCCGGCACCGCGCCCATCGGCGGCTGGTAGCCCTCGATCACGGCCGGGGGCAGCAGGGACGGGATCGGCCCGTTCGGGGTGTCGATACCGCGCCAGCGGTCGCGTTCGGACAGTTGCGGGTGGGCCAGGACCTCGCTGGGCCGGTTGTAGCGCGCGTTGCCGATTCCGGCGGCGTCGGCGGACGCTTGGATGTCGGCCAGATCGTGTCGCGCACACCAGCTTCCGATCACCTCGTCGAGCTCGGCGCGATGGGCGACCCGGCCGGGATTGGTGCGGAAGCGGTCGTCGGCGGCGAGATCCGGGCGTTCGAGGATGTCGCGGGCCAGCCGCTGCCATTCCCGGTCGTTCGTCGTGCCCAGCACCACGGTCTGCCCGTCGGCCGTCGGGTAGGCGCCGTACGGCGCCACCGCCGGTGAACTCATGCCGAGCGGCTGCTGGTCGATTCCGCTGTGCCGGGCGTAGGTGAGGTGATAGCCCATCATCTCGGCCATGGTGTCGAACAGGCTCACCGATATCGCCGTGCCCGGGCCCGGCCCGCGCCGCAGCCGCCCGCACAGCGAGGCCACGATCGACAGGGCCGCGTACAGGCCCGTGGTCACATCCGCCACCGGCGGACCGGGTTTGGCGGGCGCGCCGGCCGTGCCGGTCACCGCACACACCCCGGCCTCGGCCTGGACCAGCAGGTCGTAGGCGCGCTTGTGCGACAGCGGCCCGCCCGCGCCGAATCCGTCGATTGTCAGCGAGATCAGATCCGGGTGCCGGCTCTCCACCTCCGCCGGGGACAATCCCAGCCGGTCCAGGGCTCCGGGTGCCAGATTGGCGACCAGCACGTCGGCGCGCTCCAGCAGGCGATGCAGGAGTTTCACGCCCGCAGGCGATTTCAGGTCGAGGGTCACCGATTCCTTGCCGCGGTTGACCCACACGAAATGCGCGGCCTGGCCCTCGACCACGTCGTCGTAGTAGCGGGCGAAGTCACCGCCGTCCGGGTTCTCCACCTTGATCACCCGCGCCCCGAAATCGGCGAGGGTGCGCGTGCACATCGGCGCGGACACCGCCTGTTCCAGCGCCACCACCGTGACCCCGGCGAGCGGGCCCGCCGCCTGCGGATCGATGATCATCACATCACCATGCCGCCGTCCACCGGCAGCACCTGCCCGGTGACGAAGGAGGCGGCGTCGGAGGCCAGGAAGACGAACGCTCCGGCCACCTCGTCCGGTTCGGCCCAGCGCCGCAACGGAATTCGGTTCAGCATCTGCGCGGCGAATTTCTCGTCGGTGCGGATGGTGGTCGTCATCGGCGTGGCCGCCAGCGGGGCCAGCGCGTTCACCAGGATGTTCTTGCGGGCCAGCTCGCGAGCCAGCGATTTGGTGATGCCCACGATCGCGGCCTTGGCGGCCGAATAGTTCACCTGCCCCAGGGTTCCGGTCAACCCGGCCGAGGAGGTGACATTGATGATGCGCCCGGTGCCGTCGGTGGGCAGATACGGCAGCGCCGCCTGCGCGCAGTTGAAGGTGCCCAGCGCGTGGATGTCGTAGAGGCGGCGCATCGAATCCACGGTGGTGGCGCCGAACATCGCGGGCGCCGTGACACCGGCGTTGTTGACCACGATGTGCAGTGTGCCGCCGGCCAGCGCCGCACCCTGCTCGGCCGCGGAATCGGCGGCGCCGCGGTCGGATACGTCCAGCGCGCAACTCGCCGCCCGCCCCCCGGCGCCGACGATCTTGTCGGCGACCGCCGCCGCGGCGGCGGCGTCGATATCGGTGACCAGTACCGCGGCGCCGGCGGTGGCCAGCGCCTGCGCCACCGCCGATCCGATGCCGCCCGCGGCGCCGGTGACCATGGCCGCGCGGCCGGTCAGATCGAAAAGTCCTCGTGCCGGCATCAGTAGCTCCTCGGCAATCCCAATGTGTGCGAACCCAGGTAGTTCAAGATCATTTCCTGGCTGACGGGGGCGATGCGCATGACGCGCGCCTCGCGGAAGTAGCGGGCCACGTGGTACTCCTCGGCATATCCCATCCCGCCGTGGGTCTGCATGGCACGGTCGGCGGCGGTGAAGCCGGCGTCGGCACACAGATATTTGGCCGTATTCGCCTCGCGGCCACAGGGTTTACCGTTGTCGTAGAGCCAGGTCGCCTTGCGCAGCACCAGTTCCGCGGCATCCAGATGGGCCAGCGAATCGGCGAGCGGGAACTGGATGCCCTGATTCATGCCGATCGGCCGGTCGAAGACCACGCGCTCGCCGGCGTATTTGACCGCCCGGTCCAGCGCGACGCGGCCGATGCCGAGCGCCTCGGCGGCGATGAGCATTCGCTCCGGATTCAGCCCGTCGAGCAGATACCGAAAACCTTCGCCCTCCTCGCCCACGCGATCCTCGACCGGAACCCGCAGATCGTCGATGAACACCTCGTTGGAGGAGACGGCGTTGCGACCCATCTTGGCGATCGGGCGGATATCGATGTGGGCGCGGTCGATATCGGTGAGGAACAGGGTCATCCCGTCGGTTTTGCGCCTCACCTCGTCGTAGGCGGTGGTCCGGGTCAGCAGCAGGATCTTCTCCGATTCCAGCGCCTTGGAGATCCACACCTTGCGGCCGTTGACGATGTAGTGGTCGCCGTCGCGGCGGGCGAAGGTCGTGATCCGGCTGGTGTCCAGGCCCGCCCCCGGCTCGGTGACTCCGAAGCAGACGTGCAGGTCTCCGGCCGCCACCCGGGGCAGCGTCCGCCGCTTGAGCTCCTCGGAGCCGTGGCGGACCACCGGCTGCATACCGAAGATCGAGAGATGAATCGCGGTGGCGGCGTTCATTCCGCCGCCCGAGCGGGCGACCTCCTCGGCGAGGATGGTCGCCTCGGTCAGTCCCAGGCCGTGGCCGCCGTACTCCTCGGGGATGGTGATGCCGAGCCAGCCGCCGGCGGCGATCGCCTGGTAGAACTCCGTGGGGAATTCGTGGTCCTGGTCCTTGCGCATCCAGTAGCGGTCGTCGAATTTTCGGCACAGTTCGGCTACCGCCGAGCGGATCAGCTGCTGATCCTCGGTCGGTTCGAATGTCATTCCGGCGGACATGCGTACTCCTGCTCTCCGGTCACCGCACCCCTCAGTCCGAGGCCGGCAGGGCCTTGGCCGCCTTGATCGTCATCGGGGTTCCGTCGCAGCGCAGTTCACCGGAACCCGAACTGGTACACAGCAATTCGACCGAATCGGCCGCGTCGACGTAACGCTTGCCGATCAGTGTCACCGGTTCTCCCGCGGCGGGTGCGGCCGGTGGCGCGCTCGCGGCCGGAACCAGAGGGCTTCCGCCGCAGGTCAATACGGGACTGGCATCGGCGGGCGCGCGCACCACCACCACCTTGGTGCCGCAGACGGTGCTGGCGAGCTGTTCACCGGGACGCAGGGCTGCCATGCTCTCGACTCCTCTTCCTGGACTGTGCGACTAGAAAACTATCTTCTCATATTTGGAGAATCAACCTTCTACTTCTGCGCCGGGATCGACTCCCGCTCGCAGCCCGCCGCTCTAACGAACAGGCCGCGCCGCCGACAGCAGCGACCGTCCGACGCTCCGCACACCTCGCGCGGACCACTTCTGAGCAGGGAGTTTCCCGCACTTCGTGCCGAACATTGACGAGTCGGCCCCTCACGTGAAAATCTATTGATCCATTGAGGAGAATGTCATTCTCCTGAATGAGAGGAGGAGAGGATGCGCCTGCCGCCCCTGCCGGCCGACCAATGGGACGATCGGACCCGCGGTGCCCTGGCCGCTCTGCTGCCACGCGCTCGGCGCAACCCCGACGGCGCCGGACCCGCGATGTCGGCTCTTGCCAGACATCCGGACCTGGCCGAGGCGTATCTCGGCTTCGGCGTCTACCTGCTGTTCCGATCCACCTTGCCGCCACGCGTGCGCGAGATCGCGATCCTGCGCATCGCGCACCGCCGTCAGTGCGCCTACGAGTGGGCCCACCATGTCGCGATGGCCGATTCCACCGGCCTGTCCGACGCCGACATCGACGGGATCCGCGACGGACGGCTCGCCGGCGAGTTCGATCGGCTGCTGCTCGCGGCGGTCGACGAACTCGACGAGAAGTCGCAGCTGTCGGACACCACCTGGGCCGCGTTGAGCGACTACCTCGACGAACGCCAGCGCATGGATCTGGTCTTCACCGTCGGCGGCTACGCCATGGTCGCGATGGCCTTCAACACCTTCGGCATCCAGCCCGATCACGAGAGGTAATCCCTTGCCGCACTTCAGCAAACCAGCCGCCGGAAGCTGGACCGAGAACTATCCCGAACTGGGGACCGGCACCGTCGACTACACCGATTCGATCGACCCGCAGTTCTACGAGGACGAGCGCAACGCCATCTTCCGCAAGAGCTGGCTGTGCGTCGGCCGCGATGTGCTGCTGCCGCGCAAGGGCAGCTACTTCACCAAGGAACTGGCCTGCATCGGCACCTCGCTGATCATCGTCCGCGGCACCGACGACGTGATCCGGGCCTTCCACAACATCTGCCGCCACCGCGGCAACAAACTCGTGTGGGACGACTTCCCGAACGAGGAGACCTCCGGCACCTGCCGGCAGTTCACCTGCAAGTACCACGCCTGGCGCTACAACCTCGACGGTACGTGCACCTTCGTTCAGCAGGAGAAGGAATTCTTCGGCATGGACAAGGCCGACTACGGCCTCGCCGACGTGCGCTGCGAGGTGTGGGAGGGGTTCATCTTCGTCAATGTCGACCCCGACGCCCCGCCGCTGCAGGATTACCTCGGCCCGATGGTGAAGGGGCTGGAGGGATTTCCCTTCCACGAATTCACCGAGGTCTACAGCTACAAGGCCGAGGTGGGCAGCAACTGGAAACTGTTCATCGACGCGTTCGCCGAGTTCTATCACGCGCCGATCCTGCATATGAAGCAGGCGGTGAAGGACGAGGCCGACAAATTGGCCGACGTCGGCTTCGAGGCCCTGCACTACCAGATCGACACCCCCCATTCCATGGTGTCCTCGTGGGGCGGCATGGCCCCGCCGAAAGACCTCGACATGGTCAAGCCGATCGAGCGGGTGCTCCGCTCGGGCCTGTTCGGACCGTGGGACCGGCCCGATATCGAGGGGCTGGATCCCATGCCCCCCGGGATCAATCCGTCCGGCCATCGCGCCTGGGGCGTGGACGAATTCGATGTGTTCCCCAATTTCGCGATCCTGGTGTGGGCGCCGGGCTGGTTCCTCACCTACAACTGGTGGCCGACCTCGGTGCGCACGCACATCTTCGAGGCGAACCTGTATTTCACACCCCCCAAGAACGCCCGCGAACGGCTGCGCCAGGAATTGACCGGCGTGACGTTCAAGGAATACGCGTTGCAGGACGCCAACACCTTGGAGGCCACCCAGACGATGCTGGAAACCAGTGTCGTCAAGGAATTCCCGCTCAACGACCAGGAAGTCCTGCTGCGGCATCTGCATCATGTCGCGCAGCGCAAAGTTCAGGAGTACCGCGATGCCAACGTCTGAGACGAAGAAACTGCCCGGGGAATTCGCCGAACTGGAGAAGTTCTCCGACTGGATCATCGACACCGAGCCCGAACGCTATCGCAAACGGCTCGCCTCCGATATGGCGCAGATGCAAGCGTTCTACGACGCCGCGTTCCCCCGGCTCGAGGAGGCGCTCGACTATCTGGACCAGTTCCCGCTCGACGAAATGCCCGACGACGCACGGTATCTGACACATCTGATGCAGTCGCTGATCATGGTGTCGTTCCCGGTCGAGGTGTGGAAGCAGCCGCGGGTGCCCGATTCGGGTGCGGCCTATCTGAATCTCGTGCGCGAAACGGTGGTGTAAGCCGATGCTGACGCTGAAGGCCGCCGGTGTCCTCGACATCGATTCCGGTGAGATCATCCGCCCCGGCGTGGTCCGGGTGGCAGGCGACCGCATCGTCGGCGTGGGCGGCGAACCCGAGGGCGAGGTCGTCGATCTCGGCGATCTGGTGCTCCTGCCCGGTCTGATGGATATGGAAGTCAACCTGCTCATGGGCGGGCGCGGGGAATCCGGGCTGGCCTCCAGCGTCACCGACGATCCGGCCACCCGGGTGCTGCGGGCGGTGGGTAACGCCCGCCGCACCCTGCGCGCGGGGTTCACCACGGTGCGCAACCTGGGCCTGTTCGTCAAAACCGGTGGCTATCTGCTGGATGTGGCGCTGGGTAGGGCGATCGACAAGGGGTGGGTGGACGGTCCGCGGATCGTGCCGGCCGGGCACGCCATCACCCCCACCGGCGGCCATCTGGATCCGACCATGTTCTCCGCGTTCATGCCCGACGTCCTGCACCTCACCATCGAGGAGGGCATCGCCAACGGCGTGGACGAGGTGCGCAGGGCCGTGCGCTACCAGATCAAGTACGGCGCCCAGCTGATCAAGATCTGCGTTTCCGGTGGCGTCATGTCGCTCACCGGAGCACCTGGCGCACAACACTATTCGGACGAGGAACTGCGCGCGATCGTGGACGAGGCGCATCGGCGCGGACTCAAGGTGGCCGCGCACACGCACGGCGCGGAGGCGGTCCGGCACGCCATCGCCGCCGGAATCGACTGCATCGAACACGGTTTCCTGATCGACGACGAAACCATCGCGCAGATGGTCGCCGCCCGCACCTGGCTGGTGCCGACCACCCGCCTGGCCGACGCCATGGACGTCTCCAAGGCGGATCCTGCGCTGCAGGCCAAGGCCGCGGAGATGTTCCCGAAGGCGCGCCTCTCGGTCAAGGCCGCCTACGACGCCGGGGTGCGCATCGCAGTCGGCACCGACGCGCCCGCCATCCCGCACGGCCGCAACGCCGACGAGCTCGTGGCACTGGTCGAACGCGGACTGGCACCGATCGACGTGTTGCGCGCCGGCACGATCAACGCCGCCGAACTCATCGACGCCGACGACCGCGGCCGGATCGCGCCCGGCCTGCTGGCCGACATCATCGGTGTGCCGGGCAATCCCGTGGACGACATCACCGTGACCCAGGATGTGCGATTCGTGATGAAAGGCGGAAAAGTGTATGTCCAGAAATGACGATCTGCTCGATATCCAGCAGCTGCTGGCGCGCTACGCGGTCACCATCACGAAGGGCGATATCGAGGGGCTGTTGAGCGTTTTCGCCCCCGACGGCACCTACAGTGCCTTCGGCGACACCTATAACCTCGACGTGTTCCCGGAGCTCGTGGCGGCCGCGCCCAAGGGCCTGTTCCTGACCGGCACACCGGTGCTCGAACTCGACGGCGACGACGCCTCCGGCACGCAGACGTTGTGCTTCGTCGAGCACTCCACCCACGACATGCGGATCGGCTACTACAGCGACACCTATGTCCGCACCGACGACGGCTGGCGGATCAAAACCCGCAGAATGACCTTCATCCGGCGCAGCGGCGACCACGATTCCGGTATCCCGCACGCATTCGACCGCCCTGCCGTGTGAGCGGCCCCGGCCCGAAAGTGACGTTCGCACACAGTGATCGAGGGAATCGCAGAGATGGGTACCACGGATATCGCGACGTTTCGGGACGATCTGCGGCGATGGCTGGCGGACCACGATCTCACGCCGGGCCCGGATCGCAGTCTCGACGGCCAGGTGGCCCAGCTGGCCCGGGTGCGGCGCGCCCTCTTCGACGCCGGCTGGATGCGCCACGGCTGGCCCGAACAGGTCGGCGGGCTCGGCGGGCCCGCGGTGCTGCGAGCGGTACTCGGTGAGGAAGTCGCCACCCGCGGCCTGGCCGAACCCGGCATCTACTCGATGGTGGAAGTGCTGGCGCCCACGATGATCTCCTACGCCCGGCCGGAACTGGCCGCCGCGATGGTGCCCGCGCTGCTGTCGGGGCGCGAACAGTGGTGCCAGGGGTTCTCCGAACCGGGTTCCGGTAGCGATTTGGCGTCCCTGAGCACCAAAGCCGTTGCCGACGGCGGCAAGTGGATCATCAGCGGCCAGAAGGTCTGGACCAGCTTGGCCCAGTACTCCGCCCGCTGTGTCCTGCTGACCCGCACCGCGCCGGGCCACGAGGGCATCACCGCGTTCTTCGTCGATATGGACTCCCCCGGGATCACCGTGCGCCCACTGCGGACCATGCACGGCGTCGACGAATTCGCCGAGGTGTATTTCGACGACGTCGTCGTGCCCGGCGATCGCATGCTGGGCAAGCCCGGGGACGGCTGGCGGGTGGCGATGGATCTGCTGCCGCACGAGCGGTCCACCTGCTTCTGGCACCGGATCGCCTACCTGTTCACGCGATTGGACGCGCTGATCGCGGACACGGACCTGCGCGACGACGCCGCCCTGGGCGCTGCCTATCTCGCGCTGCACACCGTGCGCTGCCGCTCGTACGCCACGCAGCGGCGGCTGGCGGACGGACAGCGGCTCGGTCCGGAGACCTCGATCGACAAGGTGCTGCTGGCCACCGCAGAACAGCAGCTGTTCGACACCGCGCGCGACATGCTCCCGGGCGCAGTCGAATTCGACGACGAGGAATGGCGTACCGAATATCTGTATTCTCGGGCGGCCACGATCTACGGCGGGACCGCCGAGATCCAGCGCAATATCATCGCGCGCCGCCTGCTCGATTTGGGGCGGGAATGAGACGCAGGTGTTCATCTGCCGCGCGTTGTTGCCGCGTGCGGACCCAACTCGCTATAAGCCGCGAAGGCCTGTCCCGGTCCTGCCGCCACAGAACAGCGGCCCCGGGCGCACCGCACCGCAACGAGTTTCGAACGGATGACCATGGACGCCGATGAGATCGCACTGCTGACCGACAGCCTGCGCGCCACCATGACCGGCAGCACGGGTGACGCGCTGGATCACGCGCTCCTCGACTTCGGATGGCTCGACCTGCTGATCGAAACTCCGGAAGTGGCGATACCTCTGGTATTCCGGCTGCTCGGTGAGACCGGCGCCCATGCTCCCGTTCTCAACGACGTCATCGCGCACGCCGCCGGCCGCGACCTGCCTGCCCGGGTCGCGCTTCCCTTTACCGGTGGGCGCTGGATCATGTGGGAGCGAACCGGCGTAGCTCCATCCGCTCCGGCTGCGCCCAGCCGGACCGCGGTCGATCCCGAGGCCGATCCGATCGTCGGCGGCACGCCGGGCGGTTCCCGGCCCGATGCGATGGACCCGACAGGCCGGTCGGCCACGGGTGCCGACCGCGACTCCGGCGCCGTGCGCAGTGGTCCTGATTCGATTGCTGCACAACACTTTTCCGCACCGCCGATGCTCGACCCCGAGCTACCGCTGCGCCGAGTTTCCGCCGGCGAGACGCTTCCGCTGGCCGAGGGCCGCCGCGCGCTCTCCTGGTGGCTGGCGGGAACGAGCCGCGCGATGCTGAATCTCGCGCGCCGCCACGCCCTCGACCGGGTCCAGTTCGGCCGCCCACTGGCCGCCCACCAGGCCGTCCGGCACCGCCTGGCCGAAACCCTGGTAGCCATCGAGGGCGCCGAGGCCACCCTCGCCACCGCCGACACCGATCTCGGCGCGCTGCTGGCCAAGGCCGCCGCCGGCCATGCCGCGCGGATCGCCGCCCGCCACTGCCAGCAGGTCCTGGGCGGTATCGGGTTCACCGCCGAACACGACTTTCACCGGCACGTCCGCCGGGCGTTGGTCCTCGACGGATTGCTCGGCAGCGCAGCGGAACTGACGCGCGAAGCGGGCGTCTGGGTGCGCACGCGCGGCACCGCTCCGCGGCTCGCGCAGCTGTGAGTGTCTTCGGCCGGCGCCGTTCGCCAGCGCTTGCGGTGCCCGCGGCCGAACAGATCGTGCAAACCTCGACGAATAATGCGGAGAACCGCGCAATGCCCCGAGGTTTGCACGCCTGGTTCGGCCTGAGCCGACCCGAGGCGGTGGCAGTGTTCATCGGCTGCGGATAGCTTGCAGTGGTGCACGACCACCTCGACGACGATCTCCGGTTCGCCCATGTTCTCGCCGATTCCGCCGACGCGGTGAATATGGACCGGTTCAAGGGCCTCGACCTCGCGGTCCGGGCGAGACCGGATATGGCCACGGTGAGCGACGCCGAGAACGCCGTGGAGAAGCTCGTCCGGGGCCAGCTGCGCCGATCCCGCCCGCGCGATGCGGTCCTGGGCGCGGGTGACGGACTGGAGGGCGGCGGTCCGCGCTGCTGGGTGGTCGACGCCATCACCGGACTCGAGAACTATGTGCGCGGTGTGCCGGTGTGGGCCACGCAGATCTCCCTACTGGAGGTTGCCGAAGGCGGATATCGCCCCATCGTCGGCGTCGTCTCCGCGCCCGCACTCGCCCGCCGCTGGTGGGCCGCGAAGGACCACGGCGCCTTCACCGGGCGCAGCTTGACCTCGGCGTCGCGGCTGCGAGTTTCCGGCGTTTCGAACCTGACCGACGCCTCGTTCGCCTACTCCACCGTCACCGTCTGGGCGGACGACGGCCGCCTGGACAGCTTCCTCACCCTGTCCCGCGACGCGTGGCGCACCCGGGCCTACGGCGAATTCTGGTCGTACATGATGCTCGCCGAGGGCGCGATCGACATCTGCGCCGATCCCCGCCTGTCGCCGGGCGATATGGCCGCCAACGCGATCATCGTCACCGAGGCCGGCGGCACCTTCACCGGCTTCGACGGCAACCCGAACCCGCTCAGCGGGAATGCGGCGGCCTCGAACGGATTGCTGCACAACGAGTTACTGACGTACGTAAGCCGGCGCGACTGACGCCCCTCGGCATCGCCGACCACACAGAATCTCCACAACTGATACCGGTTCTCTCCACACGAGCTCGCTAGGCTCCCCGAGCATGGAACAGAACCCACCGGTGGAGGCCACGACAGCGCGGCGGATCCTGGTCGTGGACGACGAGTCCACGATCGCGGACTCGGTGGCGGCTCGGCTGCGGGCCGAAGGGTTCAGGGTCACCACGGCTCCGGACGGTCCCGCGGCGGTGGCGGCCGCCGAGACGTTCGAGCCGGACCTGGTCGTCCTCGACGTGATGTTGCCCGGCTACGACGGGCTGGAGGTGTGCCGGCGGATCCAGGCCGAGCGCTCGATACCGGTGCTGATGCTCACCGCGCGGACGGACGAAACCGACCAGCTGATCGGACTCGGGGTGGGCGCGGACGACTATCTGACCAAACCGTTCTCGCTGCGGGTGCTCACAGCGCGCGTGCATGCTCTGCTGCGGCGGGTCGAACGCGCCGGTGATCAGCGCGGGGCGGTCACCGTGGTCGGCGATCTGCGCATCGACAGCGATCAGCGCAGGGTCTGGCGCGGCGGGGTAGAAGCCCAGCTCACTCCGCTGGAATTCGATCTGCTGGCCCGTCTCGCCCGGCGTCCCCGCGCGGTGCTCGCCCGGGAGCGGCTCCTCGAAGAGGTCTGGGACTGGGCGGATGCGGCCGGTACCCGGGCCGTCGACAGTCACATCAAGGCGTTGCGACGCAAACTCGGCGCCGACCTGATCCGCACCGTCCACGGCGTCGGCTATGCCCTGGAGACCCGATGAGCGCGCGCGCCGACCTCGACGCCGGCGAGCGTGCCGATCTCCGGGCCGCGAGCCTGGTGACGCAGCTGTCGGATCGGCTACCGCGGCCGCTGGATCGAATCCGATCCATCAAACTCAAACTGGCCGTCCTGATGACCTTCTCGGGTGGGCTCGCCTTCGCCTGGTTCAGTCAACGGATCGGCTGGCTGCCGCCGATGACCACACTGACCGCGATGCTCATCGCCCTGGTGTCGTCCCAATTCCTGGCGCACGGCATCACCACGCCGCTCCGGGAGATGACCGCCGCCGCGCAACGCATGGCACACGGCGACTACACCAGCCGGGTGCGCGCGTCCTCCCGCGACGAGGTGGGACAACTGGCCGACGCGTTCAATCGGATGGCGACCGACCTCGCCGCCGCCGACCGGCAGCGCCGCGAACTGATCGCCAATGTCTCGCACGAGTTGCGCACCCCGATCACCGCCTTGCACGCGGTCCTGGAGAACCTCGTGGACGGCGTATCCGAGCCCGATCCGAAAACACTGGAAACCGCACTGGCACAGACCGAACGGCTCGGGCGCCTCGTCTCCGAGCTTCTCGATCTGTCCAGCATCGAGGCCGGAGCGATCCCGCTCGACCGCGAACAATTCGATATCGCACCGACTTTCGCGACGGTGACCGCCGAGGCGGAGGTCATGACCGCGGCGCTGGGCCGCGGTATCCACTTCCGCAGCACGATCGATCCCGCCACCGCCACCGTGTACGCCGACCGCGCCCGCCTGCACCAGGTGTTGCTGAACCTGCTGGACAACGCCGCCCGGCACGGCCCCGCCGGCGGCGAAGTCCGCCTGCTCGCCCACATCGCGGGCGAGCACCTGGTCATCGATGTCGAGGACGACGGGCCCGGCATTCCTCCCGCGCAACGCGAGCGCATCTTCGACCGCTTCACCCGCGGCGGCAGCACCGACGGCGGCGGCACCGGACTCGGTCTCGCCATCGCCCGCTGGGTGGTCGACCTGCACCACGGCTCCATCGCGGTCGCCGAACCCGGCTCACGGATCCGCGTGATACTCCCGGCCACCGCGCCGCACCACCACTGACAGCCCGAAACTCACAGCCCGGCAGACCGATTCGGTCCCGGGCCGATACCCCACACCCTCAGGAGGACCGGCCGTGCCCGAAGAATCCACCCCCGACCGCACGCGATCACCGGAACCGGCGGACTCCGCCGGTCACGATCGTCCGCTGTGCGCCGACGCCCATTCGGAACCGAATCGACCGGACATTCCACCGGACCGAGACGACACCACGGGGCCGGATCGTCAGCTGAAACCGGCACCGGCATCTCCTCCGGCCTCAGCGAAACCGGCTGCCCCGGAGACGGGTTCAGCCGCGGACGCTTCGGTCCCGAACGGCTCCGGCGAAACTCCGGGCGCCGCGTCGCACGATATCTCCACCGCCGGCGGCTCGGCACCAGCCGGGCACACCGAGGCGCCGGTGTGGTCGCGGAATGCCGGTACCGCCACAGCTGTGGTCGCCGACCCGCCTCGCTGGGGCTCCCTGTCCGCACCTCCCGTCGCGCCCCGTGGGCGATGGGTCGCCTACCCAGCGGGCGTGCTCCCTGCCGCGGGAGTGGCAGGTCTGGTCGCGGCAGCCACCGTGCCGGTGGATCGGCCCGGAATCGGCTGGCTGCTAGCGGGTTTCGCCATCGCCCTCGCGATCGGTACCGTCCATCGTCGCGCCGCGGACCGCGCGGAAATACCCAGCGAGCGCCGGCACCGCCCGAGCCGCTGGTGGGGGGTCGCCGCACTCGCACTGCTCGCGGTCGGCACCTTTCGGGCCGCGGGGTGGTTGTTCGTCCTCTGCCTGATCGCGGCGGCCGTCTGCGGATCGCTCGCCGTGGTCGGCCGGCCCTCGGCGCGGGGGGTGTTCCACGATGCGATCGCGGTCCCGCTGGCATCGGCCGGCGCCCTCGCCTGGGTGTACGCGGCGCAGGGAAGGTTGCGCGGCAGCACCGGAGCCCGGCACTGGCGACTCGGTGCGTCCGTGGCCGCGACGGTGGCGTTGCTGGCGGTGTTCGTGCCGCTGCTCGCCGGTGCCGACGCCACGTTCGCCGCCATCGTCACGGGGCTGGTGCCGCGCATGGACGCCCCCACCACCACTCGATGGATCGTGCTGTTCCTGCTCACCGGTACGACAACTCTCGGCGCGCTGTACGTGCTCGCCGGGCCCCCGGCTCCTGCCGACGCGGGGAGCACACGCGCGAAACGCACGCTGGCACGACTGGAATGGGCGCTTCCGGTCGGGGCGCTGACCGTGTTGTTCGCATCGTTCCTCGGCGCGCAGCTGGTGGCCCTGTTCGGTGGCGACGACTATGTGCAGCGCACCGCCGGGCTGACCTACGCCGACTACGCGCGCAGTGGATTCTGGCAACTGGCCGCGGTCACCCTGCTCACACTCGCCGTCATCCTGCCCGTCCTGCACCGGGCCGCCAGGGATTCGGCGGCCGACCGCCTCTGGTTGCGCGGCCTGCTCTGCACGATCAGCGGGCTCACCCTGGTGATCATCGCCTCCGCGTTCGGTCGCATGTGGACCTATCAGCAGGCATACGGATTCACCGTGCTGCGTCTCCTGGTCGGAACCTGCGAACTCTGGCTCGGCGTCGTGTACCTGCTGGTGGTCGTCGCGGTCCTGCGCCTGGAAACGGCGTGGCTGCCGCGCACCACCCTCGCGACCGCGGTGGCCGCGCTGCTGATGCTCGCCGTCGCGAATCCCGAGGCGCTGGTCGCTTCGGAGAACATCGATCGCTGGCAGCGCGGTGCAGACCTCGACGCGGACTATCTGTCGGGGCTGTCGGCCGATATCGTCCCCGTCCTCGACCGCCTCCCGGGACCGATCCGCCTCGACCTGAGGCAGCGGCTCACGCACCGAGAAGACGACGAGACCTGGAACAGCTGGAACCTGGCCCGGATGCGCGCGGGTGAATGACCGCGAACATCACGCAGTGCCGGCGGCCCCGGCCGGACGGCATGTAGCGCCGGGCCGCCACCACTCAGATCCCGAAGTCCCGCAAGGCTTCCAGGACTTCGTCCGCCAGTTCCGGACGGCAGATGAGCAGATCCGGGAGGTAGGGGTCGGGCTGGTTGTAGATGAGCGGCGAGCCGTCCAGGCGCGAGGTGTGCAGGCCCGCGGCGGCGGCCACCGCGACGGGGGCGCAGGAGTCCCATTCGTACTGCCCGCCGGAGTGGGCGTAGATGTCGGCTTCGCCGCGCACGACCGCCATGGCTTTGGCGCCGGCCGAACCCATCGGGATGGTCTCGGCGCCGAGCGCGGCGGTGAGATGGTGCACGCAGGCGGGTGGGCGGCTGCGGGAGACGACGATGCGCGGCGGGCCGTCGTGGGCGGGCGGGAGTACCGGCGGCGCACCGGTTTCCAGCACCAGCCCGGGCACCGGAAGCGCGACGGCGCCGATCTCGGCGCGGCCGTCCACCGCCAGCGCCACGTGCACGGCCCAATCCGCTCGCGGGGGCTGCCCGTATTCGCGGGTGCCGTCGAGCGGGTCGACGATCCACACTCGGCTGCGGGACAGGCGAATCGGATCGTCGGTGCTCTCCTCCGACAGGACCGCGTCGTCGGGGCGCAGCTCCGCGAGCCGCTTCAGCAGCAGTTCGTCGGAACGCCGGTCCCCGACCGCACCACCCTGGTCACGAATCTCGAGCAGGAGCTCACCGGCTTCCCGGGCGAGCTCGGCGGCCACCGCGTGGTCGTCCATATTCGGTTCTCACTCTCCCGCCGGACGGCGAACCGACGCCGACCGGGCGCACCTGGCGCGCCGGCGTTCGGCCGGCGCTCGCATCGCCCCGCGGTGATCGGCGGGACCCTTGCAGTGTGCCAGCCGGTGCGGCCGCGGTGGCGTGCCCCCTGTCGCTGCGGGTCGATCAGGGGGCCGGAGCAGCCGCTCAGCAGGCGGGTGCGGTGCCGCCCTGCAACTTCAGCAGCGCGCAGAAGGTGGAGGCGGCGACCTTCCACTGCCCGTTCTCCTGCACGGCCTGCCCGGACTGATCCGGCAGCACCGGATTGCCGCCCATGAGCAGCGTGTAGGTGACATCGGCATGGCCGGCGTCGACCGTGACGACCTTCGAGACGGTGGCGGAGGTGCCCTGCGCCTGCGGGTTGTTCGCCTGGGCGGCCAGCACCGGCGCGAACACGTCGCCCTTCTCCACCGCGGCCGCGCGTTTGTCGGCGGGCTGTTTGGCGTCGAAGAACAGCACGTAGGCGTCGGTGACGGCCTTGGTGGTCGCCGGGTCGGCCGCCGACGATCCGGCGGCGGGCGCCGCCGCCGAGGTGGTCGCCGCCGCGGCCGTGGTGGTCGAGGCGCTGTTGTCGGACTTGTCGTCGCTACAGCCGGTGACGGTCGCCGCTGCGATCACCGCGATGCCGCACAGACTCGCCGCGCCGCGAATCATCTTGTTGCGCATGGATATACCCTTCACTCGATCTTCTGTTTCATCTCGTCCAGGTTGACCAGAATCGGATAACCGTTGACGCTCAGCGCATTACCGTGCCCGGTCTGGTGCACGTCGAACACCGACTGGATGGCCGCGTAGAAGCCCTGCACATCGAGGGTCTGGTTGACCGCGCGCTTGGCCTGGCGCAGACCGAACGGCGGCATCGCGGCGATGCGTTCGGCCAGTGCCCGGGTGCGGGCGTCGAGGTCGGCACGCGGCACGACACTGTTGACCATGCCGATCTGTTCGGCCTCCCGCGCGGTGACCGCCCGCCCGGTGAACAGGATCTCCTTGGCCTTGCGCGGGCCCAATTCCCACGTGTGCCCGTGGTATTCGACGCCGCCGATGCCCATCATCACCACCGGATCGGAGAACTGTGCGTCCTCGGCGGCGACGATCAGATCGCACGGCCAGCACAGCAGCAGCCCACCCGCGATGCAGCGGCCCTGCACTGCGGCGATGGACGGCTTCGGGATGTTGCGCCAGCGCAGCGAGAATTCGAGGTACTTCCTCGATTCGATGGCGTAGATGCGCTCGAGGGTGACCGTCGACGGGTCCGGCCACGAGCGGTCCTTGAGATCGTGTCCGGCGGAGAAGTGTTTCCCGTTGGCGCGCAACACGATCACCGCGACATCGTCGTCGGCGCCGGCCTTCTGCCAGGCGGCATCCAGTTCTTCCAGTAGTTCGCCGTTCTGGGCGTTGGCTGCCTCCGGGCGGTTGAGTGAGATGGTCGCGATCTTGTCGGCGACCTCGTATTCGATGTACGACATGGCGACTCCTCAGCCTCGGGGCAGACCGAGCACGCGCTCGGCGATGATGTTGCGCTGGATTTCGGATGTGCCGCCGGCGATCGTCCCGGCGAAACTGCGGGTATAGCGTTCGAACCAGCTGGCGCCGAAGGCATCCAGATTCAACGGGTTGAACGCCGAGGTCCGCGCCGGGTGGATCAGGCCATCGGCTCCCTGCGCGCGCAGCGCGTGTCCGGAGGCGGTCTGCACCGCCTCGGAACCGAAGACCTTCAGCACCGACAGCGCCGCCACATCCTGTTCGTCGCGCGCGGCCCGGGCCAGCGCCGCCGAACCCAGTAACCGCAGGGCGTAGCTGTCCATGATCAGGGTGGCGTAGTGATCGCGATCGAGCACCGTCTGCGGAGCGAAATCGGCGGCGAGTTCCTCGAGCCGGTCCGCGTAGGACAACCACAGCAGTGTGCGTTCGTGTCCGAGTGAACCGTTGGCGACACCCCATCCGCCGTGCAGCGGGCCGACCAGATTCTCCGCCGGCACCCGCACGCCTTCGAAGAACACCTCGTTGAAATCCAGATCGTGCGGACCGCACACCGAGGCGAACGGCCGGCGCGTCACGCCGGGGGTATCGGTGGGGATCAGCAGCACGCTGATGCCCTTGTGTTTCGGCGCGTCCGGATCGGTGCGCACGAAGGTCAGCAGCACGTCGGCGTCGTGGGCGCCGGAGGTCCACACCTTCTGCCCGTCGACGACGAATTCGTCACCGTCGCGCACCGCCCGGGTACGCAGACCGGCCAGATCCGATCCCGCGCCGGGTTCGCTCATGCCGAGTGCGGCGGTGATCTCCGCGCGCAAAATCCTTCTCGCCCAACGGGTTTTCTGCTCCTCGGTGCCGAACGACAGCAGCGAGGCCGCGACGATTCCGACGCCCTGCGGATTGAAGCTGTGATAGATGCGCCGATCCGACAGCTCCTGCAGATGCACGTACTGCTGCAGGATGGTGGCATTGCGCCCGCCGAATTCGGGCGGATTACCGGGCAGCAGCCAGCCGTGATCGAACTGCAGCCGCTGCCAGTCCCGCGCCCATTCGGGCACGTCGGCACTGGAATGCGACCGCCGCCGGCTCGCGGTGGCCGCATCGGGCAGATGGGCGTCGAGGAAGGCTGCGAATTCGGCCCGGAACTCCTCGACGTCGTCGTCAAATCTCAGTTGCACGGCACTCCTCGGCGATCAGCGCCCGGTGTTCGGCCGCACCGCCGAGCATCAGCTCGCCGGCCTGGGCACGTTTGAGCGCGAACTGCAGGTCGTTCTCCCAGGTGAATCCCATAGCTCCGAACAGCTGTAATCCGTTGCGGAACACCACGTTCTGGCACTCTCCCGCGGCGGCCTTCGCCATCGAGGCCGCCAGCGCCCGGCGCGGATCGTCCTCGGCGATGGTCAGCGCGGCGAAATAGGCCAGCGCCCGGGCCCGCTCGATCGCCACGTGCATATCGGCGGCCTTGTGTTTGACCGCCTGCAGCGAGCCGATCGGCACGCCGAACTGGTGGCGGGTGCGCACATGGTCGAGCACCAGATCCAGAATCCGCCGGCAGGCACCGACGACGGTCAGAGCCATTCCGGTGACGGCGAACTGACGCGCCCGCGCCACATCCACGGTGCTGCGCCGATCGTGTCCGGCACGCACGCCTTCGAAGCGCACCTCGGCGATATGCAGCACGGGATCGAAGACCGCACTGCGGCGCACCTGCACCTCGGCGGCCGGCACCACGAACACACCGGCCCTGGTCACCACCGCGAACTGTTCGGCGCGGTCACCGTCCAGGACGTGGTGCGCGGTGCCGCCGAGCACCCAGCCGTCGGCGTCGAGGACCGCGTTCACACCGTCGTACACGGCCGTGCCCGACCGTGCGGGATCCGCGAATTCCGGTGCCAGCGGCGCGAATTGGGTCATCGTGGCCAGATACGGCGTCGGATCGGTGGCCCGGCCCAGTTCCTCGAGGACGATCGCCAGCTCGACAGCGGCCGCGTCCCCGGTCAATTCGGTCCAGCCCAGCCCGATGTAGCTGCGCCACAAGGGCATCGGGTCACCGTCCTTGTCGGCGATCTCCCGGATCAGCGTCGCCGGGCATTGTCTGCCGACCGCCTCGCGCACGGTGTCGCGCCAGAGTCTTTGTTCGGAGTCGAACTCCAAAAGCATCCCGGACCGCCTCTCTGGCCACTAGACTGCCTACCGACGCGAGAATATCATTCTCCACAACAGAAAGTAACAGTCTCTCGTGCCGTTCCCGAACACGCGCCCTCGGTGCCCGGGAACATGACATTCTCCGGTACAGTGCATTCATGTTCTGCACACATAACCAAGGACCGAGCCGACCGTGAGCAGCCCCAGCGAAGAGCCCGCCTGGAAGCAACGCGCCGTCGAGCGCTCGATCCGGACCGCGAAATTGCGTGCCGAACAGCGAGTACAGCGCTTCCTCGACGCGGCGCAGGCCATCATCACCGAGAAGGGCACCACCGACTTCACCGTGCAGGAAGTGGTGGACCGCTCCAAACAATCGCTGCGCAGCTTCTACCTGCAGTTCGACGGTAAACACGAACTGCTGCTGGCCCTGTTCGAGGATGCGCTCAGCCGCACCGCGGACCAGCTGCGCGCTGCCGCCGACGGGCAGGACGATCCGATCGACCAGCTCCGGGTGACCATCGAGCTGCTGTTCGAACTGAGCCGCCCGGATCCGACCGCGCAGCGGCCGCTGTTCACCGATTTCGCGCCGCAGCTACTGGTTTCGCATCCCGCGCAGGTGAAGGTGGCGCACGCGCCGCTGCTGAGCCTGATCACAGAGTTGATGGAGAAGGCCCAGGCACAGGGCCGGTTGCGCAAGGATCTCAACGCGCGCCGGACCGCGGCGATGGTCATGCAGACGGTGATGTTCACCGCGCAGTCCACCGGCGGCACCGACGAGGAGACCACCCACCCCATCACCGCCGAAGAGGTGTGGAACTTCTGCGCCCACGGCTTTGCGCAAGACTGAGAATTTCATTCTCGTAATCGAGAAGGTCGCTTACACTCGGATCCATGCCCGATCTGTGGAGCGACCTTCTCGCTTGTCTCGACCTGCGTTCGGTTCCGGCCGAGGACGACCGCGATACCGCGGTGTTCTCCGGCCCCAACCAGAGCCTGGGGTACTACCGGATCTTCGGCGGCCAGCTGCTGGCGCAATTCGTGCGCGCCGCCCAGCTGGCCTGTCCGGACAAGTCCGTCAAATCGCTGCATGCGCTGTTTCCCCGCGAGGGTAAACCGGACGAGGCGCTGCGGTACCGGGTGCAGGTCCAGCATCAGGGACGGACCTTCGCCTCGGCGACGATACTGGCCGAGCAGGCATCGGGAATCGTTGCCACCGCGGCCATTTCCCTGCACGCCGCCGACGACGGGCCCGAGCAACAGGCGACCGCACCGATCGGCCCGCTGCTGTCGGCCGAGCACAAGGCCGGATTCGACATCATCCCGTGGGAGACCCGCACGAACGTCGACCTCGACGACACCGGTTCGGCCGCACCGGAATTCGAGTTCTGGATGCGCACACCGGCCGCGGACGCCACGCTCGCACCGGCCTTGACCGGCTACGCCACCGACCTCACCCTGATCGGCACGGCACTGCGCCCGATCGAGGGGGTGTGCCAGCGCGGCAACGGCACCGCGTTCCGCTCCGCGGTCACCAGCCACACCCTCTGGTTCCACCGGCCGTTCCGCACCGACGACTGGCTGTTGCTGCGCCAGGACAGCCCGGTGATGGCACAGGGCCGCTGCTTCGGCCGCGGGGACGTCTTCACCGAGAACGGTTCGCTGGTCGCGTCTTTCGCCCAGGAAGCCATGGTGCGGTTCCCCTAGCCGAGCCCTTTCCCGGTCGGCCCATCCGGCATCGGGCCGGTTCTCCGCGTCGCGTAAGCCGATGGCCGGCTGTTTCCCGGCCGCCGCGAAGTGATAGAACCTGTTCTAGAACCCTCTTTCCGCTCGATGGGTTTCGAGCGCGGTGCGCGGAGGGGCGGAAGGAGTTCGTCCGGTGCAGGTCGCTGGCAAGGTATTCGTCGTCACCGGCGCGGGTAACGGCATCGGGCGCTGCGTCGCCCTCGAATTGGTGCGACGAGGAGCGATCGTCGCCGGCGCCGACCTCGACGAGCAGGCACTGGCCGCGACCGCGGACCTGGTCACCGACCGATCCCGGTTCTCGGCCCACCGCCTCGACATCGGAGATCGCGACGCGGTGCAGGCCTTCCCCGATGCGGTGATCGCCGCGCACGGCCATGTCGACGGCCTGTTCAACATCGCCGGAATCGCCCAGCAGATGCAGACCGTCGCCGAGGTCGACGACGACCGCATCGACACCTTGATGCGGGTGAACTTCTTCGGCTCCGTATGGATGTGCCGGGCATTCCTCCCGCACCTGTCGCAGCGCCCGGAGGCCACGATCATGAACACCTCGAGCCTCTCGGCGATCGTGCCCGTTCCGGGTTCGACGTTCTACGGGGCCTCCAAAGCCGCGCTCGCGATGTTCGGATACGGATTGTCCCAGGATCTGCGCGGGCGGCGCTCCGCCGTCACGGTGACCACGGCTCTCCCGGGGACGGTGTGGACCGATCTCGTGCGCGCGAGCGCGGCGCAACTGGGAGCACCCGAACCCGTGGCCAGAGCATTCGCGGCACGTCCGGAACGGGTCGCGAAACGAATGATCGACGCAACGATGCGCGGGCGAGGCCGGGTGGTCATCGGTAAGGACGCCCACGTCTACAACCTCACCCGCCGGCTCAGTTCTCGGCTGGCGGACCGGCTCGCGTATCTGCAGGTCGGCAAGATCTTCTACGCTCGCCGCGGCGGACACTGAGCCGGCCGGGAACTACCTCACCACCGGATGGCCGGTGCCGGGACCGCGGGCGAACGCGGCACCAGCCGCTCCGCGGCCGTGTAGGCATCCAGGCTCCCGCGGGCGACTTCCTCGGCCAGCCGTGCCAGGTCGGGATGGGCTCGCACGCGGGTGTGCACCAGCGACAGGATCTGCGCCCGGGCGCGGGCGGCGCGGCGTTCGGGGTTGTCGCTGCGCTGGTGCGCGTCGATGGCCTCGGCCAGTTCGGCCACACCGGTGCCGTTCTCCGCGACAAGGGTCAGGATGGGGGCCGAGGATTCGCCGCGCAGTTCCCGCACCGTCCGGTCGGCGCCGGGCCGGTCGGCCTTGTTCACCACGAGGATGTCGGCGATCTCCAGCAGCCCCGCCTTGGCGGCTTGAATCGCGTCTCCCGCACCGGGATTCAGGATGACCACGGTCGGATCGGCGACCGCCGCGACCTCGATCTCCGATTGCCCGACCCCGACCGTCTCGACCACGATCCGGTCGTAGCCGAGATCGGCGAGCAGCCGGATCGCGGCCGGCACCACCGCGGCCAGGCCGCCGATATGCCCGCGGGTGGCCACCGAGCGGATCAGCACACCGGGGTCGCCGACATGGGCCGACATGCGGATGCGGTCTCCGAGCAGAGCGCCGCCGCTGTAGGGCGAGGACGGATCGACCGCGAGGACGGCGACCCTCGCACCCTGCGCCCGATACGTGCCGACCAGCGCCGCGACCGTGGTCGATTTTCCGGCGCCCGGCGGGCCGGTGACGCCCAGCACCCGAGGCGTGGCGACCGAGCCGAGCAGCGCGAGAACCTCGTCGCGGCTGCCGTTTTCGACCATGCTCAGCAACCGCCCGGTGGCTCGCAGGGAACCCTCCCGGGCGGCGGCGAGCAGCCGTTTGGCCTCACGCCCGGCGGTGGTCACGGAGCGGGCACCTCGATCACGGTCGCCGATCCCATACCACCCCCGGCGCACAGCGCCGCGATACCGAATCCGCCGCCGCGACGGCGCAATTCGTGGACCAGGGTGACGATCATGCGGGCGCCGGTGGCTGCCACGGGATGCCCCAGCGAGCAGCCGCTGCCGCTGTAGTTCACCCGCTCGGGATCCAGGTCCAGCGCCTTGACCGCGGCCAGCGGGACCGAGGCGAAGGCCTCGTTGATCTCGATCAGCTTCACCTCGGACAGTGAGATACCCGCCCGCGCAACCGATTTGGTGATCGCCTCGATCGGCGCCAGGCCGGTGTCGGCGGGGTCCACGCCCACCGAGGCCCACGAACGGATGACACCCAGCGCGGGCAGGCCCAGCCGATCCGAGGCGATGGCCAGCGCGGCGGCGCCGTCGTTGGATCCCGAGGCGTTACCCGCGGTGATCGAGAACCCCTCGATCTCCGGATGCAGCACCTTCAATCCGGCGAGCCGCTCCAGGCTGGTGTCGCGGCGCGGATGTTCGTCGACGGAGAATTCGCCGTGCGGCGTCTCGATCGCGACGATCTCCTCCTTGAACCGGCCCTCGTCGATGGCAGCGATCGCGTTGCGATGCGAACGCAGGGCCCAGGCGTCCATCTCCTCGCGCGAGATTCCCGCCTTGACCGCGGTATTCCAGCCGACGGTGATCGACATATCCAGATTGGGCGCGTCCGGGCGGTCCGGATGCGACGGCGAGACCCACGGGTCGATCCATTCGTCCGCACCGACCCGGAACCGCACCCGGGGCCCGGTGGAATCGGAATTCACACCACCGGCGAGGACGAGTTCGTCCATCCCCGAACGGATTCCGGCCGCCGCGCTCTGCACCGCGGCCATTCCCGCCGCGCAGTGCCGGTTGGCGGCCAGTCCCGGTACTGTGGTGAGCCCGGCCGTCACCGCCGCGTGGCGGGCCAGCACCCCGCCGCCGTAGCGGCCCTCGCCGAGGATGACGTCGTCCACCCGGCTCGGGTCGATATCGCGGGCGACCGCCGCGACCACATGGTGGGCGAGGTCGAAGGCGTTGGTGTCGCGCAGCGTGCCCTTGCGCGCGGTTCCGATGGGGGTCCGCACGGCGGAGACGATGACGGCTTCAGGCATGGGAGCTCTCCAATTCGGCGACGAGGTTGCGGCGCAACAGTTTTCCGGTTTCGGTCTTGGGCAGTTCGGCGCGGAAGACGATCGCGTCGGGGGTTTTCGAGGACCGCATCCGCTCCCGCACCCACCGCTTGATCTCTTCGGGATCACCGGCGCCCACCACGACCGCGACCAGGCGCTGCCCCCATTCCGGATCGGGCACCCCGATCACCGCGGCCTCGCTGATCCCGGGATGGGTGAGCAGCACATCCTCGATTTCGGCCGGTGCGATGTTCTCCCCGCCGCGGATGATGGTGTCGTCGGCGCGGCCCTCGATGAACAGATAGCCGTCCTCGTCCAGCCTGCCCAGGTCACGGGTGCCGAACCAGCCGTCGGCATCCAGCGCGGTGCGCGCACCGTACTCTCCCGAGATCTGCTCGCCCCGCACGTACACGAGTCCGGTCTGCCCGATCGGCAGCGATTCCCCCGCGGCACTGCGAATGTCGAATTCGACGCCCGGCAGCGCCCGGCCGGCGGAGCTCAGCCGCTCGCGGATCGCGGGATCGGTCGCGGCCTGTGCGGCGCGATGATCCTCCGGTCCGAGCACCGCCACCGAGGAGGCGGTTTCGGTGAGGCCGTAGGCATTGACGAACCCGGCCTCGGGGAACATCGCCAGCGCCCGTTCCAGCACCGGCCGCGGCATCCGTGAACCGCCGTAGGCCAGGCTCGCGAGCGTCGGCGTAGCCGCGTCGGCGCCGTCGACCGCGGTGACGATGCGGGCCAGCATGGTCGGCACCAGCATGGCGTGCGTGATCCGCTCGGCCCGAACGGTTTGCAGCCATCGCTGCGGTTCGAACGCCGGCAGGTACACCACACGGCGGCCGGTGTAGAGATTGGAGAGCAGATTGGTGAGTCCCGCGATGTGGTACGGCGGGACCGATACCAGCGATGCGTCGGATTCCGCGGCCGTGCCGAACTCCATCGTGTTCAGCAGGTAGGCCATCAGATGCCGGTGTCGCAGCAGCGCCGCCTTGGGTTCGGAGGTGGTGCCGCTGGTATAGATGATCGCGGCCACCGCCTCGCCGTCCCACGGGGCCGACTGCGGTTCCTGATCGGGCTGTGCCGCATCGGTTTCCACCAGGGCGTCGAGATCCCCGGGGCGCAGCACCCGCGCACCCGGATGCCGCGCCAGCAGTGCCGAGAGTTGCTGTTCGCCGAGCCGATAGTTCAGCGGCACGAACGGCACCGCGGCCAGCACGGCGCCGAACAGCGCCACCGGATAGGCCAGGTGGTTCGTGCCCAGATACAGCACGGCCGAACTGTCGGCGAACTCCGCGGCCGCGCGGCGCGCCAGTCGCAGCAATTGCGACGCCGTGAGCGAACGGCCGTCGACGGTGATCACCGGCCGGTTTCCGGCCGAGGCCGCCATCTCGAGGATCATGCTAATGTTCATGAGAACATTATTCTCTCAGCAAGAGAGTGTTGATTTCAAGAGAGGGCAGCGTCATGGAGATCAGCGGTAGCGCCGCGATCGTGGTGGGCGGCACCGGGGGGCTGGGCGAAGCGACGGTGCGGCGGCTGCACGCCGCGGGAGCCAAGGTGGTGGTGGCCGATGTCGCCGACGACAAGGGCAAGGAGCTGGCCGCCGAACTCGGCATCCGCTACGTGCACACCGACGCCACCAGCGAGGAGTCGGTGCAGGCGGCGATCGCCGAGGCGCAATCGCTGGGCCCGCTGCGCATCTCGGTGGACGCGCACGGCGGGCCGGCCAGCGGTGGCCGCTTGGTCGGCAAGGACGGCAGCCCGCTCGCGCTCGACGGGTTCCGCACCACGATCGAGTTCTATCTCACCGCCGTATTCAATGTGCTGCGACTCTCGGCCGCGGCGATCGCCCAGTCCGAGCCGGGCGAGGAGGGCCGGCGCGGTGTCATCGTGAACACGGCGTCGATCGCCGCCTACGAGGGCCAGATCGGGCAGTTGCCGTACTCGGCGGCCAAAGGCGGGGTGGTCGGCATGACGCTGGTCGCCGCACGTGACCTGTCACCGCTGGGCATCCGCGTGGTCACCATCGCACCCGGCACGTTCAACACCCCCGCCTACGGTAAGGCCGCCGATCAGCTGGAAGCCTATTGGGGCAAACAGGTTCCGCATCCCAAGCGGATGGGCCGCTCCACGGAATACGCGCAACTGGTGCAGTCCATCGTGGAGAACGACTACCTCAACGGTGAGGTGATCCGCCTCGACGGCGCCCTGCGCTTCCCGCCCAAATGACCTCTCTGACAGGCAAAGTCGCGTTCGTAGCGGGTGCCAGCCGCGGTATCGGCGCCGCGATCGCGCACGGCCTGGCGGCGGCGGGGGCCGAGGTGGCCGTCGCCGCCCGCTCGCGGGAACCGGGGCGGTTGCCCGGAACCATCCACTCGGTGGCACAGCGGATCACCGAATCCGGCGGCCGGGCCCTGCCGGTGGCCTGCGATGTCACCAGCGCGGAATCCGTCGAGACAGCCTTGGTGGCAACGGTTTCCGAATTCGGCGGGGTCGACATCGTGGTGGCGAATGCCGGGGTACTGGCACTGAGCCCGATCGAATCGACCCCGGACGCCCGCTGGCAGCGCTGTCTGGACGTCAACCTCACCGGCGTCTTCCACGTCACCCGGGCGGCGATTCCGCTGCTGCGTGCTCGCGGCGGCGGTTCGATGATCGCCATCACGACCACCGGCGTCGGCATGCTCGACCGCGGCGCCAACGCCTATTGGATCACCAAGGCCGCCGTGGAGCGCATGTATCTGGGACTGGCGGCCGATCTGCGCGCGGACAATATCGCCGTCAACTGTCTGTGCCCGTCGCGGGTGGTTCTCACCGAGGGCTGGCGGGCCGGTGGCGGCGGACAGCGGATTCCGGCGGAGATGGTCGAACCGCCGGAAACCATGGCGGAGGCCGCGGTACTGCTCGCGCGGCAGGACGCGACCGGCATCACGGGATCGGTCCAACAGTCGGAAGTGCTGCTGGCGCAACGCTAGCCGTCGTCGGCACAGCGCGGCGGCTCCGGCGGTCGTTACGACCGGGCGCGGCGCATGCCACCGATGACCGCGTCACCGAATTCGGCGAGAGTCTCCGGGTGCGCGAAATCGGTGAACCAGATGTAGAACCGTTCGACACCCTGCTCCGCGGCAGCGGCGAAGTGCGCGATCAGCTCCTCGGCATTTCCACACACCAAACCGCCTACCAGATAACCGAATCGGCGCCGGCTCACCTCGCGCACCCGGTCGGGATCGGCGCGGCGTCCCACGAAACCCACCAGCTGCTGGGTCGACACGCGCGCCCGCCCGGCGCTCGACCGCAACCGTGGCAGCCGGTCGAGCTGGTTGGCCGGCAGGTTCCACCAGTCCGCGTAACGACGCACCAGCGCCATCGTCGCGGGACCGGACCCGCCGATCACGATCGGAATCCGCGACGTCGGTGCGGGTGCCAGGCCGAGGTCCCCCTCACCCGACCAATACCGCGGCAGCAGTGCCAGCGTGCGTTCCAACCGGGCCCGGCGGGCCGGCCCGTTCTCGTGGCCGATGTCGAAGTCGGCCAGTTCCTTCGGCACCGACCCCGACCCGAGCCCCAGCTCGAACCGGCCACCGCTGGCCTCCTGCAACGCCACCGCTTGTTTCGCCAGCATCGCGGGATGGCGCAGCGCGTCGCAGAGCACCAGGTGGCCGATGCGCAACCGTTCGGTGCGCGCGGCCACCCAGGCGGCGACCGTCATCGCCTCCCACAGCGGCTGCTGTTCGGCGCCGGGCGCCCGCAGATGATCGATGAAGGCGATCCCGTCGAATCCGCCGGCCTCCGCCGCCCGGGCCCGCGCCACGATCTCGGCCATATCGAACCGGATCTGCGGCAGGAACAGATACCACTGCGCCCCGCCTGCCACTGCCCGGCCTGCCTCCACTCCACCTACCGCTGCCACGGCTACTTCTTCGCGCCGTTCTTCGGCGCCGACAACCGGGCCAGATTGGCGCGCAGATCCTCCGATTGGAAGGTCAGGTCCTCGGCGGTGAGCGCGAAGTCGAGAGTGGCCAGCACCGCGCGCTCGAGCTGCAGGTTCAGGATCCGCTTGGTGGATTCGACTGCCTGCCTGGGCAACCGGATGATCCGTTCGGCGCAGGCGCGTGCCTCGGCGACCGGATCGGCGACCACGTGATTGACCAAACCCATCTCCCGCGCCCGCTCGGCCGGGATCCGGTCACCGGTCAGCGCGTACTCCTTGGCCAGCAGCAGGCTGGTGTGCAGCGGCCAGGTCAGTGGGCCGCCGTCGGCGGCCACCAGTCCCACCTGCACGTGCGGATCGGCGAGATAGGCCTGTTCGGCGATGTAGACGATATCGCTGAGGGCGACCAGGCTGCAGCCCAAGCCGACCGCGGGCCCGTTCACGGCGGCCACGATCGGCACCCGGCACCGAGCCATCCCGAGCACGATATCGCGGCCGTGCGCAATGGTTTTCGCGCGCAACTCGGCATCGCGGCTCAATTCGCCGAGGTAGGCGAAGTCGCCGCCGGCGGAGAAGGCGCGCCCGGCGCCGGTGAGTACCGCGACGCGGGCCTCCCGATCCTCGCCGAGTCGCGGCCACAGCCGGGCCAGCCCGGTGTGCAGCGCGTCGTCGACGGCGTTGAGCGCGTCGGGGCGGTTCAAGGTGATGATGCGAATCGGGCCCTCGGCCCGGACGTCGACTTCGGCGGGCAGGTCGTACATGTCAGGCTCCCAATCCGAGTATGCGGGCGGCGATGATGTTCTTCTGAATCTGCGAGGTGCCGCCCATGACGCTCTGCGCGCGGCTGTAGAGGTAGGTGCCGAACATATCGGCGTCGTCGGTGCCGGCGACGGTCAGCGCGGCATGGCCGACGGCCTGGTCCACCCACGTCATGAGCAGTTTGTCGAGTGAGCCGTCGGGGCCGTGCGAGACGCCGTCCAGTTGTTCGGACAACCGGCGCCGCACGTGCAGCCGCAACATCTCCGATTGCACCGCCGCCCAGGTCAATTCGTCGGGCAGCAGCCCGTCGACGCGGTCGACCAACGCGCGCACCGTCTTGGCGTAGCGGGCCGAATAGCCGAGAGTCGACGGCTCCCGCTCGTGACCGACGACGGTCATCGCCAGCTTCCAGCCCTCACCGGGGGCGCCAACCATCCGATCGGCCGGCACGGTGGCGCCGTCGAAACTCACCTGCCCGAATTCGGTGGTGATACCGCTGATCATGCGCAGCGGCCGCTGCTGCACACCCGGCTGCTTCATCGACACGATGAACGCCGAAATCCCCTTGTGCCGAGGCGCTTGCGGATCGGTGCGGGCCAGCAGCAGGCACCAGTCCGCGACATCGGAGTAGCTGGTCCAGATCTTGTGGCCGTGGATCACATAGTGGTCGCCTTCGAGGGTGGCGGTGGTGGTCAGGGCGGCGAGATCCGAACCGGCTCCCGGTTCGCTGAAGCCCTGGCACCAGCGTTCGGTGCCGTCGATCATGCCGGGCAGGAATCGCTGTTGCAGTTCCCTGTTGCCGTGGCGGCCCAGGCCCTGGATCAGATAGCCCAGACTCGGCCGCGGCGGGGCGCCCGCGCGGGCCAGTTCCTCGTCGACGATCACGTCGTAGACCGGCGCCAGATCGTGTCCGCCGAACTCCTTCGGCCACGACGATCCGAAGAAACCGGCCCGGTACAGGGCGCGATGCCACGCGCCCTGACGGGCCCAGTATTCGTCACCCGAGGTCGGGAAGTCGCCGGCGACCTCGGACAGCCAGCGCCGCAACCGATCCCGGAATTCGGCCTCGGCCGGTGAGTCACGAAAGTCCACGGGCGATCTCCTCCAGACGGACGGGAAACAGTTCGGTCGAGACCAGGGCGCGGCGAAGGTAGATGTGCGCCAGGCATTCCCAGGTGTTGCCGATGCCGCCGTGCACCTGGATGGCGGTTTCGCAGACGGTGCGCGCGGCGCGGGCACCGTAGATCTTGGCGATGCGGGCGGCGCGCACCGCCTCGTCGGGCGACAGTTCGTCCACTCCCCAGGCGGCGTAGCGCAGCACGCTGACCGATCCCTCGATCAAGGCCTGCGATTCGGCGAGCAGATGCGCCACGGCTTGGTAGGAGCCGATCGTCTTGCCGTACTGGGCACGGATTTTCGCGTAGTCGACGGCCAGCCGCTGCGCGCCCCGGGCGGCGCCCAGGAGGTCCGCGGTGGTGCCGACCAGGGCGAGGGCGAGCCATTGCGACGCCTGATCCGGCGACAGTTCCCCGATGTGCTCGAGCCGCCCGTCGAGCTCGGCCGCCGCCCTGGTCGGATCCGCCGACGGCGCGGCGGGACCCAGCCGGCCGGCCAGCACCTGACCGTCGGCGAGCACCACCGCCCGATCACATCCGGCCGCGTCGACGGCCCGTCCACGCACCCCCAGTGTCCAGCGACCCTCGTCCCCGGCGGGATGGCCGCGCAGATCGTCGGCCAGCACCGGACCCAGAAACGCCACGTCGACCAGTCCGCGCGCGAATTCCTCGGCCACCAGCGCCACTTCCACGCCCGACGCGCCGTCGGAGCGCAGGGCTCGCCATCCGGTCAGCTCGACGGTCTTGTCCAGCCGCGTGATCCGCTCCCGGTCGGCCAGTTCCGCTACCGAGCCGGGCCCCAGATCGTCGGCCAACTTGGCTGCGGCATCACGCAATTGGCGCTGTTCACTGGTCAGACGGACGTCCATAGCGCTCCTCGAGGACTCGGCGCAGCACCTTGCCGGACGGCAGGCGCGGAATGTCGGGGACGAACACCACCCGGCGCAGCCGCTTGTATCCGGCCAGGCGATCGGCGACCAGAGCGGACAACTCCTCCGCGGTCACCGGCGCGGCGGCCGACACCGCGGCGACGATCGCCTCGCCGTCGGCGCCGTCGGCCACACCGAAGACCGCGCAATCGGCGACGGCGGGATGCCCGTGCAGGACGGACTCGATCTCGGCGGGCGCGACCTGGAAGCCGCGGACCTTGATCATCTCCTTCACCCGATCGGTGATGCGGACCCAGCCGTCGGCGTCGATCCAGCCGACATCGCCGGTGCGGTACCAGCCGTCCACGACGGCCCCCGCGTCCGCGCCATCGGGCAGATAACCCGCCATCAGCGACGGCGACCGCGCCTGGATCTCCCCGATCTTCCCGGGCGGCAAAGGTTTTCCGTCCTCGAGCGACGCCGTTCGCAGGCATACCCCGGGCGCGGCGCGTCCCACCGTGTCCAGCCGGGCGCCTTCGATCGGATTACAGGCCAGCACCGGCAGTTCGGTGGCGCCGTAGGCGGGCAGCCAGCGCACGCCCGTGCGGCGGGTCACGGTTTCGGCCACGCTCACCGTCACCGGCGTCGCGCCCCACATGATGTAGCGCAGCGAGGACAGGTCGAACGATTCCAGTTGCGGATGCGAGGCGATGGCCAGCGCGATCGGCGCCACCGCCATCTCCACGGTGATGCGGTCGCGTTCGATGCTGCGCAGCATCGACTCCAGGTCGAAGCGGCGATGTAGCCGCATCCAGGCGCCCACCCGCAGCGCGGTGACGATGTTGAGCAGGCCGAGGATATGGGACGGCGGGGTCAGGATCTGGATCCGGTCGTCGCTGCCCAACTCCAGCACCTGCTGCCAGTCCCGCACCGCGGCCGCGAACGAGGCGTGCGTGTGGCGCACCGCCTTGGGCAGGCCGGTGGTGCCGGAGCTGAACACCAGCACTGCATCCGATTCCGGATCCGGCGGGTCGAATTCCGCGCGGCTGGGCGTGATCGGGTCGTCGAGATCGAGCATGGGCATCAGTTCCGCCAGCACCGGATGGTCGCCGGCCGCGAATCCGGGTGTGGTGATCGCGAGCGCGTGCTCGACCTCGGCTCGCCGCCACGCCGGGCTCAGCAGGACCACCGCCGCGCCGAGCTTCCACGCCGCCAGCACCGCGAGCACGAATTCCGGGCGATTCGACGACATCACGGCGATCCGGCTGCGCGCGCGAACGCCGCGCGCGTGCAGGGTCTCGGCCAGTCCGCCGGCCAGCTCGTCGAGCTGCGACAGGCTGTAGTGCCGATCGTCGAACACGATCGCCGTCGGCTCGGTCATGAGAAAATCCCATCTCGTTCAGGAGAACGCTATTCTCTTTGTATAAGAATCTTAATACCAGGAGAGGCGTTCCATGGCGAGTCCCCCGATGTTCCGGCCCGCGACCGTGACCCGGATCGTGAAGGAGTGCGCCGATGCGCGGACTTTCGTGCTGGCCCCGCACGACGGCCCGCTCACCTATCGCGCCGGACAGTTCTGCACCTTCCGGGTCCGGGTCGACGGCACCGATCTGTATCGGTCCTATTCGATGTCCAGCGCACCGGAAACCGACTCCGAACTGATGACCACGGTCAAGCGGGTGCCGGGAGGCAAGGTCTCGAACTGGTTGCTGGACAACGTGTCCGAGGGTGACGTGATCGATATGGGCCGACCCGCCGGCCGATTCTGCCTGCGCGACACCGAGGTTCCGCTCCTGGGCTTCACCGGCGGCAGCGGGATCACGCCGGTGCTCTCGCTGGCAAAGAGCGCCCTGGCGACCACCGAGCGCCGCGTGCGGCTGTTGTGCGCGGACCGCGACGCGGAATCGGTGATCTTCGGCGCGGCACTGCCCGAGCTGGCGGAGCGCTATCCGGGCCGGCTCCAGGTGATCCGGCATCTGGACAGTGCCGCCGGGCTGCTCGACCCGAGGGCGGTGCGCGACTTCGTCGGCGCGGACGGTCACGGCGACAGTTATGTGTGCGGACCGGAGAAATTCATGGAGATGGTGGAGGCGGCCCTGCCCGGCCCGGGGGTGATCTTCAGCGAACGGTTCGGCGCACCGGTCCCCGAACTCGCCGATTCGGCGACCGAGCCGGCACCCGCAACCACCTCCGATACCGCCACGCCCGCAACCGAATCCGGCGCTGGCGGTGGCACGATCACGATCTTCCTCAATCGCAAGAAGGCCACGGTGCCGCGCCACGCCGGCGAGACCCTACTGGAAAGCGCCCGCCGCGCGGGCCTGACCCCGCCGTTCTCCTGCGAATCCGGCAACTGCGCCACCTGTATGGCCCGGCTCAGCGAGGGCAGCGCCACGATGCGGGTGAACGACGCCCTCGCCGACGACGAGGTCGAGGACGGCTACGTCCTCACCTGCCAAGCGGTGCCGGACACCGAGTCGGTGACGGTGCATTACGAATGAGCGGAGTCCGCGGGCGGTCGTCCCCGGTCGGCCGCCTCGGTTCCCGCAGGGATGTGGCCGTATCGGTGTGAGCAGCGCCGAGGCCGACGCTGGTCGGCGCCTATCGACTCAACGCACCGGCTCCTGGTTGTCGTGTTCACCCAGCCGGGGGGGCGGGCCGTATTCCGGTGTGTAGCCGTCGATTCGGATGGGAGATGCCACCAAACGGTACGTCCCCGCGACGGCCACGGCGTCGGGCGTGGCGTCGAGCGCTTCGGGCAATGTGCGGACCGCGGCGGCGGGAATGCCCAGGGGGCGCAGCCGCGCCTCCCAGCCCCGGGCGTCGTCGCGGGCCAGTGCGGCGGTCACCGCGGCGAGCACCTCGGCTCGCCGGCCCACGCGTTCGGCCATGGTGTCGAAGCCCGTCACCCCGGCCTCGGCGGCGAAGGCCTTCCAGAAGCGGTCGTGCGTGACGAACAACGCCAGGTAACCGTTCGCGGTCGGAAACAGCTGTGCCGGAACGTAATACGAATGCGCGCCGAACGGGCGCCGCTGCGGATGTTTGCCCTCGTTGAGATACGCCGCCGCGTGATAGTTCAATTGCGACAACATCACATCACGCAGCGAGACGTCCACCTGACCACCGCGGCCGGACACGATCTGCGCGAGCAGACCCAGCGCCGCGGTCAGGCCGGTGGAGTTGTCGGCGGAGGAATAGCCGGGCAGGGTCGGCGGTCCGGCCGGATCGCCGGTGAGGGCGGCAACCCCCGTGGCGGCCTGCACGATGTAGTCGAAGGCCGGATCGTCGCCGCCGTAGAGACCGAATCCGGTGATCGCGACGCAGACGATCGCCGGGTTGAATTCCCGCAGCGAGGCGTACGTCAGGCCGAGCCGGTGAATCGCCGAGGGTTTCAAATTCACCAGCAGCGCATGCGAATGCGCGACGAGCTCACCCAGGCGTGCCCGGCCGGCCGCACTGCCTGGGTCGAGACGAATGCTGCGCTTGCCGCGGTTCAGGCTCGCGAAATAGCTGTCGCCGACCTGCCGGGAGATGTCGCCGCCGGCCGGTTCCAGCTTGGTGACCTCGGCCCCCAGATCCGCCAGCATCATCGTCGCGTACGGACCGGCGAGCATGGTGCCGACCTCGAGAATGCGAATCCCCGCCAGCGGACCGGCACTGGTGCGCTCCGCCAACGCTCCGGTTCGCCGGTCCGGACCCGTACCGGACGCCGCAGAGACGTCGGTGCTCATCGTAATTCCCGCGCGATACCGGCGATCATCTCGCGGGTGCGGCGCTTGGAGGCGATCAGTTCGCCGCGAGTGTCACCGATCGGCAGCAGCCGGATCGAGACATCGGTCGCACCCGCCTCGGCGAAACGGCGCAATCCGGCCGCGATGGCGGCCTCGTCACCGGCCACGCAGATGTCGCCGACGTCGCGAGCATCGCCCTGTTCGAGCAGGCGCTGATAATTGGGCGAGATTTCCGCCTCGCCGAGGATGCGATTGGCACGCGCCTTCGCCTCCTCCACCTCCGAATCCCGGCACAGGCAGACCGGAAGTCCCGCCACGATGCGCGGCGGTGTCCGGCCCGCGTCGGCGGCGGCCTTGGTGATCTTGGGCGTCACATGATCGGCGATCGCGCGCTCGTCGGCCATCCACAGAATGGTCCCGTCAGCCCGCTCCCCCGCGATGCGCAACATCACCGGCCCGAGCGCGGCCACCAGCACCGGCACCGGGGCGACCGGACCCAGATCGAGCGGATTGTGCACGGAGAACGTGTCGTTCTCGACGTCGACGGTCCCCGGGCCGGTCAGTCCCGCCGCCAGCACATCCAGGTAGTCACGGGTGTAGGCCGCCGGGCGCTCGTACGGCAAGCCGAGCATGTCGCGCACGATCCAGTGATGCGAGGGGCCCACCCCCAGCGCCAATCGCCCACTCGCGGCGGCCTGCGCCGAGAGCGCCTGGCGTGCCAGGGCGATCGGATGCTGCGCCTGCAATGGCACCACGGCGGTCCCCAATTCGATGCGGCGAGTCCGCAATCCCATCGCCGCGACCGTGATCAGCGCGTCGAAATCGCTCGGAATCTGCGGAATCCACGCGGTGTCGAGCCCGGCCTCCTCGGCCCAGGCGATGTCGTCGAGCATCCGGCTCAGCTTGCGCGCGGAATCCCCCTTCTCCGGTCCGATCATCACTCCGACACGCACGAAGACCTCCAACCCGCCGCTACGCCGGGCGACCGCGTCACCCACTGATGAATACGGTACTTGCGAAAAAAGAGAATGCCAATACCGCTAGCGCGGTCATACGTTATCGAACCGGTGGCGCAGCGTCGAGCGGCGCCTTCGCAACCGCTGCGCAAACCCTCCCGCCTCCGCGCGCACGACCGGGCGGCCATCCGACTCGGGATGCGCTGAAAGCCGTTGCCACGAACGGGGATCGAATGTCCGATTCGCGAACGGTGACCTACCCACCGGCAACTCACCGGCCGGGGTCGTCGGCGACCTCGGGACGCGACCTCGCCTCGCCCGCCGATTCCTGAGTGCAGACTGAGAACAAGAGACGAAATCGCGGATAACAGAAGCGTCACGCTAGCATCGGCGACCGTGGTCGACACGATGGTGAGGGCGGACGGTGCGCCTACTGCAGGCGCGACACCCAGGACCTCGGGTAGACAGCGCGGCGACTGGGCCGGACCGATCGCCTTCCTCGCCGGGCTGCTGGGCGCGCTGTGCGCCCTCGCGGTGCCGTTGCTGCCGGTGAAGGTGGACCACACCACCCTGTCGTGGCCGCAGGCCGATTCGGCCCGCAGTGTCGACGCCCCATTGGTCACCTACGCACCGCTGACCTTCGATGCCACGATCCCCGGCCGGTCGATAGCGCAACTGAGCGCACACGGCGGCGTGCTGGCATCGACGCTGCCCGCCGGTGCGCCGCAACTGGAGAAATACGGGTTCGTCGCGCGGGTGCGACCGGTGCAGGACGGAAAGCCCGCGCAACTCGAGGTCGTGTTGCGCAATCAATCGCTGCTGAACGTGCCGATCGATGCGGTCGCCGACGGCACCTTGACCGTGCACGCCGATATGTCGTCGACCAAGGTCGGTGTCACCGGAACCGATATCGAAGGCGCCACCTTGCCGCCGGGTGACTGGCGGCCACAGGTGGTCGGCATCTTCAGCGATCTCCCCACGGCGGACGGCGCCAAGGTCGTCGTGCAGGTCGACAGCCGGTTCTCGGTGACGCCGACCTTTCTCAAGCGCGCGGCCGAAGTACTGGCTGTCGTCTTCACACTGGTAGCGCTGCTCGCGCTGTACCGGCTGGACCGCACCGACGGCCGGCGTGTGCGGCGGCTGTTACCACAGCGATGGTGGAGGTTCACCGGCGTGGACGTCGTCGTCTTCGCCACGCTGCTGCTGTGGCATTTCATCGGGGCCACCACCTCCGACGACGGCTACCAGTTCGGGATGGCACGCACCTCGCTGGCGTCCGGTTACATGGCCAACTACTTCCGGTTCTTCGGCGTCCCGGAGAATCCGGTCGGCACGCCGCCGTACGACATCATCGCGCACATGTCGGAGATCAGCGTCGCGAGCCCGTGGATGCGACTGCCGACGCTGCTGGCCGCCGTGGTCACCTGGCTGGCGCTGAGCCGTGAGGTGATCCCGCGGCTCGGTGTGGCGGTGCGCCACGACAAGGTGGCGGTGTGGACGGGCGCGCTGGCCTTCCTGGCCGTGTGGCTGCCCTACAACAACGGGCTGCGGCCCGAGCCGGTGGTCGCCGTCTGCGTGCTGCTCACCTGGTGCCTGGTGGAGCGCGCCATCGCGACGCACCGGCTACTGCCGTATGCCCTCGCGATCCTGGTCGCCGCGTTCAGTTTCACCGCCGCGCCCTCGGGCATCATCTGCCTGGCGCCGCTGCTCGCGGGCCTGCGTTCGGCCGTGGGATTCGGTGTCCCGAGAGCACGCGAACTCGCCGGTGCGCAGGACGGAAACACGGTGCCGACCGGCGCGTGGATCCGGGCGTACGGGGCGCTGCTGGCACCGCTGGCCGCGGCCGGAATGCTGGTGCTGGCCTTCGCCTTCGCCGTCGAACCGCTCTCGGCGATGTTCGAGATGCAGCGCGTGCACAACATCGTCGGCCCCTCGGACCCCTGGTACAACGACTACCTGAACTATCAGTGGCTGTTCATGCCGTCGGCCGACGGCTCCATCGCCCGTCGCTTCGGCATGGTCGCGATGTGGCTGAGCCTGCTGGTCTGCGTCTTCGTCCTGCTGCGCAAGGGCGGGCGCATTCCGTTCACCGCCCCGGGGCCGGCGCGGCGGCTGCTCGGCGTGACATTCGGGGCCATGGTGCTGATGGCGACCTGCCCGACGAAATTCACCCACCACAACGGTGTCTACGCCGGCCTGGCCGGAGCGGTCGCGGTACTGACCGCGGTCGCGGTGGGGCCCCGCGTGATGCGCTCGCCGCGCAATCGCGCCCTGTTCGCGGCGGTGGTGGCGCTGGCGATGGCGCAGATCTTCACCAGTGTCAACCAGTGGTGGTGGGTCTCGAGTTTCGGTGTCCCGTGGTGGAACGAGCCACCTGCGGTGCTCGGCGTCGGGTTCAGCCGGATATTCCTGATCATCGCCGCGCTGTGCCTGCTGCTGGCGATCTGGTGGCATGTGCGGGCGCCGAAACCCGGCACACCGCATCGGGTTTCCCCGCGCGCCTGGCGCCTGGCGAAGTTCCCGCCGTTGATGGCGGCCGCGGCGATCCTGGTGGTGTTCGAGGTGTTCTCGTTCACCGCGGGCGCGGTGACGCAATATCCGGGATTCTCGCTGGCTTCCTCGAATATCCATGCGGTAGTGGGCAATCCGTGCGGGCTGGCGAACAAGGTCCTGGTCGAAACCGACCCCAACGCCTCGCTGATGCAGCCGCTCGTCGGCGACCAGTTCTCCACCTTCTCCAACGGCGCTCGCGGATTCGTGCCGAACGGCGTCGGTGACGTGATGTCACCCGACGAGAAGGAGGAGACCAGCAGTATCGCCAAATCGTTCGGCGACAAACCCGGCACCGGCGAGTCGGCCACCCAGACCGGCGGTGCTCCACTGCCTTACGGTCTCGACGCGGCGACCACACCGGAACTCGGCACCTACGGCGAGGAGGAGCCCGCCGATCTCGTCACCGGCTGGTACCGCCTGCCCGCGCAGCACGATCGCAGCGATATCGTCTCGATCGCGGCGGCGGGGCGCATCCAGGCGGTGGGTCCGAACAACGGATACGTCGGCGGTGAACCGGTGGAGATCGAATACGGCAGCACCGACTCCGCGACGAGCGCACACGCACTCGGACGGGTGACCCCGATCGACATCGGCCCGGCGCCGTCGTGGCGGAACCTGCGGGTTCCCCTGGATCGAATTCCCGCCGCGGCCAACGTGATCCGCATCGTGGCCAAGGATCACAACCTCGATCCGCAGCGCTGGGTGGCGCTGACTCCCCCGCGCATCCCGAAGACCCACACCCTGAACGATCTGGTCGGCTCGAAGCAGCCGGTTCTACTGGACTGGGCCGTGGGCCTGCAGTTCCCCTGCCAGCGCCCCTTCGACCACAAGGACGGCATCGCCCAGGTACCGAACTGGCGCATCCTGCCCAACCGCCTGGGCGCCGCCGACACCACGATGTGGGAAAGCCACGCCGGCGGCGGACCCTTGGGCTGGAGTCAGCAACTGCTGCGCTCGCAAACCCTGGCCACCTACCTCGCCTACGACTGGGACCAGGATTGGGGCGAACTGCAACGCCTCAGCAAGATCGATCCCTCGGCCGTCCCGGCGACCCCGGCGGTCACCCAGGAGACCCACGGCGGTATGTGGTCACCCGGGCATATCTACACCTGGTGACCGATTCCGCGGAGCCCGCCCGCGATCGGACTTCGCGCGTATCGCACAGCGCGCCCGCAGCCGGACGACAATGGTCTCCATGACCGCGAGTGTCGAACTGCGGGTGTACGCCGAGCTGAACGACTTCGTGCCCCCGGCCGCACGGTACGCGGCGCAGCCGCGGCCGATCCGTCCGCATCAGACCGTGAAAGATATCGTCGAGGCCGCGGGCATCCCGCATACCGAGGTCGACCTCATGCTGGTGAATGGCGAATCCGTCGACTTCGGTCATCATCCGCGGCCGGGCGATCGACTCGCCGCCTACCCGGTCTTCGAGACCCTCGACATCGGGCCGGCGACACGGGTCCGTCCCCGCCCGCTGCGCGATCCGCGCTTCATCGTGGACGTCAATCTCGGTGGGCTCGCCCGGCTCATGCGGTTGATGGGCCTCGACGCCCGGAGCCCGTCGGACACCGACGATGCCGCCCTGGCAACGGCCGCCGCGGAACAACACCGGATCATCCTCACCCGCGACCGCGGGCTCCTGAAGCGACGCAACGTGACCCACGGAGTATTCGTGCGTTCGAATCGGCCCGTCGATCAGCTCGTCGAGGTAATCCGCCGGCTCGATCTGACCGATCGGCTGAGGCCGTTCAGCCGCTGCCTGCCCTGCGGGGGCCTGCTGACCGACGTGGCCGAACAGGATGTCGCCGACCGGCTCGAGCCACTCACCCGCAAGTACTACGACACCTTCAGACAATGCCGGGAATGCCGCCGGATCTATTGGGAGGGTTCGCACCAGCGGCGGCTCGACGACCTCGTCACCAGAATTCGAGCCGCGGTCGGACCGGATCGATAGGGGCAACCACACCGCCCCGGCGTAGACACGACGCAATTCCTCCACCGGGACGGAAGCAGGCTTCTACAGCACCGGTGCCGCCGGTGCCGGGCACACTCTCACGCTAGATGCAGAAGCTGACGCTCGCCGATCCGACCGGAAGGTTGAGGCAAACGGAGAGCCACTGAATCTGCGTCGCCTGGGCTGTGTCGCTGGTCCCCGGCGTACCGGCCGCCGGGGCGGCGGCCGAAGCGATCGCGGGGGCGGCGACCCCCAGGGTCAACGTAGTGACAGCCGTCGCGACGGCAAGACCAATCCTTCGAGACATCACAGTTCTTTCGCAGGAGTCGGGACTATCACCCGCCTATTCTCCGCCCGGCGCCGCATCGATCACAAGTGACCGTCGGTACTCGACATGCCGAGGAATGCTCCCTGCCGGGCCGTCATCGGGCGGGGCCGGGTTAGATTGCCGGGCGAGAGCTGTAGTGAGGTGACTCGTGGGTGATCCCCCGGATACGGATGATTCGAGCGGTGCGCGGTTGCGGCTGCGGGTACTGGGCGGGTTGGCGGCCACCGTCGGCGGCCGGCCGGTCGATCTCGGGGGCTTGCGGCAGCGGACACTGCTGGCGGCGTTGATCGCCGCGTTCCCGCACGAGGTGTCCGCCGACCGACTGCTCGAGCAGGTGTGGCACGACGCCAGGGACCCCTCGGTGAACTCGCTGCATTTCGGCATCTCGACGCTGCGTAACCGGCTCGAGCCCGACCGCCGCCGCGGCGGCGGGAGCGTGATCGCCCGCTGCGGCACCCGCTACCTGCTGGATCTGCCCGCGGACCGGATCGACGCGCATCGATTCGCACAGCACGTCACCGACGCCGAATCTGCTTGTGCCACAGGTGATCTCGATGCCGGTCTCAGGTCGTACGAGGCGGCGCTGGCGGATTGGCGGGGTGCGCCCTACGCGGACGTGGCCGATGTGGAATTCGTGCGCCCCGAGATCGTCAGACTGACCACGCTGGAACTGCGCGCCCGCAAGGCACTCGTGCAGTTGCGACTCGACACCGGTCGCGCCGATGCCGCGCTGGCCGACGCCGAGGACCTGGTGTCGGCGCACCCCCTCGACGAGCGGGTATGGGAGTTGCTGGCGCTGGCCCGTTACCGGGCCGGGCGGCAGTCCGAGGCCCTTGCCGCCCTGCGGGACATCCGCCGCCTGCTCGACAGCGAGCTCGGCATCGAGCCCGGTGTGCGGCTGCGGGAACTGGAGACTGCGATCCTGCGTCACGACGAGGATCTGCTCTCCGGCTCCGCGAGACGCACGACGGCCGCCCAAGGCTCGGTCGCGTCGGCTCCACAGATGCCGGTACCGCGCACCCAATTGATCGGCCGCAGCGGCGAACTCGACGACATCGGACGAGCCGTGCGCACCCACCGGCTGGTGACGCTCGTCGGCACCGGCGGCGTGGGCAAGACCCGGCTGGCCCTCGAAACCTGCCAGCGACTGCCCGCGGGCGACGGGCCGTGGTGGGTCGACCTGGCACCGGTCGAATCCGACGAACTGGTCGCCGCCACCGTGGCCGCGGCTGTCCAGGTTCGCGGTGCGGCAACGCCGGATCGGCTCGCGAACGTCCTCGCCGACCGGGAATGCACGCTGTTGCTGGACAATTGCGAACATCTGCTCGACGGGGTCGCCGCCGTCGTGAGCGTCCTGTTGAGCCGATGCCCGCGCATCCGAATCCTGGCCACCAGCCGGGAGGCGCTGGCCGTCGACGGCGAACGCGTCGTCGAGGTCCTGCCGCTGGACGAGGCCGACGCCGTCGAACTGTTCGCCACGCGGGCGGCGGGTGTGGTCGACGGCTGGACGCTCGACGAGCGGGTGCGCGAACCGGTGCGGCAGATCTGCGCCGATCTCGACGGCATTCCGCTCGCGGTGGAACTGGCCGCCGCGCAACTGCGGGTCTTGTCCGAACAACAGATCGCCGCCGGACTGGCCGACCGGTTCACCCTGCTGGCGGGCGGCGCGCGCACCGCGCCGGCCCGCCAGCGCCGGCTGGCCGACACCATCGACTGGAGCTATCGCATGCTCGGCCCGGCAGAAGCCCGGCTGCTGCGTGAGATCGCCGTCTTCGCCGGCAGTTTCGACATCGACGCCGCAGCCGCCGTGCACGGCGCGCCCTCGCCGCTGGCGGTTCTCGAAACGCTGACGGGTCTGGTCCGTCGATCGCTGCTGCGAGTGCAGCCGGCGTCCTCGCCGCGCCGGTACCGAATGTTGCAGTCCATCCGCGAATTCGCTCTCGCCCGTTGCGAAGCCGACGAGCTGGTTCGGGTGCGGGCGGCGCATCGACGCTGCGTCCTGGAGCGATCGCAGCTGGCGGCCACCCACCTGCGCGACGCGCGGTCGGCACAGATGCTGGAGGCGCTCGCCGCCGATGTCGCCGAGCACCGCAGCGCGATCGCCTCGGCATTCGCGGACGGCGACCCGGGCTACGTCTTGCGGCTGGCGGCAACGCTCTACTGGTTCTGGTACCGGCGCGGCTTCATCGAGGAGGGCATCGAGGCGATCACGGGCGCGCTCTCCGCGTGTGAGCATTGCGGGCACGAGGCCGACGGGGCGACACTGGCGGCCGCTCTGGCAGGTCTCGGCGGACTGTACTACCTGTCGGGCGATCCGGTCCGGGGCGCGGAATCGACCGAGCGAGCCGCCCGGGTGGCGACGGATGCGGGCGACCAGGCCACCGCCGCGTGGATGCGGACGTGGACCACCTACATGCACGCCGTGGTCACGGCGACGCCCGCGACGGCGGCCGCCGCCCGTGCGGCCGTCGCCGAGGTGAGTGCGGCCGGCCACCCGTGGCAGCTGGCCGAGGCGCTCATGATCGAGGGCATGATCCTGCGATTCGTGAACCGCCTCGACGCGGCACGGGACGCGCTGCGGGAGGCGGTATCGGTCGCGGAGCGATGCGGCCACCGCTGGCCGGTCGCCTCCGCGTCGTGGACGCTGGCTCGATGCGCGATGGACACCGGCGATCCGACCGATGCTCGCACGGCGTTGCGCACCATGCAGACGGCGCTGGAATCGGACGGCGACGTCACCTCGTGGCTGGTGATGGTGCATCTGGCCGCCGCGATCGCCGCGCGCAGCGGCCGTGCCGACGACGGTGCCCGCCTGCTGGGCGCCGTGCGCGCACTCGGCGGTCGGATCGGATTCCTTCCGGAGGCGATGGATCCGATGGATGCGCCGCGCGAGGCCGCCGCGGTGCGGGCGTCGCTGTCCGAGCGGGATTTCGACGCGGGTCTGGCGGCCGGCGCGGCCATGACACGGACCGAGGTGAACGCGCTGGTGAGCGCGGTGGGCGCCGAGCCGACGAGGACGCTGAGCGGGAGCTAAGTTCGCGCTAAGCGGTGCGCGGTGTGCTGAAGACGTTCACCATCAGCGACTTCAGGAGTCACATGTCCAGCGTCTTCGATCCGCCCGCGCCGACCGGAACCGGGCGGCAACCACTGACCGGTGTCGCCCTCGCCGAGCGCCTGCGCGCGGCGGTCGCCGGTCGGGTCCACACCCCCGGCGAGGACGGATATCGCCTGTCGGCAACCGGGTTCAACGTCGCGACCGAGCACCGGGCGGCGGCCGTCGTCGTGGCCGCCGGCGCCGCCGATGTCGCGGCCGCCGTGAGCGTCGCGAACGCTGCCGGCTACACGGTCGCGGTGCAGGCCACCGGGCACGGGGCGAGCCCCACGCCGCCGCACAGCATCCTGATCGACACCGCGCTCCTGGACGCGATAGCGATCGATCCGGACGGGCGCACCGCGACGGTCGGCGCGGGCGTGCGCTGGCAGGAGGTATTGGATGCGGCCGCCCCGTTCGGACTGGCCGCGCTGGCGGGGTCATCGACCAGTGTGGGTGTGGTCGGCTATACCCTCGGCGGCGGTCTGGGCCCGATCGCGCGCACCTACGGGTTCGCCGCCGATCATGTGACCGCCATGGAGGTGGTGACCGCCGATGCGACGCTGCGCCGGGTCACGCCCGAGGCCGAGCCCGATCTGTTCCGGGCGCTGCTCGGCGGCGGCGCGGCCTTCGGAATCGTCACGCAGATGACCTTCCGGCTGTTCCCGATTCGCAGCCTGTACGCCGGCGGTCTCACCTATCGGATGGACGATGCGGCGACGGTGCTGCGAGCCTGGCGGAATTGGGCGGCGACCGTGCCGGAGGCCGTGACCAGTTCGGTGGCTGTCCTGAATCTTCCTCCGCTGCCGGAGATTCCGGAGCCGCTGCGCGGTGCGACGGTGCTGCACCTGCGCTACGCCCATGTCGGCGACGCTGCCGAGGGTGCCGCGCTGCTGCAGCCGCTGCGGTCGGTGGCATCACCGATGCTGGACACGATCGCCGAGATGCCCTATGCGGCACTCGCGTCCATCCACAACGACCCGGTCGACCCCATGCCCGCTGCCGATCGGTCCACCCTGCTGCGCGAACTGCCCGACGCGGCCATCGACGCGCTGCTGGAGGCCGCCGGTCCCGCACGCGGACTGCCGATCACCATGACCGAGATCCGGGCTCTCGGTGGCGCGCTCGCGCGAGAGTCGCTGTCGCCCACCATGGTTGCGGGCAGGCAGGCCGCTTTCAATGTCCTCGCGGTCGGCGTGCTGGCACCGCCGATCGCGGCGGCGGTCCCCGCGGCACTGGACACCGTGATCGATGCCTTCTCCGCGTGGAGTCTCGGCGCGGCCACACCGAACTTCACCCGCGATCCGCACGGCCGCAGCGCCGCCGAAACCATGGCGGCCTGGACCGCCGGTCAGCGCGAGCGCCTGGTCGAGGCGCGCCGCCGCTACGACCCGGCCGGCATGTTCGACCCGGCCGCCCGCTGGACCATGCCCGCCGCCCACTGACCGCCGGCGGGGACGCGGCATCCGGAAAGACCTGCCACCGGTCGAGAGACCCCGAGGGGTGCGGCAGGTCGATCCGGGTTTCCTATCAGCGGCCGTTCCAGACCGGGGCGCGCTTCTCGGTGAAGGCGCGCACACCTTCGGCGGCGTCTTCGGAAAACAATGCGGTGGACGCGATGTCGTATTGCTTGTCGAAGGCGTCGGCCGTGGTCCAGTCGGATGTCTCGTCGACGATGCGTTTGCTGCCCTCCAGGCTGAGCGGTGCGTTGGCGGCGATGCGCTCGGCCAGTTCCAGAGCCGCTGTGAGTGCTCGGCCCGGTTCGGCGAGGATATTGATCAGGCCGAGTTCGGCCAGCCGGGTCGCCTGCATGGGGTCGCCGGTGAGCGCCAGCTGCATCGCGATATTGCGCGGCAGGCGCTCCCGCAGACGCATGACGCCGCCGGCGGCGGCGATCAGGCCGCGTTTGGGCTCCGGTATGCCGAATTGCGAATCGCTCGCGGCGACAATCAGATCCGCGGCCAAAGCCAGTTCACAGCCGCCCGCGAGGGCCGGGCCTTCGACGGCGGCGATCAACGGTTTGCGCGGCGGCTTACCGGCCAGACCCAGAGCACCGCGATTCTCGGTCAGCGGGGCTTCTCCCCGCGCCATCGCTTTCAGATCCATACCGGAACTGAAGTAGCCGCCCGCGCCGGTGAGGACGGCGACGCGGACGTTCGGATCGGCTTCGAACGCGTCACAGGCCTTTTCGAGCCCGAGGGCCATGGCGTGATCGACCGCGTTGCGGACCTCGGGGCGGTTCATCGTGATGATCATGACGGGGCCGCGGCGCTCCACCAGCACGGGCGGCGGTGGGGGAGCGGGCAACTCGTGGCGTTGCGTGCCCTCGAAGGTGATATCGCCGTCACCGATCGTGGCGGATCGGCCCAGCGCATCACCGTCGCGCAGTTCGGCGACGAGATCGGATCTGTTGCTGCGCACCAGCACTCGCGTGCCGTCGGGGGCGATCAGGCTGATGATCACCGCCTCCGGCTCGCCGTCACGTCCGTAGGGCAGTGTATAGGCCTCGACCACCGCCGGTCCCTCGTACTCGGTCCGGACCGGACGGGCGGGCGGATTGTCGACGACCGGCCGCAGATGGGCGTAGGGCCGCTGCGGCGGTGTGGCGGAATAGATGCCCAGCGCGTGCTTGGTGACGTACCAGCCGAGTGAGGTGCTCAACCCGAAGGTATCAGGGTCGGCGCGCAACTGCGCGACCATGGTGGCGATCGCGTGGGTGCCGTAATTGTTGCCCGGCCCGCCGCCGAAGGTCAGTCCGCCGGTCACCGAGAGCGAGCGTTCGGGATCGTCTGTGGCGAGCCCGAGTTCACGCGCCGCGATCTGCACCGCGACCGGGAAGCAGGAGTACAGGTCCACGGGACCGATCCGGTCGATGGTCAGGCCGGCATGCTCGAGCGCAGCCGCGCCGACGGCCCGGATCGCCGGGGAGGCAGCCAGTTCCGCGCGTTCGGAGACGAACCATTCGTCGTGCGCGCTGGCGCCGGCGTGGACGAACACCCATTTGTCCTGCGGGATTCCGGCCGCCTCGGCAGCGGCGGCGCTGCACAGCACCAGTCCGGCGGCCATATCCACCTGCAAATTGGCGCACAGCAGTTTGGTGTACGGGGCCGATACCGTCCGGTTGTCCGCGGTCGGTGTGGTCAATTCCGGCGCGCTGAACCGTTGCGGCAGCCAGGCATTCGGATTGTCCGCGCCCACCGCCGACAACCGCGACCACAGCTCGCCGATCGCCTCGAGATGCTGCTTCGGATCGCGGCCGAGCCGATGCCGGTTGGCCGACTCCATGAGCGCGTACATGTAGATGGGCGCACCCAGCCCGACGGCGATTTCGGCGGCGTTGTTGGCCTCCTTGTCGATCCCGGCGATACGGGTCGGCTCCACCTCGGGGCCCTGTTCCGGCCACGTCACCTCGGTGCCCACGCGCTGCGCGGCGGCCATGGTGGCGCCCGCTTCCGCGCCGGTCACCAGCACGATCTCGTAGGTGCCGTCGGCGATCGCCTGTGCCGCTTCATTGACCAGCAGCTGGCCACCGTCGCCACCGTAGGTCGAGGACTGCACGGTATCGGCTCCGTCAGCGCCGACCGAACGCACCACCAGGGCGCCGAGATCTCGATACTTCCAGGAGGCGCTGGCGACCGCGAACACCGCGTCGGCGGCCGAGAGCAGCGACTGCCCCACCCCGGCATCCCGCGCGGCCAGCCGCAGTGCTCGCACCGCCAGCGCCGCCGGGTCCTCGGCGGTGTTCGGCTGATGCTGCACCAGCTGTCCGGCACCGACCAGAACCGGCGTATTCGGTGCGATCGTGCGACCGGACGCCTTGTGCAGCACGGGTTTGCGCACCGATTTCGCGCCGGTGAAGGGCCCCGCCGCGGCGATACGGTCCGGCACACGGTCCAGTGATTCCCGCAGGGCCTCCGACAGGCTTCGCACCAGCGAGGCACCCAGCGGGCCGTCGACGGGTTGTCCCGACAGCCCGGCGTCGAAGTAGGCGGTCGCCCCGTTCCCCTCGGCACGCACGGTCAGCCAGAAGCCGAGGGTCAACCCCATCGGCCCGGCGCCGCGCAGCACCAGCGCGGTCTCGTCCACCGCGACCACGGTCCAGGCGACTTCGGCCGGGATGCCCATGAACTTCACCTGCTGAGCGAACTCCGATCCGGGGTATACACCGCTCGGCGCCTCGCCGCGGAAGGCCGCGTGCATGGTCAGCCATTCGGCGAACCGGCCCGGATCGGTCAGATAGGCCGCGACCTCGGCCACCGGACGGTCGAGATGCTTGCTCGCGTGGGCCCGTTTGCCGAAGTCCGCGAGCCCGTCCGGTGGGGTGTACGCCTCGGAGACGGCCGGGCCGGCGGGAGGCGTGGCGGGCCTGCCCAGCACTCCCCCGACGATGTCGCGCAGAATCGCCGGATCGCTCGTCACGGCGTCGGCTAGTGCGCGTACCGCACGTACTCGAGCGCGCGCCTGGCGCATCACCTGGGGAAGTCGACCCACGTCAGCCACTACCTAGCCCTTTCCATCGGCGGAACTATTATTTGCGAAATAGTTCCGTGGAACTATTAGACGGATAGTGGTTCCACGTGTCAAGATGACCTCGTGACCAGACCCGGTGCGCCGCTGTCCAGCCTGCTCAGCCGCGCGATGACCCTGCTTCCGCAGTCGGCGCCCAGCGACGACGCGACGGACGCGCGGGTCCTCGACGCCGCGTTGCGAGTCCTGGCGCGCCGCGGCACCCGCGAGGCGACCATGGACGACATCGCGGCCGAGGCCGGGGTCGGCCGCACGACGCTGTTCCGCCGCTACACCGGCAAGGACCAGCTGTTCGAACGGGCGCTGGCTCGCGATATCGGCCGCATCCTCGCCGACCTCGCCGACCGCTTCACCGAAGTCACCGATCCCACCGAACAGGTGGTGCTCGGCTTCCTCACCGGGCTCGGACTGGGCGACCACATCCTGTTCCGCGATGCCGACCCACTGCGCCGAGCCGAACTCATCCAGGCTCTCGGCCAGGGCGATCCTTCACCGATCACCTTGGCCTTCAACGCCATTCGCGCGAATATCGGCAAAGCCCAAGCGGACGGCAAGATCCCGGTCCGTGACCCCGACGCCCAGGCCGACGCCCTGGTGCACCTGATCATCGGCTACCTGGCCACACCGAGCCATGCCATCGATCTGACCGATCCCGCGGCGGCCGAACGCGTCGCCCGCGCCGCCGTCGCGCCGATCCTCACCGGAACCATCGACTGATCCACACCCGTCCGGGGACGTCCCGCGACGACATCCGAATACACCGTCCCACCGCCTGTCCGCGGTGGCGCCGGTCGCTGCCCAGCGCCCGAAAGCCTCACGCGCGCATCCGATCCCGCACATCTCAGGAGTGATCATGACTGTCACCTACACCGACCCCTACCGCACGCCGGAACGTCTCGCGCTACGCGAGGCGGTGGGCGATTTCGTTCGCCGCGAGGTCGCGCCGCATCTCGACCGGTGGGAACGCGAGGGGGCTCTGCCCCGCGAATTGCACCGGGCCGCGGCGAAATCCGGGTTGTACGGCATCGGCACGCCCGAGGCGTACGGCGGTGACGGCGGGGATCTCGTCGACATGACCGTCGCCACCGAGGCGTTCATCGAGGCCGGCGGCTCGTCGGGCTGCCACTCCGCGCTGTTCACCCACGGGATCGCGCTGCCGCACATCGTCGCCGCCGGCGACGCCACCCTGATCGACCGGTACGTGCGCCCGACCCTCTCCGGGGACCTGATCGGTTCGCTCGGGGTGACCGAGCCGGAGGCGGGCTCCGACGTCGGATCCGTGCGCACCACCGCGGTCCGCGACGGCGACCACTACGTCGTCAACGGCGCGAAGCTGTTCATCACCTCCGGCACACGCGCGGATTTCGTCACCACCGCGGTGCGCACCGGCGGACCGGGCGCGAGCGGAATCAGCTTGCTCGTGATCGACACCGGCACTCCAGGTTTCAGCGTGTCGCGGAAGCTGGAGAAGATGGGCTGGTTGTGCTCGGACACCGCCGAGCTGACCTTCACCGATTGCCGGGTACCCGCCGCCAATCTGGTCGGCGCCGAGAACGGTGGATTCGCGCTGCTCGGTGCGGCTTTCGTCACCGAGCGGGTCAATATCGCGGTGCACGCGTACGCGATCGCGCAGCGCTGCCTCGATCTGACCCTCGACCACGTCCGGCGTCGGGAGAGCTTCGGCAAGCCGCTGATCGCCCGGCAGGTGGTGCGGCACAAGCTGGTCGAGATGCGCCGCCGGATCGAGCTGGCCCGCACCTTCACCCGCCAGGTCGCCGTGCGCGCCACGGCCGGCGAATTCGTCGTCGGCGAAGCCTGCCTGGCGAAGAATTCCGCCGTCGCGGCCGTCAAACACGTCGTCGACGAGGCCGGCCAGTTGCACGGCGGCATGGGGTACATGCGGGAATCGGAGGTGGAGCGCCATTACCGTGACGCGCGCATCCTCGGCATCGGCGGGGGCGCCAGCGAAGTGATGACGGATCTGGCGGCGAAGCTCTTCGGCTACGACAGCTGAGAAACGTCAGTCCATCTCCTCCAGCACCCGGCGCAGGACCTTGCCGGTGGCATTGCGCGGCAGTTCGTCCAGGACGACCACATCGCGGGGAACCTTGTAGCGCGCCAGGTTCGCCTTCACGTACGCCTTGATCTCCGCGTCGTCCACGGTGGCGCCGGGCGCTGGAACGATATAGGCGCGCAAGCGTTTTCCGAACTCCTCGTCAGCCACGCCGACGACCGACACCTCGTCGATATCGGGCCGCGCCGCGAGCAGGTTCTCGATCTCCAGCGGGTAGACGTTCTCACCGCCGGAGACGATCATGTCATCGTCGCGGCCGTCGATGTGCAGCAGCCCGTGCTCGTCGATCCGGCCCATATCGCCGGTGGACATGTAACCGGCATCGAACCGGCGCAACAGCACCGTCTTGTTGCCCAGCGCGGTGGCCACGGTCCACATCCCGAAGCCGGTCGAATGGAAAATCGGCGACACGATCACCACGCTGCCTTTGCGCGGGAACGGAATACGGTCCACGATCATCGCACTCGCCAGCGGCGACACCTTGGTGCGCGGCGCTCCCTTGGGCAGGCCCGTGGTGCCGCTGGTGAGAATGATGAAACCACCCGGCCGCGCCGGTGCCGGTGGCATCCGGCGATCGCCCGCGTCGATCAGCTCATCCACGGTACGCGCGCCCGCCGGTACCGCGTCGACCCGTTCTACCCGGGGATGAGTGCCGGCCGCTAGTTCGAGTCCGGTTCTCGGAGTGCGGGTTTGGCCGGAATGTGGCTCAGCGCCTCCTCGGCCATGGCGGTGATGGTGAGGCTCGGGTTGACGCCCACATTCGCCGGTACCGCGGACCCGTCGGTCACCAGCAGATTGCGGTAGCCGAAGACCCGGTGGTACCGGTCGACCACTCCTCGGCTCGCGTCGGGCCCGATCACGGCGCCGCCGAGGATATGAGCCGTGGTGGGCGAGCTGATCAGCGATTCGGCGACGGAGCTTTCGGGGTAGCCGCCGATGTGTCGCGCCGCCAGTTCGGTGAACCGGTTCGCGATCGGCAGATAGCTCGCCGGGGCTGTGCCGGCATCGTCGACGACGGTGGCCATCCCCGAACCGAATCTCTTGGGACGCAACCGGAGTGAGCTGTCGAGGCTTTGCATGACGGTGAAGACGACGGTGCGGCGGGACCAGCCACGGATGCGTGTGGGATTCAGCCAGCGGAACGGTTGCCGGGCGATCTCTCGCACGAATTGCAGGGTTCGCCGCCGGCCGCCGGTGAACGGGCCGAAGGTCAAGGCCAGCGCGTCACCGGCCGCCGCGTAGGTGTTGTTGGTGACGTGGGTGTGCTCGTCGGGGTGCACACTCATGGTGATGGTCAGGTCGGTGGCGAGATCGGCCGAGCGGTCGTGCGCGGTGACCGCGGTGATGGCTTCGCTGTTGGTGCGTACGAGGTGCCCCACACGGTCCGACAGTCTCGGTAGCGAACCGGTGGCGCGGGCTCGGGTGAGCAGTTCGCTCGTTCCCATCGCTCCGCCCGCGAGCACGACTCCGCGTGCGTGCACGACCTGGCGGTCACGCCGTATCCACGCGCCGGAGCGTTCGGTGGTGACGGCGTAACCGTCGCTGCCGTCGGCGGCGCCGAGCGGACGAATTCCGACGACCGTGCGTTCGGGCCGGATCTCGACGCCGAGCCCTTCGGCCAGGTGGAGATAATTTTTGACCAGGCTGTTCTTGGCGCCGTGGCGGCAACCGAGCAGACATTCGCCGCAGCGTAGGCACCCGGTGCGTTCCGGTCCGGCACCGCCGAAGAAGGGATCCGGCACCGTCTTGCCCGGAGTGCCGAGATACACCCCCACTCTGGTCTGGTGCACGGCATCCGGCACACCGAGGTCGGCCGCGACGGCGCGCATCATCTGCTCACTTCGACCGTCGCTGTGACAGTCCACCACCCCCAGCATGCGTTCGGCGGTGGCGTAGTGCGGAGCGAGCACCGATCGCCAATCCGCGAGCTCGGCCCACTGCTCGTGCCGGTAGAAGTCGTCGGAGTGCGGAACGTACAGCGTGCTCGCGTACACCAGGGACCCGCCGCCGACACCCACCCCGCAGATCACCGATACGTGCTTCATCGGCCGCAGTTGGAGGATTCCTCTGAGGCCGATGCGCGGAGCCCACAGCATGCGCGGAGCCTGCCATGCGCTGGTGGCGAAGTCCTCGTCCCGGTAGCGGCGGCCTTTCTCCACAACGGTGACGGAGTATCCCTTCTCGGCCAGTCGCAACGCGGCGACGCTGCCGCCGAAACCGGATCCGATCACGATCCAATCGCGCATCACCGGACCTCCCGTCGCAGCAGGAAAGGCGAGCCGCCGCGGGGCGTGAAGGGCAGGCCGAACGTGAGGCCCAGCACGGTCCCGTCCGCGAGGATGCGCAGATCGTCGACGACCCGCCGCCAGGGGAAGGGGGCATCGGGTGCATAGCTGACCACCACGGCCGGCGCGCCGTCGAGCCGGGAGGGACCGATGGTCGCGCGCAGCGGCAGGGTGGCCGATTCGCCGCGCGGGCCGGCGAGGTTGTATCCCGTCAGCCCGTCCCCCGCGGGAGCTGGTCGCAGATCCTTACCCCACCAGTCCGCCAGGCCGGTGAGCCGGAACGCTATCGGGGCCAGCGCACGCACGAGCGCCGGCCCGGCGAGCTCGGCCTCGAGACGTCCCGTCACCTCCGCGAGGTCCGGGCACGCCGCAGTCCGAAACAGTGCGCGTAACTCTTCGCTGCTGCGCCGGGCGAGGGTGTTGTCCATGACAGGGAAGTGTGCGTTTCGCCGACCTGCGGGGTATTGCCCACCGACGACAGAGATTTACCTCTGGACGACAGGTTCGGCGACGCCGCCCGCGCGGCGGACGGCGCTCGGGGTGGCGCCGAACCAGCGCAGGCAGCAGCGCGTCAGTGCCGACTGCTCCGCCAGTCCGACCGCAGCGGTCACGCGGGACAGGGCGAGGTCGGATTCGATCAAGTGGCGTAGCGCGGCATCGCGGCGGACCGCGTCGAGAATCTCGGCGTAGGACGTGCCCTCCGTCACCAGCCTGCGCTGCAGGGTTCGCGCGTGAATACCGAAAGTGGCTGCGACAGCTGACAACTCGATCGCCCCACTGCCCAGAGCCTGGTCGAGATAGCCACGAACCCGCGGGACGTACACCTGCTGCGGGTCGGGGTAGCGCGAAGTGAGGTAGTCCAGGGCGAGCTTTCTCAGCAGCGGATTCGCCGCCGCCAGCGAGGAGTCCAGCCCCTCGGCCGGCAATCTCAGGGTGGCCGTGCGACGGCCGAATCGGGCCGGCGCCCCGAAACACTCCACGTACCGCTCGGGCGGGGCGATCCGGGAATGCGGGAAGTCCACGCCGATCGGCGGCGTCGCCGCGCCGAGTTCGAGTCGACCTACCCGATATGCCACCAGCAGCGCCATTTCGACGACCTGACGCGTGGGCGGGGGCGCACTCAGCGAGTACCGCACACCGGCCACGTCCGCATTCCCGTCCGGATCATCGGTCAGGGTGAACGACACCGCCGGGCTGTGCACGAACATGAACCGGGATGCACTCTCGACCGCTTCGCGCAGGGTCGCCGAGTGGAGCATGACCACCGCGAGCGGGCCGAGGATCGAAATGTCTTGGCGTTCGGCCACTCTCAGCCCCAGGTCGGGGACATCCAATTCGGCGGATGCGTGTTCCAGCAGCCGTGCCAGACTGCGATGCGAGATGAGCGCGTCTTCGGAGTCAAGCAGCGCGGGTTCGATTCCGACATGTGCGAGCAGCGCGGCAGGGTCACCTCCGCACTCTTCGATCACACTCCCGAAACCCCGCAGGGCGGCAGCTCGGATCACATCGCTCATGTCGCGCCAGGATAAATCACGATCCGAGTGATGACCGACCGCCCTCGTCACGAGGAGTGCCGGGCGCATGTTTCATCTCGGTCGCTACGCCCGGAGCGGCCGCGCGCCGCGAGTAGACTGCAGCTTGCTCGCAGATGTCCAAAAGGTGAACTCAAAGGGAGTGACGATGGACCTTCTCGAGGGTGGGGTAAAAGCGATTTCGTGGACGGCCGATGCGACCACATCCGCGGCCGGTGCGGTGGGCGGCGCCGCGGTGAACGGAGTTCTCGGCGGGATGCAGGGTGTCGTGTCCGGGGTGCGGAGCGGACTGAGCAGCGGGAGTCATTCGACACCGGCCGCCGCGCTCACGTTGGCGGCGATCGGAGCCACGGGAGTCGTGGACTGGCCCGTGCTCCTGGGCGTCGGCGGCACCGCACTCGTACTCCGGAGGCTCACCTCGCACCCGGACCAGCAACCGTCGTCGGCCACCAGGGCTCCCGCCGCGCAGCGCAAGCAGCCGGCCCGCAGTGACCGACCGGCCCGCCGCAGCGACGGTGGCAAAAAGACGACCGCCCGCAAGACCGCGGCCCGCTCACGGCGCGCACCCAGCAAGGCGTAACCGGCGCCGGCGAACCTCGAGCAGCCTTCCGCGTGACCGTGGGCGCACGCTTCTCGTTGCGCGTCGACGGCCGTCGTACGTGCCGTCATCGGCCTCGACTCGCGGCGTAGCGTGGAAACGGTCAGCGCGATGATTCGCCGACGACGTCGATGACTCCCAGGCGCCACAACGCCGCGTACAACTCACGCAGGGGAACGGTCAGCACCTGCGTCAGCGCGCCCGTCAACGGATCCTGGCCGCCACCTACATCAGCTGTCCTCACGACGGCCACTGTGGCGAACCCAAGCGTCGGGACCCCGAATATCGCATGACCGGAAGGCAACATATGGCCGACAAAACGCACACCAGCCACCGGAACGCGGTCGACAAGGTCATCGCCGCGCACAGTTTCGCGGTGGAACTCCCCCTGCTCGGCCGTGTACCGATCCCCCGCCCCGAACAACTGGCCTACTACGGCGCACTCGGCGCCCTGGCCGCCGCGGAAATCATCGAATGGCCCGTCGCCCTGGTACTGGCCGGCGGGCACTGGCTCGCGGAAAACCAGCACAACCGCGTGGCCCACGAAATCGGCGAGGCCCTCGAAGACGCCTGATTCCCCACCTCGGACGCGCCTACCCGCCGTAGATTCCGCCGACGAGCACGGGCGCGGCCGTACTGATGTTCCACTGCGCCGCGAGCCGTACATCGCGCACCAGCCCGATACCGGTCAGTTCCCGGCCGGAGATCGCCTCGGCCAGGACTGCGGGCAATTCACCTGCCACGCCACGGAAACCAACGGCCGCGAGCCGGGCCTCCGGCGAGCCGTGGGCATCGTGTGCGAGGAGTGCGGTGGCGATCGCGCCCGCCCCCAGGTGATCCTCGAGGCTCGGACGCAGCGGCCCGTCCACGACGCCCCACCGCTCGCCCGCCGGGACGATCCCGACAGGTCGATCACCGGCAGCGGCGATCGCGGCCTTCGCCACCGCATCGGCATTGCGGATCGATCCGGCAAAGACGGTGAGATCGAATCCCGCGGCGCGGGCCGACAGCGTGGCGCCGTTCGGCGACGGCAGCGCCAGCAACGTGCCCGCCGGAAGTTCGAGCAGGGACGAAGGACTCAGCGACCACCCACTCCGGTGTTTGGCAGCAGCGAGCACGGCGCCGGCCCGCTCGGCCTCGACGGCAGCCCGGGGATCGGCGTGCCGCAACGGTAACGGCAACACCCGCCCGCCCCGCGATACCGCGATATCGACCGCTGTCGAGAAGGAGAGGACGTCGACGATGATCAACGCCCCGCACTCCGGACCGAGCTGCTCGACACCCTCGCGCCCCCACTCGAGACGAATGCGATAGCCCTGCTGCCGGAAGATGCCCGCATTCACTCACCGATAGTGCACTCGACTCGGCGCGTCCGCGAGCCGCCTGGCGGGTGAGCAGCGTCGAGTCGCGCTCGACCGCATACGGTTCGAGCCGACTCCGCGGTGAACACGGCGGGCAATGCCGCGACCAGGTATGCCTCGCCGCGGGCCCGCAGCTCGACACCGGAACAGCGATAGCCGCCTCACGGCGGCAGCCGATCACGCATAGCGCTCGACGTGCCCGACGGTGCCGAAGCCCAGGCGTCGATAGATTCCTTCGCCGTCCGGTGATGCGGTGAGTACGACCCGGCGAGCACCCGCTGCCAGGGCCAGTGCCAGCGCATACCGCGTGAGCGCGGTCCCGATGCCTTCTCCGCGATGATCGGCTCGGGTCACGATGTGCTCGAGCGATGCGCCCGCGGCGCAGGTGACGACGGCGGCACAGCCGAGCACCTCCCCGCCGTCACGCCAGAGCAGGTAGCGGGTGGACCTCCGATCCATCCCCTCACGCAGGCCGGTCACGAGATCGTCGACATCGGTCACACCCGACCAGAGTCGCGCCCACTCGGCGAGGCCGGCATCGTCGGCCACGTCCTCGATCGGCTCCGGTCGTCCGCGTTCCAGGTACGCGGCTCGGTCGGGATCGGCGAGCATCATCAGCGGCTCGGTTTCGAACAACTCCAGTCCGCGCCGCCGCAGGAGCTCCGGAATCTCCGGCGAATCGACGTCCGGCCAGAAATGCCAGCATGCCGGTACCCCGTCGAACAGTGTGCGCAACTGCTCGATCTCGTGCGGGATCGCAGCGCCCACTCTGAGGACTCCGTTCAGTTCCTCGCTGGGCGCACCGGTGTGGAACCAGCTCGACGGCGTGCCATCGCTCGACCGGCTCGCGCGCACCAGATGCGTTGCGACAAAGGTGGTTACGGCCTCGTGGCACCTGCGGTTGCCTAGATCAGCGGTCATTCGACGAATCCGGAAGCAGCGATTCGTATTCCGCGCGAAGGGAATCGAACTTCGGCCAGAACGGATCCGGTGCGGATGCCGCGAGCCTGGCGTGCAGGATGTCCAGGTGGGTGTGCCAGCCGGCGGCGATATCGAGGATCTCGCCGCGGGTCGGGAGCCGGCGGTGGGTGACCGTCAGACGGACCTTGTCGGCGACCTGCTCGAGCGCGAAGGTCACCTCCGAGTCGGCGAGGCCGCCGCCACTGCTCCAGGTGTGGCGCAGCAGATGCGGAGGATCCCATTCGAGCACCTCGCCGTGCCTGCGGTCGGCCACCGCGGCGGGATCGCCTTCGCCGGTGAGCTCGTGAATCCGGAAGACGTGTTCGACCCGGCCGCCGGTGACCTGTTCGAGCAGCCCGCCGGCCAGCCAGGTCGCGCGCTTGTCGATATCGGTCAGATACGCCCAGACCCGTTCGATGGGCCCGGGCAGTAGCCGTTCGATGCGGACCGTGCCCGGTTCGACGACCTCCCCGTAGTCACTCATCTCGCGAATCCTCCTGTAGCAGTGCTGCTTCCAAAGCGTCGAGGCTCTGATTCCAGAAACGCTCGTAGAAGTTCACCCATTCGGCGCACTCTCGCAACGGGCGCGGATCGAGCCGGCACAGATGGGTGCGCCCGTGCACGCTGCGTCGTACCAGCCCCGCGCGCTCGAGCACCTTGATGTGCTTGGACGCGGCCGCGAGCGAGATGTCGAACGGGGCAGCCAGCTCCCCCACGCTGCACTGGCGACGCGCCAGTGTGCGCAGCATCGAGCGGCGCGTGGAGTCCGACAGCGCGTGGAACACCACGTCGAGCCGCTCCGAAGAATTCTCAACCACATGGTTGACTATTCCGTCTTCCCGCACCTACTGTCAACCCATCGGTTGAATATCGCGGCCGATTCACCCACCCCTTCAGGGAGCACCCCATGACCGAGCAGAACTTCACGACGACCTTCGCCGTCGACCGGACCCCCGAAACCGCCTTCGGCGCCGTGCTCGACGTGCGTGGCTGGTGGTCGAAAGCGCTCACCGGATGCAGCGAAAAGCCCGGAGACGTCTTCACGTACGAGGTTCCGGGCGTGCATCGCGCCACCATCGAGGTCACCGAGGTCGTCCCGCACGACCGCGTCGTCTGGCGCGTTTTGGACGCCCGGCTCACCCTGGTCGACGACCAGACCGAATGGAACGACACCGAAATCCGTTTCGAGATCACCCGCCGCGCCGACACCACCGAACTCCGCTTCACCCACGTCGGCCTCACCCCGGCGTTCGAATGCTTCGACGCCTGCCGCAAGGGCTGGTCGTTCTACATCGACCGGAGCCTGCACGACCTGATCACCACCGGCACCGGTCAACCCGACGAGGACCCGCAGGCTCTCGCCCTGGCGGTCGAGAATGCGACGGCGACGCCGCACTGAGGAGACCGCTGGGACGGCCACCCGGGAAGGTCGCGGCCGGCCGTTGCGCCCTCAGGTCTGGTCGAGCACGCTGGCAGGGACGCCGTAGGGCAGGAATCGCACCTTGCGGCGTTCGTCGGTGTTGTCGCGATGTGCGCGTAAGGCCTCGAGTTCGGTCGGGAAGACCTGCTCGACCCGGGCCTCACCGGCGTCGTCGACGCTGTAGACGGCCCACACCCCGCTGCCGGTCTCCCCGGTCGTCGCGTCGTCCGGTTCCGGCGTCCGCGCGCGATCCGGCTGAACGAACTGGCCGAACAGCGACGTCAGCGAATTGACGGTGCTGCGGTCGAGGTATCCGGCGGCCTTACCGAGCAGGTCGCGAAACTCGACTTCCGCCTCGCGCAGAGCGCGCTCGAATTCTTCCGGATCGATCCCGAAAGGCCCGTTGTTTGCCATCTCGATCCTCCCGAGGACGACGTCGGCGCTATGACTCCAGTATGCCGCGCGTGGGCATCGAGGGGGTTGACCAGAGTTTGCCCACCTGGGATTGTCGAGAATCTGCCCGCATGTCCACGGGCTGCCCCGGCCCGGTCACGAGCGGGAGGGCACGTGCGGCCGGTCTCGTGCGTATTTTCCAGACGAATCAGCCCCCGCGGTATTACGTTCTTCTGCAATGAAGTTCGCTTGTTGCAGCCGAACGGGGGCGCGGGTGGCATCGACTCGAAGGTTCGACCGGCGCACGCTCCTGCGGGGTGCGGCGGCGGCCGGGGCGGCGGCGGCCGCGTCCTCGATAGCCGGTTGCGGTGACAACAACGACGCGCTCACCTTCTTCTTCCAGGCCAAACCCGACGAGGCGAAGGTCCGGCTCGAGATCATCGACGAGTTTCGCAAGCTGCACCCGGACATCAAGATCCGGACTCAGATGTCCGGCCCTGATCCACAGACTCAGATCCTGACCTACTGTGCGGGCGGTAAATGCCCGGACGTGCTGATGTCGTGGGATCTGTCCTATTCCTTCCTCGCCGAACGCGGCATCTTCGAAAATCTCGACACGATCCTGGACAAGGACCCGGTGTACGCGGCCGAGCTGAAGAAGGACAGCTCGATGCCCCTGTACAACACGTTCCGCTACAAGAACGCGCAGCACGCGCTGCCCGAGCAGTGGGCCGGAATCTTCCTCTACTACAACCGCAAACTCTTCGCCGACGCCAAACTCGCACCTCCGCCCACACGCTGGGAGGATGCCTGGAGCTTCGACGAATTCCTCGGCGCCGCACAGGCGCTGACCAAACGTGACAGCTCCGGCGACGTCATCCAATGGGGGTTCGTGGATCCCTGGACCGTCTACTACTCCGCCAGTTGCTTCGGGATGAACAACGGCATCGAATGGTTCACCCCGTCCGTCGACCCGACCCGCACCAACATCGACAACGACGCCTTCATCGAGGGCGTCCAGTTCTACACCGACCTGTCCACCAAGCACCGGGTGATGCCGACAATCGAATTCCAGCAATCGCTTTCCTCGTCGGACATGTTCGCCCAGGGCAAAGCCGCGATGGCGTTGTCCGGGCACTGGATGTACAGCACCTACGCCGGCCAGGAAGACCTCGATTTCGACGTCACGGTGCTACCGGTCGGCCCGCGCGGTACCGCCGCGCGGTCCGATATCGGCACCACCGGCCTGTCCATCGCCGCAGACAGCCCGCGCAAGGAGCAGGCCTGGGAATTCGTCAAATTCGCCACCGGGCCGGTCGGTCAGGCGGTCATCGCGAAATCGGGACTGTTCGTTCCCGCGTTGAAATCGGCGCTCGGCTCCGACGGGTTCGCGCAGGCACATGCGAAGGTGCACAACCTCGAGGTGTTCCACGGCGGCGACCACGCCGACAACCTGCCGGTCACACCCGCATGGCCACGTGTCGACGCGGTGATCCAGCAGGGATACGACCACGTGTTCCGCGGCGCCGCCTCCGCGGAGTGGTTCAAGCACGGCCTCGCCCGGCAGATCAACGACCTCCTGGAGGCGCAGTGAGCGACAATCGCACAGCGGTTCGCTGTGCCGACGGGGTGCAGGTGTCCCGGACCTCACCGGGCACAGTGAGCAACCATCGCTCACCGCTGAGCCGGCGCAAGGCCGCCGCGGGCCGAATGTTCATCGCCCCCAACCTGATCGCGGTCGCGGTGTTCATGGCCTTCCCCTTGGTGTTCACGCTGTATCTGAGCCTGCACAGCTGGGATCTGTTCAGTCCGCCGAAGTTCATCGGTATCGGCAACTTCCGCCGGCTCTTCGCACACGACCCACTGTTCTGGGTGGCCTTGCGCAACACGGTGATCTTCACCGTCGGCACGCTGATCCCGACCATCGCCATCGGTATCGCCGTCGCGGCGGCCCTGAATCGACAACTGAAGGGTATCGGCATCTTTCGCAGCATCATGTTCATGCCGCTGGTCGCCTCGACCGTGGCGATGGCCGTGGTGTGGCGGCTCACCTTCAGCACCGACTACGGCGTGCTCAACACCGCCCTCGGCTGGATCGGCATCGGTCCGGTCCCGTGGCTCACCGACCCCGGGTGGTCGATGGTCTCGCTGTGCCTGGTCAGTGTGTGGAAGAGCGTCCCCTTCGTCACCGTCGTCCTGCTCGCCGCCATGCAGGGCATACCGGCCGACATCTACGAGGCCGCCCGTATCGACGGCGCCGGAGCGGTGCGCAGGTTCGGCTCGATCACCGTGCCGCTGATCCGGCCCGCGCTGGCGTTCGCGTTCGTCATCACGGTCATCAACTCGTTCCAGGTGTTCGATCAGGCCTACGTCCTCACCGGCGGCAAGGGCGGTCCCGAAACCGGCACGTACGTGCTCGGAATCATGCTCTACCAGAACGCTTTCTCCTTCGACGACATCGGCTACGCCTGTGCACTCGCCTGGGTGATCTTCGCGATCCTGCTGGCATTGACACTGCTCCAATTGCGATTCACCCGCGGCGATGCCTACGAAAGCGAGGCCTAGGTGGCGACCGCGACCGCGAATCGTGCCGTTCTCCGCCGTACCGGGCGCGGGATACTGCTGTACCTGGTGCTCGTCGCGATGGCATGGTGCGCGCTGTTTCCGCTGCTGTGGGCGTTGTCGAGTTCGCTGAAAAAGCAGGGCAACATCTCCGACACCAGCATCCTCCCGGCCCACCCGGCATGGTCGAACTACCGCGACATCTTCGACCTGATGCCGTTCGGGCGGATCTTCTTCAACACCGTGCTCTACGCCGGCTGTGTCACCGCGGGTCAGGTGTTCTTCTGCTCGCTGGCCGGATATGCCTTCGCCCGCTTGCCGTTCAAGGGTCGCGACGTCTTGTTCGTCGCCTACCTCGCCACCCTGATGGTCCCTGCGACCGTCACCGTCATCCCCCAGTTCATCCTCATGCGCACCTTCGGCTGGGTGGACAGCCCCCTGGCCATGATCGTGCCGGGCCTGTTCGGCAGCGCCTTCGGCACCTACCTCATGCGCCAGTTCTTCATCACCCTGCCGGTCGAACTGGAGGAAGCCGCCATCCTCGACGGCTGCTCGGTCTGGCAGACCTACTGGCGCGTTCTGCTCCCCCACGCCCGCCCGGCGGTGATGGTGCTCGCGGTCCTCACCTGGGTGACGGTGTGGAACGACTTCCTGTGGCCGCTGGTGATGATCCAGCGCGACGAGATCTCCACGCTCACACTGGGATTGGTGCGCCTGCAGGGCCAGTACGAAACCAACTGGCCGATCCTCATGGCGACCTCCATTCTGATGGTGGCGCCGATGCTGGTGATCTACGCGTTCGCGCAGAAGTCGTTCGTGCGAGGGATTGCGATGTCGGGACTGGGTGGGCGGTGACCTGGTCACCCATTACCCACTCGGCGCTGTCCGGTGGGGCCTCGACGCCGCCACCCCGTTCCTGCAGCAGTTCTTCTCCGAATACCCGCCCGGCGGAAACTACTGACCTACGAACTGAGGCCTTCTTCCGACAAGAACAGTTCGCTCACCACTGCGCGCCTGCGGAATGGAAACTGTTGCGGGCGAACGCTTCCCGTCCCGGATCAGTCCTCGCCGTCGCCGACCGGCTCGGCTTGGTCGCCGAGGCGGGCGTGCAGGCGCTCCCGGACCTGATCCGGGGTGTAGGCCCGGCGCTTGCGCTCGGAGCGCACGATGACCACTCCGGTCGCCGCGACACCCGCGGCTCCTGCCAAGCCGAGTACTTTCCACCATCGCATACGGCCTAGGCTAGTCGCTGTGCCACGCGAAGCGCCCTCGAGTATCGGTTTGGATGAAGCGGTCGAACTCACGCGGACGGGCGACTTGTGGTTGTTCCGTGGACATTCCGGCGCCGATCGCGCGATCCGGGGCCTGACCAACAGCCCGGTCAACCATGTCGGCATGGCGGTGGTCGTCGACGACCTGCCGGCCCTCATCTGGCATGCCGAACTCGGCCGAGCACTGCCGGATGTCTGGTCCGGCAACCACCATCGCGGCGCCCAGCTGCACGACCTGCAGGCCGCGGTCCTGCGCTGGACCAATGATTACGGGCAGCAAGCCTGGCTGCGCCAGCTGGATCGCCCTGTGACACCCGAGATGGAGGATGCGGCCCTGCGGACGGTCGCACGGCTGGACGGCATGCCTTTTCCCTCGACAAGCGCGCTGGCCGGCCGGTGGTTCCGGGGCCGGATACCGCGACCGAAGCGTTCGAAGCACCGCGAAACCGAGGCCGGCCTGGAGAACGCCTACTGCGCGGAAATCGTCGCCCTGACCTACCAAGCGATGGGATTGCTGCCGGAGAAGCGCCCGAATTGGTACGACCCGGGCAGATTTTGGAGCGGCGACAATCTGCATCTGTCCGAGGGCTATCGCCTCGGCGGTGAGATCGAAGTGAACGTTTTCGGGCGCTGACGCACCGATATCCGAAGTACCGGGCGTCGGCACAAGGACGCGGGCGATCCCAGCCGCATTCGTTCGGACGCCGCGGGCCGATCGAGCCGGGGCGTGGACGTTCCGGCGGAGACGATCAGTCGCCCTCGACCACCGGGTAGATCCGGTCGGGAACGAGCCCGTGCGCCTCGCGATGGACGGTGATCGCGGTATCCGCGTCCGGGGCATCGACCAGGCAGAACGCCGTGTGACTCGCTTCGTCGACCCAGTAGCGCTGGTACGTCACGCCGTAATCTCCCTGGATCGCCACGTCGGCGGCATGAGCGGCGGCCACGTCCCGCACCGTCGTGCCTTCGGGCAGATGTTCGTGCACGTCGATGAAGAGGACCATCAGGACTCCTTGGTCGAGTGGGCGACGCCGAGTGGCGATGTGACGTAGATTACGCCGCACGTGATCCCTCCGACAGCCCGCGGACCGCGATTCGAGGCATCGGCCGGAAGCCCGGAGAATTGATCATGTAATTAACGGAAAGAATGCAAGATCAATTCTGAGATCTGCACGAAATGCGCAGTTCGCCAGCTGTTAACCGTGACCATTCACACAGTAACGAAAGTGGATTTACACATTTCACCTTCATATATTTGGGTTACGCGCCGTGATGGCATCGTTATTCATCTGTGGAAGGAACTCCCGTACATGGTCTCTCGCAAGATCTTTGCTGCCGCCACCCTCTCCGCCGCCGCGCTGTTCTTCGGCCCGGTCGCCATCGCCTCCGCGGCCGCACCCTCGGCCGACTCGGGCACTACCGCCCCCGCGCAGCTGAGCACGGGCTCGGCGGACAGCGGTTCGTCCTCCGGTTCCGCCGGATTGTCGTCGGGCTCGGCCATGCTCGACTCCGGAAGCTCGGCCCTCGAGGGCGGCACCTCCACCATCGACAACATCATCACGGCGATCACCGGTATCAAGGACCTTTCCCAGCCCAAGCCGGCCTCCTGATCCCTGGCGGCAGAACCTCTTTCGCTCCAGCCCGCCGGCGGACCCCACCTTGGCGGTGCGACCGCAGTCGGCCTCGAACGACGATCGATAGCTGCACCGCGGCCCATTAGAGTTCAGGTGTCCGGATCCGCCGACCCTCCGGACAGTTCGGAGAATGGAGCGACCATGGCCGCCACAAGTGAGCAGTCGACGTCGGGCCCTGCGAGCTTCGACGAACTTCTGGCCGAACTGCGCCGGCGTCTGGATTCGATGTCGCCCTCGCATCGCAAGCTCGCCGAGCGCGTCATGTCGGATCCCGAGACCGTCGCGTTCATGACCGTCTCGGAGCTCGCCTCCGCGGTCGGGGTGAACCAGGCGACCGTCGTTCGGTTCGCCAATGGCCTGGGCTTGCAGGGCTACCCGGGGCTGATCCGTCTGTGCCGTGAACATCTGCAGGAGCAGGCGCAACTGCTGCGCCGCTTCGACAGCATGGAGCAGCTCGGAAACGTCGGCAGCGGAGTACTCGAACAGGCCGCAGCGCTGGATCAGGCGAACATCGCCCGCACCTTCGCCCGTATCGAGGAGCCGACCTGGCACCGCGTGGTCGAACACCTGGCACGCGATGCCCACGTCCACGTGCTGGGCTTGCGTAAATCTCATGCCCCGGCCTACTTGCTCGGATATCTGCTCGGCATGCTGCGCGAGGATGTGCACACCATCAACGGTGCGGCCGGCTCGCTCACCGACGAACTGCGCCGCGTGCGGGCGGGCGACTGTTTCGTCGCGATCTCCATTCATCGCTACAGCACCGATACCGTGCGCGCCGCGCAGTGGGCACGCGACCGCGGTGCGCACGTGGTGGCGCTGACCGATAACGCCGGGTCTCCGCTGGCGACGACCGCCCACGATTGTTTTCTCGTCGATGCGTCCAGTGCCTCGGTGCTCCGGTCGATGACCGCGTTCACCGCTTTGGCACAGGCATTGGCCGCCGGTGTCGCCCAGACCCTCGGTCACAGCGTTCGATCGACCCTGCTGGAGGAAGAGAACCTGCTGAGCAGTTTCGGTATCTACCGCAGTGGGACCACGTCTGCTCGCGGCTGAGCAACTTCTCGGCAGGAATGAAGATCATTTCGCGGGAAGAATGTGCGGGTTGAGCAGTCGTGCCGGATCCAGGGCAGCTCGGATCGACCGCATGATGTCGAGATCGACGTCGCTGCGACCGAGCCCGATCCATCGAGCCTTCGCCCGCCCGATTCCGTGCTCGGCACTGATGCTGCCGTCGTGGAGGGCCACCCGCCGCAGCACCGTATCGGTCACCGCATCGCGGTCGTCGGCGGCGACATCGAGAAGATTCACGTGGATGTTGCCGTCGCCCAGGTGGCCGAAACAGATCGCGCGCACAGCGGGAGCCGATTCGGCGAGATCCTCGCCGAGCGCTGAGAGGAACGGCTCGATTTCCCGCACCGGGGTCGACAGATCGAGTTTCACCGGCGGAGTGGATGATTCGGCGCTCACGGCTTCGGTGTGTCCTTCCCGGTACCGCCAGAGCCGATGCGCGGGTCCCTGCTCCACGGCCGCGTCGAGCACATTCGGTCCGGCGGCTTCCAGCACGTCGAACAGCGCTGCCTGGGTTTCCGGCCGGCCCGACACCTCGACCAGCAGGTAGTACGCGGGGTCGGCAGCGAGCGGTGGTCGAAGCGCGCAGTGCGTGCGGACCAAATGGATACCGGCCCGGGTCATCAGTTCCGCGGCCTCCACTGTGATTCCGGCACGCTGTATTTCGGCTATGAGGCGCAATGCGACGCCGACGGTGCCGACGCCGATGAGCGCAACGTGCGTTTCCCGCGGCGGAACGACCAGCCGCATGAGTACGCGGGTGATCACCGCCAGCGTGCCCTCCGAGCCGGCGAGCAGCCCGGGCAGGTCGTATCCGACGTTGTCCTTGGTCAATTCCTTCCAGCGACTGACTGTTCGGCCGTCGGCCAGCACCGCTTCGAGTCCGAGCACCTGATGACGGGTGTTGCCGTTCTTGATCATGCGGATGCCGCCGGCATTCGTAGCGACGATCCCGCCGAGCGTCGCCGAATCCCGCGAGGCCAGATCGACTCCCAGGTCGAGATCGTGGGCGCGCGCGGCCTGCTGGGCTCGGGCGACGGTCACGCCGGCACCTGCGGCGATGGTGCGGCCGATCGGGTCCACGCGCTCGATCTCGTCGAGACGAGCGGTACTGAGCACCAACTCGCCCCGCATCGGAACGGACCCGCCGACCAAGCCGGTATTTCCGCCCTGCGGAACGACGGCGACCCCGGCCCGGTGGCAGGCCGCCAGGACCGCGGAGGTCTCCGCGGTGTCGGCGGGGCGGACCACGGCGCAGGTGCTCCCTACCCAATGGCCGGTCCAGTCGACTACGTGTCCGGCGACGACGTCCGGATCGGTGAGCACATGGGCTCGACCGACGATCGCCGCCAACTCGTCCACCAGTTCCAGGGTTCGCACCCCGCCGATTCTCCTACTCGCGTCCGCTGAGCCATTTACCTCTGCTGAGGCGTTCACCGAAGGCAACGGCAGCAACACATTCCACGGATCATCGACTACGTCCCGGTGAACCGCGGTTCTCGGCGGGACAGCATCGCCGCGACGGCCTCGGCGTGGTCGGCGGTGTGGTGGACCGCGGCCTGCATCGCTGCGGAGAGATCCAAAATACCTTCCAGACTGTGGTTTTCGGCCGAACGCAACAGGCGTTTGGTCATCCGCAGCGCATGCGGCGGTTGCCGCGCGATCCGCGTCGCGAGGGTGTGTGCCGATTCGAGAAGCAGCGCCGGCTCGACAACCGCGGAGATCAGGCCCCACTCGAGCGCGGTCGCCGCGTCGACCGGCTCGCCGGTGTAAGCCATTTCCGCAGCGCGGGCCGGGCCGATCGCGCGGGAAAGCAGCCATGCCCCGCCGTCACCGGGAACGATGCCGACTCGCACGAAGCTTTCCGCGAAGGTCGCGGCGGTGGATGCGATCCGAATGTCGCACATCATCGCCACGTCGCAGCCGGCGCCCACGGCAGGCCCGTTCACCGCCGCGATCGTCGGAACTTCGCAGTAATACAGTGCTTTCGGAATGCGCTGAATGCCGTGCCGGTAATTGCGATACAGCTCCGCCGGACTGCCGCCGAACATTCCCGTCCGGTCGCGCATGTCCTTGATGTTGCCTCCCGAAGAGAACGCTGGGCCGGCCGCGGTGAGAATGGCGACGCGCACGCCGAGATCATGGTCGGCCTCGGCGATGGCGTCCTCCAGTGCCGCGATGGTTTCGGGGTCGGAGATCGCGTTTCGTGTGGCCGGGTTGTCGAGAGTCCACACCACCACGTCACCGCGGCGGTCGATCCGCACCGGTCCACTCACCGTCCGGCCTCCTCGGTGTCGTTGTCGGACAAAATGATGCGAACGTCGACCGGAAGGATCGCAGTGCCGGAGGCGATCACAGGGTTGAGATCGAGTTCGGCGATCTCCGGGTGCGCCGCGACGATCGCGCCGACGCGAACCAGCAGGCGCGCCAGCTGTTTCCGATCGATCGCTTCCAGGTGGCGGTGGCCATCGAGTAGACGTGACGCCCTGGTTTCCTCGATCATCTCGAGGGCTTCGACGTCGGTGAGCGGCGCGGCGCGGAAGGTGACGTCGTCCCGTGCTTCGACCAGTACCCCGCCGCTGCCGAAGGCGACGACAGGTCCGAAGACCGGATCACGCATCGCGCCGACGAGCAACTCGACGCCCGGCTCGGCCATCGGAGTGACGATGATCCCGTCGATCCGCGCACCGGGCACGCCGGAGGTCACCGACCCGATCATGGCCGTGGCGGTCGCCTCGGCGTCCGCGGCCGCCACATGCAACCGCACACCACCCACGTCGGATTTGTGCACCACATCCGGCGATACGATCCGCAACGCGCACGGCCGGCGGTATTCCCGGACGGCGACGACGACGTCGGCGATCGTCGGTGCCACCGTCCATTCGCCGACATCGATGCCTTGCCGGCTGAGAAAGGTTCTGGCGGAGGGTTCGTCGAGCACCGGCCGATCCGAGACCAGCCGCGGTGCAGGACGAGGCAGGGCGAACGACGACCGCTGGGCTGCGGTGGCCAGGATTCTGCCGCGTCGTCGCAGGGCCGCGACGATACGGGCCGCGTGATCGAGGGAACTGGTCACCGATACCCCTCGGGCGCGCATCAGGTCGTGGTGAACATTCCGCTCACCGGCGTAGCAGCTGTGCACGACCAGCGGAACCTTCTGCGCGGCAGTACATTCCAGCAGTCGCGCCGTGGCGGCGGCCTCCTGCTCGGCCAGTGCGGCATCGAAGCGCAGGTGGTAGCCCCCGTACATACCGACGATCAGCACCAGCCCCACCGCTGGATCACGGGTCAGGATCTCGACCGCGTCGGCGAAGAGAGCGGGATCGGTGTCCGTGGCGCCCGCGACATCGACGGGATTGAACACCGCCGCTGCGGGGCCGAGGAGTTGCCGCAGTGCGTCGCGGGTGTCGTCGGCGAGGGCGGCGAGTTCGACACCTGCGGCGGCCAGCGCGTCGGCGGCCAGCGCGGCGTGTCCACCGCCGTCCGACAGCACGACCACGCCGCGTCCGAGGGCCATCGGGTGGGTGGAGGCCAGGGCATTGGCGAGCACAGCGAGTTCGTCGGATCGTTCGGCCGATTCCACGCCCGCTTGGCGCAGCACGGCGGCGGCGACAGCGTCGGATCCGGCCACGGATGCGGTGTGTGAACGCGCGGTGGCCCGACCGGCCTGCGACCGTCCACCGCGAACGACCACCACGGGAGTGTCCCGGATCGCCTGCGCCGCGGACCGGAGGAACGCACGCCCGTCGGTGAATCCTTCGATATGAATGGCGATCACCCCGGTTTCGGGATGACGCGCGAGTTCGGCGAGGCATTCGTCGTAGCTCACATCGACCTGGTTGCCGAGTCCGACATAGGCGTGGATTCCGGTGCCCCGCAGTGTCCGAAGGTCGTTGACCAGCGACAGCAGCATATTCCCGCTCTGCGTGATCACGCTGATGGCACCAGGCGGAACATTCTGTACACCAACGAGATTCGCGCCCGTGGCGAGGTTGAGAAGGCCCGACGTGTTGGGTCCGACGACGCGGATGCCGGTCTCGGCGATCGCTCGAGCCAATGCGGTCTGCGCCTGCGCGCCCGCCGCACCGGTCTCCTCGAATCCATTGGCCAACACCACCGCCGCGGGAATCCCCACCGCCGCGCAACGGCGCAGCGCGTCGGGAACGGCAGCGGCGGGCAGCGCGATGAGGGCGACGTCGACGCCATAGGGAAGCTGGGCGATCGATGACGCGACCTCGAGACCCAGGATGCGGCCGCCGCGGGGATTCACCGGATACACCGGATAGGCGTAACCGGCCTCCTGAAGTCCACGAACGGCCTGGTAGCCGCGTTTGCCAGGATCGGCGGAGGCGCCGATGACCGCGACCGACCGCGGCTCGAACAAGCGGGCGAGGGCCGATCGCGCGGGAGCGGTCTGTACAGCGGACGATGCGGAATGTGCTTGAACCACAGCGCTTTCCTACTTTCCTTCGAAGCGGGGGGCGCGCCGCTCGGTGAAAGCCGCGACACCCTCGGCCCAGTCCCGCGTCTGCATCAACGCGAGAATCTGGTGTGGTTCGGATTCGAGCGCCGCGTCGAGAGAGTCGTTGTGGCGCAGCGCCTGTTTCATTCGGCCGACAGACAGCGGGGCTTTCCTGGCCAACGTGGCGGCCAGCGCCTGAGCCGCTGTGACGACGCTGCCACTGTCCACCGCCAGATACGCCAGACCCCACGCGTGCGCGTCCGCTCCGCTGAATCGTTCACCGAGCAAGAGCAGTTCGGTGGCGCGGCGCAGGCCCACGAGGCGCGGTAGGCGGTGGGTGACTCCGCCGCCCACGAAGGTGCCGAGGCCGACCTCCGGGAAGCCGATCCGAGCATCCGACGCGACGACGAGAAAGTCTGCGCTGACGGCGATTTCAGCGCCGGCTCCGAGCGCGTAGCCGTTGACGGCGGCGACTACCGGGGTGTTCATCGTCTGTATCCGCTCACACACTGTCTGCGCCAGCAGCAGGTAGCGCTCGCGGTCGGAGCGGTCGCGGGTGCCGGAGCTGTGGGCTTTCATGTCGGCGCCGACACAGAAGGCGCGTCCCGCGCCGGTGATGACGACGGCGCGGACCTCTGGTGCGGAATCGGCAAGAGTCAGTTGCTCGATCAGTGTTTCGTACATCGTCTCGCTGACCGCGTTCAGTCGATCCGGGCGGTTCAAGGTCAGCGTCATCAGATCGTCGGATCGAGTCGTCACCACTGTCGTCACGGTCGGTATGTCCCTTCGTCGGCTCGAGCACGGCTACGCCGGCTGCAAGCAATAGTTGCACAAAACAGTTTCTATGCAACTTCTCTTGCATCCCGTGGGAATGGCGTGTTTCATAAGGGGGGCAAGCGATTACCTGGGTCACCGCCCAGAGGTTCAGGAAGAAGGCGCCACCGTGCCCACCTCGCTGTCCACGTCGGAAAACCTGCAACGCGCCATCAGCACCCGCCAGATGACGATGATCGGTATCGGCGGCGTCATCGGCGCCGGACTGTTCGTCGGCAGTGGTGCAACGATTTCGGCCGTCGGGCCGGGGATCGTGCTCGTATATCTGTGCACCGGACTGCTGGTGGTGCTCGTCATGCGGATGCTCGCCGAACTCGCCACCGCCCACCCGGCCACGGGTTCGTTCTCCGCCTACGCCTCACGGGAGCTGGGTTCGTGGGCGGGCCTCGCCGTCGGATGGCTCTACGCCTACCACTGGTGTGTCACAGTGGCTTTCGAGGCGATCGCCGGCGCCGCGATCGCGCACCAGCTCGCGCCCGCGGTGCCCACCTGGCTCGCCGCCCTGGGCTTCATGACCGCCCTCACCGCGGTGAACTTGACCGCGGTCACCTCGTTCGCTCGGTTCGAGTTCTGGTTCGCGCTGATCAAGGTCACCGCGATCGTCTTGTTCATCGGTATCGGCGGTGCCGCGATTCTCGGGCTGCTGCCCCATCACAGCTCACCGGGCACCACGAACCTGCTCGGACACGGCGGATTGTTCCCTCGCGGCGGGGGCCCCGTACTGGTGGCCGTGCTGACGGTGTTCTTCTCCTATTTCGGCACCGAACTGGTCACCATCGCCGCCGGTGAGGCCGCCGATCCCGGCCGCGCGGTCAGGCGCAGCATGCGCAGTGTCGCTTGGCGTATCGTGATTTTCTACGTGGGTTCCGTGCTCGTCGTGGTCACGTTGCTGCCTTGGAATGCCGCCGTGGTCACCGAGAGTCCCTATACCGCGGTTCTTTCCACACTGGGGCTCCCCGGAGCGCGGACGGTGATGAATCTCATCGTGCTCACTTCCGTACTGTCGTGCCTCAATTCAGGCATCTACTCGTCCTCGCGGATGTTGTTCTCGCTGGCCCAGCGCGGGGAGGCGCCGGCGCTCCTCGGCCGCCCAGGAGCATCCGCCGTGCCCGTCGCGGCGGTGCTCGCCGCCGCCAGTGCGGGATTCGTCGCGGTCGGCGCCAACTACTTCCTGCCGACGGGCGCGGTGTTCACCTTCTTGTTGAACTCGTCGGGCTCGGTGGCCGTCGTGGTCTATCTCTGCATTTGCGCCACGCAAATCGTCTCTCGTCGCAACGCGCGAGCCGACGTCGATTTCGAACGCGGAGTTCGAATGTGGGGGCACCCTTACCTGTCGTATCTGGTGGCCGCGGCGCTGGTCACCATCGTGGCGGCCATGGCCTTCACCTCCGCGACGCGAAACTCCCTGGCACTGACCACAGTCGTGACCGCAGCGGCGATATGCGCGGGGTTGGTCCATCAACGACATCGCCGAACCACATCTGTCCCTTCCGCTACGCCCAGCCACACCGTCGGCGGGTGAGACCCGTATCCGAAAGGCCGACCGCATGCCCCGACACACCGACAAGGACCTGGCGGTCCGCCTGATGTCGGTAATCACCGACCGGATGGAGCACGGCGACATCGACTGGAACTGCGACAGTATCGATGAAATCGTTTCCGCCAGTAGCGATCCCACCGGCCCGCTCGCTGCGATGATCGAGGAACACGCACGCGATTCGGGCCGGCCGGTGGAACAGGTCATCCCCGAGATCCACGCGATCGTCGATCGCATGCTGGGCAGTCGGCTCACCTTCGGCCCCGACGACAACCCCGCCTACTACATCGGGACGATGCTCGACGGGTATATCGCGGCCGAAGCACCGCTGCTCGGCTGCGAGCAACCGGCGATATCGGAGGACGAGCTCAGATTCTCGATCACCGAACCCGCGCGATGCGGCACAGTTATCCTGTCGGGCAGCCAAGTCGACGCGCTGATCGCCGGGTTGCTCAGGTGGCGCGCCGCTCACCCCGACCGCCGACCCCGATCGTGACTCTCCCGCAGGTAACACGATGAGCCCGAGCACATTTCACCTCAGCGACATCACCCTGACTCCGCCGGCCGGAGCACACAAGGGCCTCATTGCCGTTCTCGACGCGGTGCAGACGGCGCTGCGCCGATCGATCGGTTTGCTGGCCTCGGGAAAGCCGTCCGAACAGCCCGACCTGCTGTACCAAATGGGCAAGCAAGGACTGCTCCACGACGGACTCGACGACAAACACGACTACGCCGCCCTGGTCGACAGCCACGCCGCGACGCTGGCGAAGATACGCGCCGCCAAGGTGGCGATCAGCGGCCACAACGACGACGTCCGTAAGGCCTACTACTCCACCTTCGACACCTCGAACGGGACCTTCACCGACTGCATGGCCAAGGTGCACCGCCTCCAGGGCACACTCGAATACGCGTCGAAGATGAACGAGAGCCATCAACCGTTGGCACCAGGTGACGAACTGCGCCTGATCACCGCCGCCCTCGACGCCGTCAGCTATGTGCACGGCAAGGTCGGGTCTGCCGCGAGGCAGATCCAGCACCAGAAGCGAACCATCGAGAATTCGGTCCCCACCTACCGCCCCACCGCGACATATCCGTCCGGCGGCACGCCGAGCGCCGGTGCGACGCCGTGGTCGACGCTCGGCACGCCGGTAGGGCCGGGAAGCATTGTCCCGCTTCCGTTGGCGCCCGGTGCCCCTGGCGCCATCCAGGCCGCCCTGAGCCAGCTCAACGTCCACGAAACAGGCGTCAACCACCTGCCGGGCAAGCCCTACAACATCGACGGGCCGTGGTGCGCGGCTTTCGCCACCTGGGCCTGGAAGCAGGCGCACATCCCGTTGAATTGGACCGCCACCGACAGTCACGGGCTGGCCGTCAGCGTGCCCACGATCTGGGCAGACGCACAACGCCACGGGCTCGCCGACAAAGCCTCCCGCGCCCAGGTGGGCGACCTCATCGTCCTGAACGGAGTCGGCCACATCGGCCTGGTCGAGAAGGTCGATGCCAACGGCACGATTCACACGATCGAGGGCAATTCGGGTGACGCGGTGCGTGAGCACACGTACTCGCCGGGCAGCAGCTACGTGAACGGGGTAATTCATCCACCGGCGCAGAACAATGGTGTCGAGGCGTAGTCCCAAGGCCGCTCGATTGCGGGCCTGTGGTCGGTCCGAGCGAACACCTGGGAACACGACTTCATCCGGCCCCGTGATACTGGACATCGCGCCGTCGATCGACGAGGAGGATGTCTGTGCCCGCACTGTTCCTACACGAACCAGGCCAGGGCCCCGAGGTTTCGCTGCAAGGTTTCGTGCGCCGAAACCCGTGGGTCCGGATAGCCACCGACCCACTGTTCGTGCACCACGATCGCGGTGCGCCGACACGGCGGGTCGCCCTCGTCTCCGGCGGCGGTTCCGGCCACGAGCCGATGCACGTCGGATTCGTGGGAATGGGGATGCTCGACGCGGCCGTACCGGGAAAGATCTTCGCCTCGCCGCACAACCGCCAGGTCTACGAGGCGAGCAAGGCCGTCGCTCGTGCCGGTGGGGTGCTGCACATCGTCAAGAACTACACCGGAGACAAGATCAATTTCGGCATCGCCGCCGAACGGCTCGCCGCCGACGGTATCGAGGTCGGCCGGGTCCTCGTCGACGACGACGTCGCCACCGAATCGAATGAGACGGCGACGGGACGACGCGGGACCGCCGCGACCATCGTTGTCGAAAAGATCCTCGGCGCCGCCGCGGACCGCGGTGACACGCTCACCTCGCTCACCTCGCTCGGCCGCGAGGTGGCCGAGCACAGCCGCAGTATCGCGGTGGCCACCGAGGCGCTCACGTCACCGAATACCGGGGCGCGCGCCTTCGAACTCGAACCGGATCAGCTCGAATACGGGGTCGGAATTCACGGCGAACGCGCCTCGACCTCGATTACCAGGCCACCACTCGGGGAACTTGTCGATCGGATGCTCACCGATATCCTCGCCTCACTGCCCGGTGATCCTCGAAAGCCGTTGTTACTGTTGATCAATGGGCTCGGTGCGACGACGGAACTCGAACTCTGCACAGTTCTCGAGCTCGCGGCGCGCACCCTCACTGCCCGAGGTCGCGAAATCTCGGCGGTCCAGGTCGGCACATTCGTCGCAGCACTGGACATGAGCGGCTTCTCGATCACCCTCACCCAACTCGCCGACGGCTGGCTCGATCTCTGGCACGCCCCGACCGGCGCACCCGCCTGGAAGGACACCGCACGATGACCAGCGAGGCACTGACGACGCTCGACAGCACCGTCGCCCGACTGCACGAGGTGTTCATCGCCGCCGAGCCCGCACTGACCACGCTGGACGAGATCACCGGCGACGGAGATTTCGGCGTCAATCTGCGCGAGGGCTTCGCCGAGGTCGCCGACCGCCTCGCCGCACCGGACTCCCCCGCACCGTGGAATACGCTGCGAGCGGTCTTCCTCGACGAGGTCGGAGGCACGAGCGGCCCGCTGTTCGGACTCCTGTTCCAATCACTCGGCGCCCGGGCGACACGCTCGGATTCCTATATCGACGCCCTCAGGATCGGTATCGAGGACGGTCTCGCCGCCATCCAGCGCGTCGGCGAGGCGGAAGTCGGCGATCGCACCATGGTCGACGCGCTCGCTCCCGCCGCCGAGGCGCTGAATGGCGATGCCGATATCGCCGCGATGGTGAGCGCCGCAGTGGACGGAGCCCTGTCCACGGCGACCCTGCGGGCACGTCGCGGTCGCGCGAGTTACCTCGGCGAACGCGCCGTCGGCCACCCCGACCCGGGCGCGGTAGGCGTGGCGCTGCTGCTGTGTGTGCTCGCGGAGCCGGTATCCGGAACAGAGATATCGGACGGGGAGCGCGAGCGTCTGCTCGAAGCGATATCCGTGCCGGCACCAGGCAATCATTGAAGCACAGCCATTTTCGAATTCCCGAGCCTATTCGGGCGGCAACGGAAACCCTGACGCGAGCGGCCGAACGATGTATGCGCAAGTCGGACTCCGGACGGGCGGCTGCCACTTCATCCGCGGTCGGACGACGGGCGAGATGGCTCGGAGAACCGATGCTTCCGAGTCACTTCGCAATACGAGCCCAGGCATCTCGCACCGTATGCAGTGCCGTCTCAGCGCTGATCGCCAACCGAGTCTGCCCCGCCAGTTGTGCATTCCAGTCGTCTTCGCCTGGTGCACGATCGAACAGGTGCGAACTAGGGAGCCGACCAGTCGGACCCCACCTCCGGTACAAGTCTCCCGCAACGCTATCGATAGCGCCGGCGTCGCTCAGCGCCCAGAGATCCCATAGGTCACGCGCAGCGCGTCGATCGTGCCATGTTGCCGTCTTACCGGCGGCGAAGGCAGGCAAGGTGGGCACGAGCAGCTCCGCAGGTGGCGCATCGCTGTATCGCTGCTCGAGGCTGCGAAGCTCGGTCGGCCACACCGCTCGTCCGCGTGGCGACAGCAACTGGATCTTGACGGATATGCCGGACGCGGAGCGAAGATTGGCCGCACCAGTATCCGGGACATTGCTCAGCGGCGGTACCCATTCGAGCCGTCCATAGGTCCGCGCCACTGATCGCGGCAAAGCGGCGTCGAGTTCCGCCGCCAGTGCGGTTCGGTTGTCCAACGCAACCAGATCTATGTCTTCGCTGAGTCTGCCGTTCACCAGATGGGTACGAGCCAGAGCGGTACCGCCGATGAAATGTAGCCGATCACCGAATCCTCGGCTGATCGCCGCCAGCAGATGAGAGATCAGGTGGTCGCGCTCGACCTGCTCCGGGGAGACGCCGAATTGAACTGCGACACTTTCAAGTTCGTCATTTACCATTCCCCACCCAACCCTCCACACGTCGAAGCGCAGCACCGAGACGCTGGTCCGCAGCCAGCTGTGTAAGTATCGCCGAATCACTACGGCGGTAGAGCGTCTCGATCGCCGAACGAACCTCCCCCTCGGCATTACCCAGCCGCGGCCGGCGGGCGAGGTCGAGCACAGTCTGTTCCGGCGTTGTAACCAGCGCCGGGCCCAGCGATGTGTCGATGCGCTCGGCGTCGAGTACGTCGGTGTCACGGCAGACGAACCGGACGTGAGCCGAACGGTCGGTCAACGAGATAGGCCGATGCTGGCTGGGAACCGCGACAACCGCAGTCGCCAACGCACGCGGCACGGCGCCCAGCATGCGAGCCGCGCTGACACCCATGACAATGGCCCGATCTGCGCCGTAAATCGATGACGCGATCCCCGCGGCAGCCGGCTCGAGGCCGGGCAGCCAGGCTCTGCCGACGTACTCCGGCGGGACGACGATGTAGTAGCCGTGCGCGACGCGGTGCAGTACGCCCCGATCCACGAGCCGCGCGATCTCAGGACGCGGCTGAGCATAGATACCGGTCAAGTCCTGCGGCCGGAGTGTTCGCAGCGGGACGCGCCAGAGCTCACTCGGCAGTACAGGGCTGCGGGCCCCAGTCATCAGCACCACCTCAGAGATTATGCATATAGTTGGCTATAACCCAACTAATTGCATAGTAACACCGCATACGTCGACAGGAAATCGAGGTCGGGGGCACAGCAGTGGGAAAACGACCTCGGCTTCCCGACCCTGAGCCACCTGAACCGGCCGACTCGTTCCAGACATCTCCATCCGTCGACCTCCGGCATTCTCATGCCACCGAAAGACCGTGTACATGTGTCGTGGGTCGGCGGAGGTATCACCCACCCCGGCTCGTCCGATCTCCCCCTCGGCGATGAGGTCTGTGACAACCTGCGGAATGACAGCGCCGCAATAATCGGCCACACGACGGGTAGTCGCCGGGTGTTGTCGCCCGGTCGAGTCCTGGCGCCTTCAACGAGGGAGCTGATATGGAAGCCACCACCGCGCAGCAGTCGGGCAAGCTCGACCGCAGCGTTATCGTCACAGGACTCGTCATCGTGTCCGGCATGATCATGGTGGTTCTCGACACCACCATCGTGAACGTCGCCCTGAAGTCGTTGAGCACCGAACTCGGCGCGACCCTGTCCACGACGCAGTGGGTGGTGACCGGTTACCTGCTGGCGGTGGCGCTGGCCATCCCGGTCACCGGGTGGGCGATGGATCGGTTCGGTTCCAGACCGGTCTGGCTCACCGCGGTAAGTCTGTTCGTCGCGGGCTCGGCTCTGTGCGCGACCGCCTGGTCCATCGAAAGCCTGATCGGCTTTCGCATCCTGCAGGGACTCGGCGGCGGCATGCTGCTGCCCGCCGGGCAGGCGATCATCACCCGAGCCGCGGGCGCGCAACGCCTCGGCAGGGCCATGGCCATCCTCGGTGTCCCCATGCTGCTGGGACCGGTATTCGGCCCGGTGATCGGCGGCCTGCTGGTGCAGTACACGAGCTGGCACTGGATCTTCCTCGTCAACGTCCCCGTCGGCGCCCTCGCCCTCGCGCTCGCCGTCTGGAAGCTTCCGCACGGCGACACCCTGCCCGAGCACGGCCGTCTCGACCTGCGGGGGCTGATCCTGCTCTCCGGTAGCCTCGTCTGCCTGCTCTACGGACTTTCCGAGGCCAGCTCACACGGTGGTTTCACCGAGTGGGGCGTGCTCGGCTGGCTCATCGGCGGCGTCGCGGGCTTGGCCCTCTACACCTGGCACAGCCTGCACAAGGGAGCCGACTCGATCGTCGACGTCCGTCTGCTCACCAACCGGCTCTTCGCCGGCGGAACCATCGCGGTCTTTCTCGTCGCCATCGGATTGTTCGGCGGCATGCTGCTGCTTCCGCTGTACTACCAGACCGTGCGCGGGCAAGGCCCGCTCAACGCCGGCCTGCTCCTCGCACCCCAGGGATTGGGCGCGGTCGTGGCGATGGTGATCGGCGGCCGGCTCACCGACCGCATCGGCGCCGGCTATGTCGTTCCCGTCGGCGTCGTCCTCGCCCTGATCGGCACCCTCCCGTTCACGCACGTCGGCACCGACACCTCGTACGGCTGGCTCTGCGTGGCCCTGTTCGTCCGCGGTATGGGCCTCGGTTCGGTGATGATGCCGACCATCGCCGCCGCTTACACGGAACTGGGCAAGGACGCCCTGACACGCGCCGCACCCACACTCTCGGCCATTCAGCAGGTCGGTGCGTCGCTCGGCAGCGCCCTGCTGGTGACAGCGCTGACGCAACACCTCTCCGGAAAGCTGACCGAACACGGAATGCCTTCCGGCAGTGGTGGTTCCGGACAGATCAGCTCGATCCCGCCTCAACTGATGCCGGTCGTCGGACCATTGCTCGCCGACTCCTTCGGCTTCGCGTTCTGGGTGGCGTTCGGCCTCACGGCGGTGATCATCGTCCCGGCCATGTTCCTGCCCCGCCACGCGGCGCGTGATCGTGACGAGACACCGGTAGCGGCCGGTATCTGACCGATTCCGATCGCGAAACTTGCACCACCACAAGCTTTCCGGCCGCGTGCAGATCGGCCAGTGCGTCGCGTTCGTGGGTACGGCGCTCGGGCCGGCTCAGCCGACGATGCGCGGCGACGAGCAACTGCTCCGCAGCTCGAGGGGCCCGAGCGCGTCGCGGAAGCCATTTGACGCCTGGGTTCCGATCCCGGACCGTGATCACAGAACCACGGTCGGCACGACGGCTGGGACGACAGAAAGAGGTTCCGCCATGGACCCGTCTCGATGGCCTTCCGACCTCCCCGCACGCGCCATCCGGTTCGCCCGGGGCACCTGGCTGCTGTCGGAGTCGAGCAGGTTCTACCGGGAGATTGTCGGCCTGCCGGTGCTTGCCGAGTTCCATGATCACGACGGCTACGACGGCGTGGCCTTCGCCCTGCCGGACAGCTCCACGCAATTGGAACTCGTGACACCGCCGCGCCCCGCCGCATCGTCGGAGCAACCCGACCGGGAGCATGCCATGGTCGTCTACCTCGCCGAGCCATCCGCGGCGGAGACGATCCGCAGCCGTCTGTGTTCCTCCGCCCTGCACCCCTTCGTACCCGAGAACCCCTACTGGACCCGGCGAGGTGCGTTCGGTGTGCTCGATCCCGACGGCTGGCCGGTCATCTTCGTGCCCCCAGGGGACGAGCAGGACCGGCCGAGTGTCGGACCGGCAACGGAGGTGCGGGTCGGACCCCCGAATCCGGCGCGGGACGCCGCCGACGTCGAAATCGTCGAATACGAAGGGCCGCATCGGGATTTGATCGATCTGTTCCGCCTCGCCGAGGACTCCCCGACCGTCCTGGACGGATATATCGACCTCGGAACAGTATGGGTCGCACGAGATGTCGACGGCGCCATCGTCGGACACCTGCACAGCGTCGTCCGGGATGGTGGGCAGGTCTGCGAGGTCGTCAACACCGCCGTGGTCCCGGCCTGGCGCGGGCGAGGGGTCGGCCGCCGCCTCCTGGAACACGCCATCGCACAGGCATGTGGTGCGGGGGCATCCCGCGTGGAACTGGCCACAGCCGCCGCCGATATCGGGAACCTCCGTTTCTACCAGCGGTGCGGTTTCCGGATGAGCCGTGTGGTGCGGGACGCGTTCGTTCCGGCGACCGGGTACCACGAGCCGATTCGGATCGACGGCATCCCACTGCGGGACCAGCTCTGGTTCACCCTCGACCTCTCCGACGACGACCGAGAGCGATCATGACCACCACCACGAGTGATGCGGAGCTGTTCCGCCGCGGCATGCGGACCCTGGTCGCCTCCTGGGAGGCGAACGCGCTCGGCGCGGCCGATGCCGCGGTTCACCATCTCGACGGGGTTGTCGCCGCGGTGTTCCCGTCCGGTCCGGAACGTGACGTCTACAACAACGCTGTTCTGGGCCAAGGTCTTTCGAAGGCGGGTCGCGCCGAGGCGATCGAGGCCATGGAGTCGCACTACCACCGGGCCGGGGTGGATCGCTTCGCTGCCTGGGTGTGCGAGGACGACACCTGGATGCGTGAGGATCTGGAGCGCCGCGGCTACATCGTCAGCGAGACCACCCGGGCCATGGGCCTGGATCTCGATCGGCTGGTCTCGCCCAGGCCGCGGGTCGATGCGGCGCCGCCGGCCTGGTCGGACTACCAGCGGCTATTTCTGCCGGACCGGCTGCTCGCCGGCCTGGATCCCGCCACCTATCGGGTGGCCCTGGCCCGGCTCGGCAACGACATCGTGGCCGCCGCGATCTGCCTGGACGTGGGCGGGGACTGCGGGATCTACAACGTGGAGACCCTGGAGCCGGCCCGGCGACGGGGGCTGGCCACGTCCCTGACCCTGCTCCAGGTGTACGACGCGCGGGACCGGGGCTGCACGACAGCGAGCCTGCAGTCGACGCCGATGGCGGAACGGGTGTACGCGGCGATCGGGTTCCGTGGCCTCGGCCGCATCATCGAATACGTTCCCCGCTCCGGTCGACTCGCCACTGGTCCGCCATCGCTCTAGTCGAAGGAAGCCGATCTCCAGGGTGCAGTTTCCCCGAGATGTGTGCGCTGGTGCTCATGCGGTTCATGAGGCCGGTGGTCTCGTCTTCGCGTCGACATGGCCCTTGTTCGAGGTGAACAATGGGAAAATGCACCCGCACGGGACGCTGCCGGGCTCGGCAAAGGGTCTGAGCAGAGCCGAACTGCTGGCCGCGATATCGCTTGCGATCGACCTCGGTCTGGGTCAGCCGATGGAACACATGCTTCGGTCGTCCTTGATCGCGACACGGATCGCCGAGCGGATGGGCCTCGACCTCCAACAGCGAGCGACGGTGTACTACGCCAATCTGGTCGGGTGGATCGGTTGTCACGCCGACTCCCACGAACTCTCGGCGCTCTTCGGCGACGACATCGCCTTCCGGGCCGACACCTACGCGGTGGATATGACCGGCCTGCCGTTTCTGCGGCTGATTATGAGTCATGTTCGACGCGGATCGCCCGGCTGGGAGCGCGGCATGCGTGCCACCGCCTTTCTGGTCACGGCTCGCAGCCAGGTCGCCACACTGATCCAATCGCATTGCAGTTCCGCCGGGGTTCTCTCCGATCGGATGGGCTTGGACGGGCAGGTCGGAAAGGCGCTGGCCTACGTCTTCGAGCGCTGGGACGGCCGGGGGTTGCCCAACGGTACTCGTGGAGAGGATATCCCGGTCGAGATCCACATCGCTCACGTGGCAGACGTCGTCGAGGTGCACTTGCGGACGGGCGGGCTCGAGTACGCGAAAAATGTTCTCCGTTCTCGGTGCGGCAGTCAGTTCAGCCCGGCCGTGGCGGCGGTGTTCGATCGTGACGCGGCGGCGATTGTGGACGGGTTGCTCGAAATGGACGTCTGGGCAGTGGCGTTGGCCCAAGCACCGGATCGTGACCGAACCCTGACGGACGAGGAGAGCGACGAGTTACTCGAGGCCATGGCTGATTTCGTCGATCTCAAATCTCCGTTCACCCTGGGGCATTCGCGTGGCGTCGCGAATCTGGTGGCCGGGGCAGCCCGATGCCTGGGCATGTCGCCGTCGGACATCAAGCATCTCTACCGTGCCGGCCTCGTGCACAGCCTCGGCAAAATGGGAGTGTCCAACCAGATCTGGGAGAAGAAGGGGCCGCTCACTACGGCTGAATGGGAACGGGTACGGATGTATCCGGATCTGACCGGCCGGATACTGAGCCGAGTTAACGGCTTGGAGTCGGTGGTGTCCGTCGCGATGAAGCACCGGGAACGGATCGACGGGTCCGGTTTTCCCCGAGGTATTGCCGGCGCGGAGCTGACCACGCAGGACCGGTTGCTTGCCACGGCGGAGGCTTATCAGCGACTGCTCGAGCCACGTGCACACCGGCCGGCGCTCGATCCTCGCGGCGCTGCCGATCAGTTGCGAGAGGAGGCGCGCGCCGGCCGCCTCGACGCCAAGTCGGCGGCGGCCGTGCTTGCAGCGGCCGGGCAGCGTGTATCGCGGCGGACGCCCTGGCCGGCCGGGCTGACCGACCGCGAGGTCGAGATCCTGCGACTCGTCGCGCAGGGCCGGTCGAACCGAGAAATCGCCGCCGAGCTGTTCATCGCCGAGAAAACGGCCCGCAACCATGTCGAACGTATCTACGCCAAGCTCGGCGTCAACAACCGCACGCAGGCCAGTCTCGCCGCGATCGATCGGGGTCTGATGAGCTTCCCGGTCACTGCGGCCGGGGGAAATTGAAACATTCGCTGCGCCAGGTACTTCAGCTCGGCAACCACCAATGATGCTGCCCGGTGCGAGATTGACGTCACATGGCTCAGTGGGTGGTCGACGCGCGTCCGGGTGGACGGGCCGTCTGAACGTCAGGCTGTGCGCTCGGAAGGCCGAACATCGTTGGTGCCGCACGCCGGCCCGCCGATATCTGTTCAGACATCTGGCGGACCGACTGTGCGGGGTTGTCATCGCCGGGATGCGCCGGGCCGGGACCGCCGGTCCAAGACCCACACCGTGGCCAGCATGAGGCCAACGGCAAACGAGGCGAGCGCGATGAGACTGGCGCCGGTGCCTCCGTGGAAGGTGTCGCGGTAGGCGGACATGGCCGGCAGCGTGGCGGTGTACCGGTCGAGATCCAGGTCGCGACCCAGTGCTTCGAATGCGTGACGGTTGGATAGGCCGAGGCTCATCAGGCGCCCCGGGAGGGCCATCTTGTCAACGGGGACTATGGCGCCACCGAACAGAACCTGAGGGAAGCAGAGCATCGGCAGGGCGAGGGCGGCCTGCGCGGCGTTGGAGACCACGGCCGAGGCGAGCAATCCGAGGGCCAGTGCCGAGGTCGCCTCGATCACAATCGTCACGAAGAGGGAGGCGAACGCGTCCCATCCAACGGCGGGGAGCCGACCTAGCACCCGCAGCACACCGAGGAGCACCGCGCTCACTCCAGCCAGCACCGGAAGCAGCGCTGTCATCTTTGATGCCACGTAGGCGCCCACGCTGAGCCCGGCCAGGCGCTCCCGCCGGAAGACGGCCATCTCTCCGACGATCTGGAGCAGGCCATAGGTAAGGCCGAAGAAGAAGCCTGCGAACGCGATCCAGAACACGATCTGAGCCGGGCCGAGGTCGGCTGCGCTACGTGGATCGAACGCGCCGCGCTTGAACAACGTCGCCATCATCGCAGTGACCAGTACCGGTGAGCCGAGCAGGACCGCGAGGGTCAGCCGGTTGCGAAGGAGAACATCAACATTGCGTCGTGTAAGTAGCCACCATTGCCGGACCATGCCCGTGCGCTCGACGTCTGAACGGGTGGCTGGGATGGGGGGCAGTAGAGCCGAGCCAGGCCGGGCTTTCGACTTCCCACCGCTGTCCGCGAATCGCTCCGCCCAGATCTGAGGGGTGTGCTCACGAGCCAGTCGGTCGTACACCTCGGCGATATCCTCCACGCCGAAGTAGCATCGAGCCTCGGTCGGGCTGCCGATGAAGGCCAGGTGGCCGTCGCGCGCCAGGAATACCACCCGGTCACACTGGTCGATGCCGGCTGGCTCATGTGTCGTGAGAACGACTGTGACCCCGCGCTGGCTGAGTCGGCGCAGCAGGCGCATCACGTCGGCTGCGGTCGACGGATCGAGCCCAGAGGTGGGTTCGTCGAGGAAGAAAAGGTGTGGCCGGGTCAGTAGTTCCACGGCGATACTGGCCCGCTTGCGCTGGCCGCCGGACAGCGCACGGACCGGCACTTCGGCCCGATCAGCCAGGTCGAGGTCATGCATGGTCTCCTCGACTACCCGGTCCGCCTCGGCCGCCGATGTGCCTGCGGGCAGCCGTAGCCGCGCCGCGTAGCGCAGCGTGCGGCGCAGAGGCATCTCGAGGTGGATGATGTCATTCTGAGGCACGTAGCCGATACGGGAATCGGCGCTGACTCGGCCCCCGCGAACGACGCCGTCATGCCGAACCTCCCCGATAGACGGTGGTCGCAGTCCCGCGAGGATCTCCAGCAGTGTGCTCTTTCCTGCTCCACTGCCGCCGGCGATGGCGACCAACTCGCCTGGTTCGACCGACAGCGACAACTCCTGGAGAATCTGCCGCGCCCCGACGTGCTGGCCCACGTTGACGGCATCGACCCGCCCGCCGCCCGGCACTTCGTGTGGGTGATCTGAAGTGCGCGTACCGAACCGCTCGACGGTCGGTGGTTCGAATGTCGAATCGGTCATGACCGATGATCTTCGTGATTCCTGAACTCGCTGTGTCATGCCCTGATCATCGGTCCGTCGCCTCCGTGGTCGCATGAGGCGTTTGCCTCAAATCGCACCCACCAGGAAGCAGGGATCGTCTGACCAGCCTGTGGGGTGTTATGTGCGTTCGGGCGCGGTGGGGTGGCGTGGGTGCTCTTCGGCCGCTACGAGACAGGTCTACGGGCGACGGCCCTCCGGCCGGAGTCTGCGGCACACCAGCAAGGCCAATTCGACACCCAGACGGTTGGGTCGCTTTTTTGGGAACGACCACTGGGATCAACACATCCTCAACAGCCTTGATCGCAAGGTCCCAAGCATCCGAGGGATCGCCGTTTCTTCCGTACGCGTTCGTCCAGGCTTCTCTAAACCCTCCCGTTCACGCACGTCGGCACCGACACCTCGTACGTCTGGCTCTGTGTGGCCCTGTTCGTCCGCGGTATGGGCCTCGGTTCGGTGATGATGCCGACCATTTCGGCTGCTTACACGGAACTGGGCAGGGACGCCGTGACACGCGCGGCGCCCACACTCTCGGACTCACCGCGGAATGCCAGGCCTTCCGGGGAACGCTGGGCACGAAAGTGCTCGTCTGCAAACCAGCTGATCCGGAAGCCAAAGGCATGATCGAACGGGCCCATGACTATCTCGAGCGCTCCTTCCTGCCAGGTCGAACATTCAGCAGCCCAACCGATTTCAACACTCAACTCGATGATTGGCTCGCGTTGGTCAATGCCCGACGGCGGCGGGCGCTGGGTTGCGCGCCGACCGATCGGATCACCGCGGACAGCCAAGCGATCGTCTCGTCCCGTTACGAACGCGCCTCACTGATCGTGACCAGCAACAAAGTCTTCGGCCAGGGGCCGAGGTCTTCGGCGACGACGTCGTCGCTGCGGCCATGATCGACCGCCTCGTCCACCACGCCGAGGTCATCGCGCTGAAAGGCGACAGCTACCTGCTCAAAGACCGCGACCTCGGCCGCGTCCCCACCGCCGGCACAACTGAAGAGTGAAACCACCAACCGACCCGATGGTCCAAATTGACCTTCGTCAAATGGTCCAGATTCGCGTTCCGCTGACAGCGCAATTACCACTCAAAGTTGACCGCTTGGTCGTATCGAAATTCCTCCTGAGCGATATGCATTGCTACGGTTCCATCCCGCAAATGTCGAAGCGCAGTCGCTACTGCTCGACCCTCAAAGCTGACCGGAAGCCCGCGTTCGATCCACGGAAAGTATGGCAGCGAGTTGAACCAGGATTCGATCCTATCGATCCGCACCAGTATGTCCCTAGCTTCATGAGACGTTACCGCCGGCTGCCATAGCATGAACTGATCGGTGAACTCCCCGCGCTCAGTTACGATCGAGTGATAACCAGGAGCCCACTCGACGATAATTCCATCCGAGAGCCTCCCGCCTCCACCATGGAGAAGGGAGTTCCGATAAGTCTTCGCCAAATAGGATAAGTCGCTCCGCGCGACTTTATCATCCTCAGCCCCTCGACCCTTCATGGCGGCGTCGAACTGTTCTGCCCACTTCGATCTCTCAAGCAATTCGTCGACGGAGAAGTCGTCATCGAGCACTCTTGGGGAGAATCCGGTTAGCAGGATCAAACGATGTTGAATCATCGAGAAATAGCCCGCCAGTAGAGCAGTTGCGAGATATGCAATTTCATGTGCACGTTCAATATCTCGATGGACCCCACTCAGCACGTTCTCCAGATCGTGCACAAGGTCTCCACCTCCCAAAGAAGGGGAGACTTCAATTCGAAACGGCTCCGGCTCTGACAATTCCGCCCCATCAATAGCTCCTTCGAGCTTCTTTCTGAAGTAAAGTACTAGCCCCTGGTATCGGCTATGTTGATTTACAATTTCCACATTATTGACTCTTCTCTGCTGGACAATCTGCGGCTCCACAACTCGTTCTTGCATATTCCTCACCGCACTACGAAGCCGATCGACTAATTCCTCACTCAAAGAAGTTACGGGCACCTCTGGGCCGCCAGCAATTTGCGACTGCAATTTGACGCCGAACTTAGTATGCATGAGGGTGAAGGGCACCGATTTATAGGTGAACTCTACCTCCCACAGGGTCTTCTCAATGATCGGCATATCACGGGCGCCCCTGCTCAGCAGAGCAATGCGGAGAAGGTCGCTCATAGTCGCGAAGGTGCTGTCCAGACGGGATTCAAAAATCGTCCCGGAGCCTTCTTCTGTCTCGTGCAGCGGCGCTCCAAAGTCTCGCAGTTGCCGTATGGCTAAGTACTCCAACGTTTTCGCAAGATCGTCAATGGGGTTCACTAGCTCACCGCCTTTCTGGCTGTAATTCGTCGCACCGACCGTGCCAGATCAGTGGGTTATGGGTTCATGCCTGCAAGTAGTGGCTCCAGTCACGACCTGCGATTCTGCTCCAGCGCGCTCGCGGAGAACGGTGCTGTCGTCCAGTTTCCGCGGAGGACGTACCGCAACCTTGTGGAAATGGAGATCGAGAGCATTTCGACCTTCGGACCACTCTGACCTAGAGTCATCGCAACGGACCAACCGGGAGGCAGATCCCTCGCTAGGTATCTGATTCATCGTCTGCACGGCGGATCTCACACTGGTCGAGGAGCCTTGCAAGATAGCTGTATGCCGCCAGCCTCTCCAGAGCTTCCTGCTCGGATAGTTCTTGACGAGTGTGCGTCGCAACGTTGCGAACAGTCAGATTTAGCCCCGTTGCCAGGTCATTGAGCGCGCGTGCCATCGGTTCGAGTCCGCCGCGCATGTTGCGGACCGTTTTGTCGGTGCGATCGCCAGGCCAGTGCAGTTTCGGGCGCTCAGGGGACGGCTCCCCAGGGGAGAGAGATTGTTGCCAGAACTCGGTGCCGCCAACATCGTTGCGGCCGAGTTTGGTCTTCCAATGGATCGTCAGCCCCTCAGCGGCTTCGACCACCGCGGCACGATATTGATGTGACGTCCAGTGATCAGCTGCGGATGACCAGATCATGGGATGCAGTTGAGAGGGCACGAACCCCGGAAGACCCGACTCCGACGCAGATTCGGCTTCAGCGATCAGCATATCGAGCCGCCCGCGAGTGGTGGCTGCAGTCATGCGAATATCTTTAGGGCTGAGCGGGGCCTTCGGGCTCGCCATCATGAACCAGTTGGCAATCGGGTCGATGACTCCGATCCCCGCTACGGCAATGTAGGTTCCCGTCACAGCTACAGCCTTTGCCGCGGCTCCGGCGGTTTCCGCGACCTTGAGCTCAAGGCTGATAACCTCGGCGGGGTCCTGCCGGTCCTTCACCCAGACCGTGGGGAACAGGCCCCGCGCCGACATGTGATCGGACTCGACCTGAGTTTGCATCCACGCTTCGAAGGCGCTGCCGAATTCAGTCACCGCATCGCGCAGTCGCTGAAGGTAGTCGCTGCTGTAGTTGGCCACGGCTCATCTTCGCAGGACCATCTTTTGCGAAACACCGAATTTCGATGGACTGCCCCCGATCTCAGGTCTGAACCGTCCCTGGTTGTGGGCACTTCCTTCTCAAGGACAATGCTTCCCATCATGTCGATGCGTTGTCCAGCCGAAGTTTGTGACTACGCCGCGTGTGCCCGCTATTCCGTGAGCGGCCGCCCGTCGTGCGCTCGCATGACAGCCGAACACGGTCGGTGAGGCATGGATTGAACCATCCTGATGGGTGCGCCTATGCCGGTTCTCTACGCGTTCGCGCAGAAGAAGTTCGTCCGCGGCATCGCCTGTCCGGACTCGGTGACCAGCGATACGACTCAGTTGCCGTACAAAGCTTCTCGTGCCTGCGCATAGGCGCTGCGAATAACCAAGCCAACGGCACCGTTGTCAGGCGCCGGAATCTCGACGGTCGCGACCGCAGGCCACCGCTGCGGTTCGGCGCTGCCGCGCAATGCCCACACGGCCTGCCGGGCGGCACCGAGCGCGACGTACTCCTCCGGCTCCGGCACGGTCACCGCCGCACCAAAAATCTGCGCGGCGGTCTCTGCGACGAACTCCGAACGCGAACCGCCGCCGATCAGCAGCACTCGCCGGGGTGTTGCGCCGGCCGCACGGAGCCGGTCGAGCGCGTCGGCCATGTTGCACAGCATTCCTTCGACTGCGGCGCGAGCCAGGTATGCGGGGCGCATTGTCTCCGCTCGCAATCCGTGCAGGCTGCCCGTGGCGTGTGGCAGGTTCGGGGTGCGCTCGCCAGACAGGTACGGCAGCAGGACGAGACCGTCCGCGCCTGGTGGTGCCTGTCGCGCCAGCGCATCGAGTTCGCCGATGCCGATTCCCAGGGCGGTGGCCGTTGCCTCGAGCACTCGGGCGGCGTTGAGTGTGCATACCAGCGGAAGGAGTTGCCCTGTCGCGTCGGCGAATCCATTGACGGCTGGATCGGTGTGCAGCTGCGAGGTGCGCGCGAACGCCGTCCCGCTGGTGCCCAGCGAGATCACCACATCGCCGTCTCCGATCCCGAGTCCGAGCGCCGCTGCCGCGTTGTCCCCCGCGCCCGCGGCGACCAGTGCGCCCGATGCGGTGCGTCCGGCGCTCTCGGACGGTTCCAGCACCCTCGGAAGTTGCGGGGACCGGTCACGGAAGGCCAAGGCCAGCAGGTCTTCTCGATACCGGCCCTCCACCGCGGACCAGTATCCGGTGCCCGAGGCATCGCTGCGATCGGTGGTGGGTGCGGCATCACCACCACCAAGCAATCGCCAGGTGAGGTAGTCGTGCGGCAGCATCACCCGGGTGACCCGGTCTGCTAGTTCGGGCTCGTGATCGGCCATCCAGCGCAACTTCGCGGCGGTGAAGGCGGCGACCGGGACGCTGCCGACTGCGTCCAGCCACGCCTGCGGTCCGCCCAGCTCCGCGACGAGGTCGTCGGCTGCGTCGGCGGAGCGGACGTCGTTCCACAGCAGGGCATCTCGCACCGGGCGGTGTGAGTCGTCGAGTGCCACCAGGCCGTGCTGCTGGCTGGCGATCGACACCGCGTCGACGTTGTCGAGCAGCCCCTCCCCCGCCTGTTGCAGCGCGGTCCACCATGCCTCGGGCGGGACCTCGGTTCCGTCGGGGTGCGGCGCGGATCCCCGTGCCAACACCTCACCGGTGTCCGCGTCGCACACCACGACCTTGCACGATTGGGTGGAGCTGTCCACTCCGGCGACGCTTGCCATCTATCCGCGCGGGGCGATCTGGATCTTGCGGCCGATGCCGTCGCGGAAGGCTTGCAGCGCTTCCGAGAACTGGTCGAGTCCGAAGGTGTGGGTAATCATGGTGTCGGCATCGATCGCGCCCTTGCACATGAGGTCGACGGCGCGGCCGAAGCTGTGGACCACTGCCATCGAGCCGACGACGGTGATTTCGTCGTTGTAGATGCGGAAGGGTGAGAAGGAGGCGGTCGCCTCGCCGGGGGCGACGCCGAACTGCTGGTAGGTGCCGCCGCGGCGGACGCGGGTGAGGCCGTCTTCGATCGCCGGGATCGCGCCGGTGCAGTCGATGACGACTTCCCAGCCGTGCGGGCGGTCGAGCTCGTCGGCGTTCGTGGCCACCGCGTCGGCGCCGAGTGTGCGGGCTACCTGCAGGCGGTCGGTGTTGAGGTCCACCACCGATACCGAGGTCGCGCCTGCGGTCACGGCGAGTTGTAGCATCATCAGGCCCATGGTGCCCGCGCCGTAGATCAGGTAGTGCGCACCCAATGTGCGTGGTAATCCGTCGAATCCGTGCACCGCGCACGACAGCGGTTCCACCAGCGCGCCGTGTGCGGCGGGCAGATCGGCCGGCAGTAGATAGCAGTTGGCCTCCGGCACCGCGACGTATTCGGCCATCGCGCCGTTCACCGTGTCGCCGATCGCGCCCCAGCGTTCGCAGAGATTGCCGCGGCCGATGCGGCAGTAGTGGCAGGCGCCGCAGAACAGCGACGGGTCCACGGCCACCTTCTCGCCGGACCGCGGACCGTCGACGATCTCACCGCAGAACTCGTGGCCGGGGACGATGGGATAGGGCGTGGGTGGGAATTCGCCTTCGACGATGTGGATGTCGGTGCCGCAGATTCCTACCGCGGCCACCTCGACGACCACCTCTCCGGGGCCGGGGGTCGGGTCGGGAATTGTCTGGACCGAGTACTCACCGGGCTTTTCGATCACCAAGGCACGCATTCACCGTCCCCTTTCCTGGTACCACCATGCGGTGGTGGCGATATCGGCGTCGGCCAACGGCAGATACCGCCCGCCGTCCTGCCATCCCAGTGCTTGCAGCGTGACGCGCAGTTCCTCGTGGAAGCGGATCGGGTCGCGCACATGCCAGCGGTACATGCCGAATCGTTGTTGCGGCGTGTAGATCTCGTCGTGCGGAAGTACCTGGTGCAGGCCGAGATACGGGCTGGAGTAGTCGCGGTAGGCGCCGTCGAGGTCGAAGTTCCAGGCGCCGCCGAAATAATCCTCGGTGCCGGTGCCGCAGATCGTCGGGAACTCGTCGTCTCCGTCGAGATGGAATTTGATCTCGCCCTCGCCCCACCAGCCCGGGGCGTTGGGGGCGATCGCCAGATAGGTGCCGACATAGCGTCCGCGGCCCCGAATACCGTCGACGATGGTGTGTACCGCCGGAGTGCCCAGCGGATTACTGTGTCGCCGTTGGCAATGCAGGTAGCCGGCGTCCTCGCCTACCTCGGTCTCGTCGTAGGTGAGCTGATAGTAGACCGGCACCGGACGTTCGGTCGGATTATGCAGGGTGACACGGACCCGCTCGCGAAAAGGCATGGGCCAGTAGCTGTTCAGGCCACCGGCGGGTGCGACCACGACCATTTCCGAACTCACCAGTGCCAGTTCGTCCCAGCCGTTGCAGAAGAAGTCGCCCAGCGGCACGTCGATCGACGGATGTGGGTCGTCGTCCCAGGTGAAAGTCAGCCTCAATCGGCGCAGCAGTGTGCGGTCGGTGGTCAGCCAGAAGTGCCGGATGACACCCGGTCCGGATACGTCGGCCAGCGTCGCGGTGGATCCGGCCACGAGGTCGATCGACGGGGACACCTTCCACCCCACACCGAGATCGCGTGCCGCGCCCGCGCCGGTGCCGGTCTCCGCCCGTGCGCCCGCGCCCGGCGCGCCGGTCGGGTTCTCGGGGCTGATCGAGCGTGTCCGCGCGCGATCGAGTCGCCAGAGCTCAGCCATTATTCGCCGCCCGATGTTGTTCGGTAGCAAGGAAATGCGCGATATCCGCAGTCGATTCGTAGAGTTCGCGGTAGCGCCGGTAGTACTGGTCGTAGACCGCCTGCCGTTCGGCGTCCGGCTCGACGATCGACGTCACCGGGTTCCAGCCGGAGGTGTCGACGCCGGACGCCTCCGCGGCGAGCATGGCGTCGCCGAGACACGCACCGACGGTTTCCGCCGGCAATTCCTGCGGCAGACCGGTCACGTCGGACACGATCCGGGTCCACAGCCCGCCCTTCGTTCCACCCCCGACCGCGACGAGACGTCGAGCGCGGCCGCCGGCGTGGGCCATCGCGTCCAGGTTGTGCCGCACCCCGTATGCGGTTCCTTCCAGCGCGGCGCGGTACAGCTCGCCGCGGCCGTGGCTCGTGGTGAGACCGGCGACCATGCCACGAGCGTCGGGATCGAACAGGGGCGTTCGTTCGCCGGCGAAATACGGCAGCATCAGCAGTCCCCGACTGCCCGCCGGAACCTTGCCGGCCTCCGTGACCAGGTCGCCGAAATCTCCGCCGACCAGACGGCGCAGCCAATCGGTCACCACGCCCGAGGTCGCCATTCCCGCTGCGAGCGAATAGGTTTCGGGCCAAGCACCGCAGGTGCCCCACAGACCGGGATGCGGACGCGGCTCGGTGAGGATCTGGACCAGGAACATCGTCGTGCCGTACATGACCATCGCATCGCCGGGAGCGCGCACGCCGACGCTGGCGGCTTCGGCCCACGCGTCGACGGTGCCGGTGGTGACCGGTAACCCCTCCGGAAGACCGGTCGCGGCAGCACCTTCCGCAGTCACGCGGCCGACTATCTCTGTGGGCCAGGCGAGTTCGGGCAACGGCAAGCCCGGAGCACAATGCTCGGCCCAATCGCTCGCCCATTCTCGTTTGCGCAGGTCGTACATGGGCACGCACTGGCTCGCGGACTGATGGTCGAGCACGTATCGCCCCGTCAACCGATGCACGAGAAAGGAACTCGCCATGAGCAGCATGCGCGTGCGCTCGTACACGTGCGGCTCGTGCCGCGCCAGCCACCGCAGCTTCGGTCCGACAGCCTGACTGGTCAGCGGCGACCCCGCCCGTTCGAGCACGGCCGCAGCGCCCAATTCCTTTGCCAGCTCGGCGATTTCGACTCCAGACCGGGTGTCGACGCCGTACAGGATGGCCGGCCGCAGCGGATTGCCCTGCGCATCGGCCGGCAGCAGACACGGGCCGATACCGCTGATCCCGAGCCCCTCCAGCCGAGCACCGGCGGCGGCATCGACCAGTTCGCGAGCGATGGCGACGAAATCCGCCCACCACACGGTTTCCGCGTCGTGCTCGACCCAGCCCGGTCGCGGCATCGACACCTCGTGCGGACGCTCGGCACGGGCGAGGACCTTGCCGTCGGCGTCGGTCAGCACGCCCTTGGAACCCGATGTGCCGATGTCGATTCCGAGGAACATGGTCACCGAGTGAATTCGTCCACGGTGACACCGAGCAGATCACACGCGGCGCGCACGGTCCCGCGATGGTCACCGGGCACGGCGTGGATGTGGTTGGCGCCGAACCGGGACAGAAAATCCTCGGCACGAGCGTCCAGCCGCGCGAACGCGTGCGGCCATTCGCGGGTCGACTGGCGCATCAATTCGTCGTTGGTGGCCTCGTCGTAGGTCTCGAAGTCGCCGAGCATCAACTGCATTCGATAGTTGCCGTCGTTGCGCGTGAGCCGGGCCAGCGTCATCTGCCCCGGGGCCGCGAGATGATGGACGGACGCCCCGCCGGCGGGGAAGAAGAACACCTCGGGGAACAGATGCACGCGGGACAGGTTCTCCGCCGGATCGTCGCTGCGCGCTGCGAACCAGGTGGCGTGCTGGCCGGAGTTGCACAGATCCCAGATGTCGCGGTCCGCGTGGTAGTGGCGGACGTCGGCGAACAACACCGGCGTCCCCGAGATCTGTTTCAGCAGTTGCATGGTCAGCGCGCCGTCCATATCGGCTTCGGTCGCGCACACGTGCGTCGGTTTCGGACCGTTCCAGTCGTACGGGTCGTTGAGGAACGCCTCCGTGACGTCCATCGTGGCGAAGTACTGGGTGAGCTCGGGCTGCCCCTTGATGCCGGAGAAGTCGATATTCCATTCGTCGATCAGCTCGCGCACCGCGAGGTAGGACCGGATCTGGCGCTCCAGCAACTCCGGCGTGAGTTTGTCACCGTCGTAGTGCACGCCCGCGGTGGTCTCCTCCAGCCAAGTCCGGGCCTTGGAGACCTCCGCGGCATCAGCCAGCTCGGCGCGGCGCACGATCTCCCACTGGTCGATCTCCTCGACGTCGACACCGAAGATGCGTTGCCACTGATCGGTATTCGCGACAGCGGTGTTCATCCCCATCGGCCGGCCGCCGAACCGTCCGAACGTCGAGCCGCGCAAGCTCGACACCGCCGACGCCGCCACCGCCTGCACACCGATCTTCTCGATCAGGTCCGGGTCGGCCGGGTCGCCCCACAGCCGGGTGTGCGTGCGGCCGATCTGATCCAGCGCTCCCCCGGCCGCCAGCATCCCGACCATTCCGGGCTGGACCGGGTCGATATTGGACAGCAGCAGCAACGCTCCCGGCGTGGCTCCCTGGACGAGCATCGTGAAGTGCGGGAACGCCCACACCGCGTAGTGCAGAACGGTCAGATCCACTCCGGCCGAGGCGACTTCGCGAGCCACCGAGACGGCGAGAGTGTTGGTACTGACCGGCGCGGAGCCGCGCACCACCTCGTGTCCGGCGGAGGTCAGTTCGGCGACGAGCCGGTCCTCGTTGGTACGGATGAACTCGGCTATGCCGTCGTGCACATAGTCGCGTCCGTCGGAAATGCTGATCACACCGATACGTGCCACGCCGGATCCCTTCCAGAGACGAACGGTCGGACTACTCGCTGCTGTGCCCGATGGTGGTCCGCACGGTCCTCGGTGGTAACGCAGGCTGCCGCCTCCGGGCCGCGCTCGCACCACTAGAGATATCACTCGGGGGACGGTCTACGGTGCGGTTCTGCCGATCTCGAGGGAAGCCAGCGACACTCCGCCCTGACCCCAGCCGCAACTGGTGATCCACAGATCGCCGTCGTCGATCACCTCGGCGGCATGCACGGCGATGTGGCCGACACGGTCGTCGATCCGGAAGTGGTAGGGACTGTCGCCGCGGAACACGTCGGTGCCGACGTAATCGGGTCGCGGGCCGATGAACAGATACCAGGATCCGTTGTGGGACAACACGAACGGTGATTCGGTATTGCCGGCCTCGGTGCCCGACGTGGGGTCGGTGAACGCGATGTGCCGCTCGCTCCAGGTGCGCAGGTCGGTACTCGTGCGGTATGCGACCACGTAGTTGCCGCCCGTCGGCGAACTCGTCGCGGCGTAATACATCACCCAGCAGTCGTCGATCCACACGACCATCGGATCGCGGGCGTCGTACCCGTCGCGAAACACCGGCCCGGTCGGTTCGCGGGTCCACTCGAACAGGTCGTCGGAGGTGGCCACGCAGATCGCCGCCGCGGTGCGGTCGTCACCACCGCCCGCGTAGAACATGTGGTAGCGGCCGTCGGCGCGGATCACGTACGGCGCCCACAGGTGCGTCTCGCCGTAGTCGCGGTCCACCACCAGAGCCGACGGGTGTTTGGTCCACGGGCCCTGCAGATCGTCGGCACTGGCGTGGGCGAATTCGATCTCGTCGAACGGATCCGCCGGTTCGGGATGGGTGATGCCGAACAGGTGCCAGCGGCCCGATTCGTCGCGAATGATGGTGTGGTCGTTGATGTACCACCGCTGCGACTCGCCGGCGCTCGGGTCGTAGATCGTGTGGAAACGCCCGGCTCGAACGCTCACCATCCGGCGTGCCGATCGCCCCGGACGAGCAGGCTCGGTGACGGTCCTTCTCGACATTCGATCTCGGTCATCTGCCACCGCTCTCCTCCGTCGCGTTCGCCGTACCGGGTGTGACGCTGCCGGGGACGCCTACTGCGGATCGGCTCGCAGGCCGGTGAACGACCGTCTCGGCATCCCATGACACGGTAGATGACACCGCGATGGAGAGCGGCCACATCGCGCTGCACTGCGCCGGCAAGATTCACCACCCACTCGCAGCCGGCCTCACCCCGATCACCCGGCGTCGGCCACGAATCCCTGCGTGTAGCGGAATCGGCGACACCATTCCCATCGGTGGAGACAATCTCGGTATCGCCGCTTCCGAATAGACTGCGCCGCATGCGGACAGCGATGACGCTCGACAGCGGCCAAGTCGTCAGTTATGTCGACCACGGCGGTTCCGGCCCCGCCGTACTGCTGTTGCACAGCTACCTGATGGACGCGGACATGTTCGCCCCGCAGGTACGTTCGCTCGGCCAGTCCTACCGGTTGATCGCCATGGATGAGCGCGGCCACGGCGAAACGCCCGCCGACGGCCCCTTCACCTATTGGGACGTGGCCCGCGACGCACTCGGATTGCTCGACCACCTCGGAATCGCCCGGTGCGCGGTGCTGGGTACGAGTCAGGGCGGATTCATCGGTTTGCGGATGGCCCTCCTGGCACCGGACCGGGTGGCCGCGCTCGTGTTGCTCGGAACGTCGGGCGCCGCCGAGGACCCGCAGGTCGCCGACGCCTACCGGCAGGCCGCTGCGGCATGGCGGGAACTCGGTCCGACGCAGGACCTGCTCGACATGAACGCCGCCATCTGCCTGGGCCGGCACGACGCAACCGAGTGGCAGGCCAAGTGGCGCAAGCTTTCCGGAGATCACATCGACCGCGTCCTGACCCCACTGGTCGAGCGGGACAGCATCCTCGACCGAGCTTCCGAGATCGACTGCCCCGCCCTGGTCCTGCACGGGTCGGCGGACGCCGCTTATCCGGTCGATCGGGCCGTCGAGTTGGCCGCGGCATTGCCCGACGCCGGACCGCCGGTGATCGTCGACGGCGGCGCGCACTTCCTCTCGCTCACCGATGCGGACGCCGTGGAACCGCACCTGCTGGAATTCCTGTCGAAGTCGCTACCCGGGTGATCCCGAGCCTCCGTTGACCCGCGCAGCAGCCGGCGCGACCGGTTGCGTTGCCGATCATGGACCTGTCTCGCCTACCGGCCCCGGAAGCGACTCTCTGCGCGTCCCCGCAACATCAGTGCCGGCGGACGAGGTGGATCACTCGTGGATGGAGACCTTGTTCTTGTAGAAGGCGACGTGACCTTCTATGTTGGCCGCCGCCCGTTTCGCCTCGGGGTAGTACCACGCGGCGTCGACGAGGGGATTTCCGTCACCGACATCCACGGTGTAATAGCTCGCACGACCCTTCCACGGGCAGATGGTGTGCGTCTCGGTGGGCGTGAAGTACTCCTTCTTGATCGCTTCCGGCGGGAAGTAGATATTGCCCTCCACTGTTTCGTAGTGGTCGGACTCCGCGATGGTGACACCGTTGACCGTTGCCTTTGCCATGCGTCTATTCTGCCTCGATCGGCGAGCGGGTCCCAGCGGCGACCAGCTGCGGGAGGAGATCGTGGTAGCCCCGTCGAGCCGGGCCCCGGCGGCGTCGACAATACGAACTCGGTGTTCGCGGAGACCGATGCCGATGGAACGACCACGCTGTCGGCGAAGGACGACCGGCGGTACAGGGGCGGCGCGGGACCGTCCACCACGCGGCGAGGCCAATTCTGTTGGCGCACTCTACGATCGGCCGGTGACGCTTTCCCCGCCGATCTGATCGGCTATGTCGACGGTGGCCTCGATGCCGATCTGGGCCGCTGGTTCCCCGACGCCGAACCCGTCGTGGTGCCGGATCGAACCCGTTCGGTCACATCGTTTCTCGCGCGCCTGGCCCCGACGGACGGGGCCGCGCTCGCCGCGCTGGATGCCCGGGTGCGCTCGGGGGTGATGCCACCGTTCCTCGACATGTTCGTCTGGTCGTTCCTGCGCTACCGCGCGGTGCGCGCGGGCCGCCGCGATGTCGACGCCGTGGAGGCCGATTTCCGTGCCCTCGGCCAGGACGGCGCACTGGAACCGCAGCTCGGCCTGTTGCGCCTCATGTCGCGATCGTGATTCGACGCGGTCGAGTAGCTGCCCGGGGCCGTGCCGGTTACGGCCGTGCGGTGTGGTCCGGACGCCCGCGGGTGCGACGCTGTTCCTTCATCTCCGCTTCGAAGACGTGGCGCCGGCCTTCGACTAGCTGATCGCGCACCGTGCGTTCCATGTCGGCGAATGCCGCGTAATACCCGTCGTCGTATTCCTCCACGATCTGAAATGTCCATCGGCCCGATAGCACGTTGCGACCGATCAACTCGCTTCGCACCCGCTCCGCCAAGTCCGGGCGGCCCGCGGCGACGAGCTGATCGGCAGCGCTGTCCAACAGCAGATCGGCACGACCGGTTAGGCGGTGAAACGCGTACAAATTCCCACGCGCCTGTTCGATCGTCTCCAGCGCTTCGGACAAGGTCCCGGCCGCCCGGACCGCGTCGTCGCCGGCATCACCGGGACGACGATGCCGGGCCGCGGGCTGCTCCTCGGTGGCCAGGCCGCTGTCCGCGACCTCTTTCGTGTCGGTGTCGTTGGTCATGTAGTGGCTGTACCCATGCGCCCCGCTTCGATGCACAATCGATGCATCGATCTCCGTCACGGCTCGAGTTCGCGTTCGCCCAGGACATCCTGGAATCGCCTCGCGTACGCTTCGCGAAGCGGCTGCGACGCCGCCAGCAGTGCACCGAGGCGGTCGGGGCCGATCGGCTCAACTAGGCCGTCCACCGCTCGCAGGTCGCTGATCTGTCTCGCAGTCTCGAGCTCGGCGAGCTCCCATGAGCTAGGGGTCCGGGGATCGTCTTGCAGCATTCCTGCCAGGGAGTAGCAGGCGACCAGGACGTCGAAGCATCGCGAATCGCCGGCATCCGGCTCGTTCCACATCCTCACGACGTAATCCGCTATCGAGACCACATCGATGTACCAGGCCGCGACACCGTCGGGCTCCTCGAAAGGCAGATCATCAGGGCCGAGAATGTCGCGGAATCGCGTGGCCAGAAGCTCCGGGCCGATCCGCGGTGGGGCACCGACCGCGCGAGCGCGACAGTATTCGAGCGAGTCGTCGATGAGCCGGCAGAGTCCGGCGACCTCGCGGTCGGCCCGATCGGTGGCGGCGAGAACGGCCGCTCGATTCAGGCACAGGGTAGCGACCAGCGCGCGCTGGAACGCATCGGCCCGCTCCACCGAATCTCGCACGAGATCGTCGTCGAACATGCCAAACATCTCCCACGCTTGTCCGATCGTTCCCGCACCCGGATCCGATCTACGACGCCGCCCCGAGGGCACCCGCAAAGATACTCGGCCACAGCGAATTTCGTGAGCCCGTAGACGAGGATCAAAGTGCCGAACAGCACGACACTCATGCACCACGCCTGCAGCAGGTGGTTGTCCCGGCTGAACCACCGTTTTTCCCGGCGGGGCAAGCGTTCTCGTTCCACGGTGAGTGCCGAGCGGAAGCCGCCCAGAGCGCTGCGAGGCAGGAATCTACCTCCCGGGGCATTCACTCGGTGCCGGTTCGCCGCGCAGCCGGCCGTCTATCCATTCGCTGAGTCCCGGATAGCTGGTGACGTAACTGCTCAGGTGTTCGCCGGGCACTGTGCGGAAAACGGCCGGAACGCCGCGGCTGCATTGTTCGCCGTACATACGCTGAGCGTCCTCCAGGGGAATCCAGGGATCCCACGCACCGTGATAGATATACAGCGGCACACCCGACGTCCGGTCGGACAAATCCAGTTGGCGAAACAGATTGTCGGCCATCGGACTGTCGAGTGGGTTGCTGATATTCGTCGCCACATCCATCGGAATACCGACGACGCCGAGCGGTCCATCGGCGTCACCACACAGATCCCGCGTCGGGGATGTCGTCACCCACTGCGCGAGATGATTCATGTACTGGAGCACCTCCGGATGCTCACGCGCTATCGCCGTCGACACCGACAACAGAATGCCGGAGGCGATCCCGCCGTTGAAACGGTGGGCGATATCGCGGTAGTCGGCCGCCAGTCCCCCCGAGGCCACGCCCACCAGAACGTCCGACAGATCCGGCGCGTACTCACTCTGCAACATCGCGGTGGCATACGCGGCGATCGCTCCGCCCGAGTAGCCCTCGACCACATAACGACTGTTACCGAACTCCGGCAGGGCATTACGCACGGCGCGAATCGAATCGAGCATCATGTGCCCGGCCACATTCGTCTCGCCGTACGCCATCAGCGGGCCCTCATGGTCGGGCAGGAGAACCGCGTGCCCTTTGTTCAGGGCCGACCAGATAGCCGGCAGAAACCAGACCAGATCCGTGTTGGTCCGATCGAGTATGCCGTGCGACAACTGATAGCCCGGCGTGCAGTGCAACCCGAGTGCGTTGATCGGCATCGCGTCCACCTCCACCGGACGGGGCCCCGGACCGTTCCACGACGCCGCCGGGACGATCAATGTAGCGGTGCCGAAGGAGGGCGTGCCCGTCGCCGAGGTCGAGCGAAACTTCAACAGCACCGCCCGCTCGATCGGCGCCGCCATGTGCTGCGCTGTCGTCGCCGTCACGTCACGCGACTCGAAGATCTGCCCCGGCTCCAGCGCGGCCAGATTCGCAGGCCAGGCATCGAAGGTCTGATCCCCGGTCGGCGACGACAAAATCGCCCGCCACAACGCCGCCTGCTGATCAGCGGCGGACTGCTCGGGGCCGGCGGTCAACTGCGGCGGTTTTATGTTCTGGTCGATCCAGTTCTGCATTGGGGAGGGCGGATTTCCGGGCGATGACTGCGTGATCGGCCCGATGGGCGGGCCTTCGTCCGCCCGAGCAGACTGTTCGCCCAAACACGCACTGGCGACGAGAACAGTGACCACAGCTGCCAGAAACCCTCTCACAAGCGACATCCTTTGTTCGGACGAAACTGCCGGGAGTCTCCCCTGCCGGGGGGGTTGCGCCAAGCGACTTTAGCAAGCGTCTGCGATCCTGACCACGAAAGCGGGTTGCGAAATCGACACATAATTCGTGGTCGCGCAAATATCGGTGCTTTGTGCGCGAAACGGTGGCTGAAGTGCAACGGAACTACTCGACGGCGGCTGATGAGTGGCAGCGCCGACGGTTGTGAAAAATCTCGATGTCGTCGAGGATTGCGTTCACGAATCGAGGCGAATCGTGCATTTCTGGCGGTCGAGTAGTTCGATATGCGTCGAAAAACATAACGATTCCGTCATCGCGTCCGGACCGTCGCCAACGATGCCGACCAAACGCGGCAGAGGGCTCCTCGCCGACAACCCGCGAGGTGAACCGACTCGCCGTAGCGATTATTGCGGCCGTGATTCCCGAGGCTGGTCCTCGGCTCTGCGCACGCCGCCGTGATGTCCTCCCTCGGCCCCTTCGTCGGCGCCCTCGGTTTCGGGTGCCTGCGATGCGGGTTGCTCCTCGGCCGGGGAGGCGGTGGCCCCGCCGGAAGTCTGGCCAGGCGCAGAGGATTTGAAATTCGGGTCGGTCACCGGACGTGTCGCGCCGGCTGTCCTGGCGCCGCTCCCCGCTCCGCCGGTGCCGGTTACCTCTTCCGCGCTCGTCCGGCGGCCCTCATAGGGCGGCACGGCCGGTTCAGCGTCGCCGGGTGGACGCGTCCCGGTCGTGGCGACGTCGTCTTCGGACTGGTTCTGATCACGGGCTGACGTGACTTCTTCTTGGTCGAACGTGCCGGCCGGGCGATCGGTCGGGCCGCCGCCCGGCACATCCGACCCGGTATCTCGCGAGCCTTTGGCTCCCCGCTGCGATTGAGGCTCTTCGGACAGATGTTCGCTGGACATAGCTCCATCGTCTCCTCGAGTGAGCGCTGGATTATATACTCTGCGTTCAAGCCTGGTGCCCGATTCCACTGCAGTCAAGCAAACTCGTGGGCCGCATCACTCACGAACAGCAGCAAACGCACAGGTCACACCGGTTCACCGGGCAGAACTGGCCAGTCATCTCACCCGTCCGGCGTGAAGCACGGCCCGATGTTCAGGGCAGGACCATCACGGCCAGCAGGACGACCAGAAGCGAGACCGCGACCGTGATGTGGCTGCGTCGGTAATGGGTCGCCAATACCGCGACGAATTCGCGCAAGAAGGCGGCGGGCAGAAAATAGGCGGCGGTCCGAGACCCCAGGACCTGGGCATCGATGCCGAGGCGGCGGGTCAGCCCGGCCGTCCGGAGAACGTGAAAGTTACTGGTTACCACCGTGATTCGGAGCTGCTCCGGATCGATACCGCGCCGGTTCAGTTCGCGCAGGCAGTTACGCAGATTCTCGGCGGTATTGCGCGAGTGCCGTTCTCGGACGATGGCGTGTCCGCTGACGCCGCGGGCGGTGAGGTAGCGCGCCATCGCGTCGGCTTCGGTCGTCGCCTCGTCGGGCCCCTGTCCACCGCAGGTGACCAGGACCGGCTGGCGTCCGGACCGCAGCGCTGTGCGGTAGGCGTCGATACCGCGGTCCAGTCGCGCGGCCAGCAGCGGCGTGACCGATCTGCGATTCAGGCCGCAACCGAGAATCACGACCGCATCGGCTTCGGGGCGAGCCGCCAGGCTGCCGTAGATCAGTGCGTAGCCGCCGAACGCGATCAGATGCGCCACGAAATAGACCGCGACCGCGGCGACCAGAACGATGGACTGAATGGCCCAGCCCGGCATCGCCGGACCGGACGCGACCGTGACGACCGCGGCCACCGCGCCGATCAAGCCGGCCCCGAGCACGACCGGCAACGCGGTGGTCGCGGCGATCCCCTCCCGTGACATCAGCTCGATTCCGTTGACCAGCAACGCGATACCGGCCACGGCGAACGGAGCCGTGAGTACTACGACCACCCCGAACGACGAAGGCGCGTCGGGGCCGAGTCCGACGACCGCGGTCGCGCCGCCGACGCCCAGCAGCGTGACCGCCGCCAGCAGGACGAATCCCGTCGAGAGCCGGCGGGGCTCCAAGGCCACGCGGATCGCCGCGATGAATGCCAGGACCGCCCCACTCGCCACCAGAAGCCCGCCGATCGACAGGTACGTCGCCGTCTGCATCCGCCCGAGACTCCTTCCGGCCCCTGCCGGGCCGCCGCGCCGAAGACACTACGAAGTCGTCGGCGCGACGAGAAATTCGCGGCGACCGGTCGACGTACCGACGATTTCCCATTCCGGAGCGCCGGAAACAGACCAGTGGCGCGGCCCCTTCCCCGCCACTCCGCCGACATCGAGATACGGGCGAGTTGGCTTGTGGACCATGGGTTTCCGCGTGTACACGACAGGTGCCCCACACTTTCGAATCGCGCTGGCCGATCTGGCCCGCGGAGCGGCGACGCACTGGATGGCTGCCTCGCGCGGAAACAAGAACCGCTACGCGACAGCCCACGCGTTGGACCGGCTGTGTAGACGAATCGACACAAAGCAAAATAGGCGGAATCGCGAAATAGGCGGCGCGGGTGGATGTTCGCCGAGGAAGAGGAGTCTGTCTTTGGCAGTGCGGCATGGAATTATCCGCGATGGATCGACAAGCTATGAAACACGGATAGGCCGAACTCGATGACGCTGACACGCAATGACGCATTGGCGCTACTCACAGACTCGCTCTCGACGCGACGACGACGCGGCGCAAAACGGCTGCGCGCGCTCGCAGACCCGACAGCAGCGGCTCGAATCCGCACCGCGCTCGAACACGAAGTGCTGGACAAACGCACCTGGGAGACGCAGTACCAATTGATCATGGCACTGGGTACGACCGGCAGCGGCGCGGATGTCGAGCTATTGAAAAAGCTGGCGCTGCAACCACGATCGGCAACCACGGTCAACGCTGCGCTCAACGACGCCATCGTCCGCCTGGGCCGCGACGCCGACAACGACCCTGCTCCCGCCCTGTGGTGCCTGCAACAAGATGTCGAGCTTCTCGCCGACGGCGCGCTGCGCGCGGTCGCGATGCTCCGACTGAAATTCCCCGACTCCGCGGTCGACGCCGTCCTCGACTACGCCGAGGCCAATTTCCACGATCTCAACCACAAGTTCCTGGCGTACTGGCCGGCGGTCGCGGCAGCCGGTTGGTCCGGGCCTCGTGTGCGGATGTTTCTGACCCGATGTTCGCAAGACAGCCGCGAGATCATCGCCGCAGCCGCAACGGACGCCCTGAACGGTTGTTACGGAAACTATATGAGCGTGCTGTAACCGGCGTGGTGCTCGAGCTCAACGGAGTGCGTCGGCTGAGTCGGTTATGCGAGGACCACATGCGGTCGCAGATCGAGCGCAGATTAGGTTTTCGCGGCGCGGCAGTCTGTACGTGTGAGATCGACTCACGAGAGGCTGGCAACAATGCGGAAAATAGTCTTCGGCATGAACGTGACACTGGACGGCTACATCGCCGCGCCTGGCGACGACATCGGCTGGAGCGAGCCGAGCGACGAACGGTTCCAGTGGTGGCTCGGCCAGGAGCGAGCGCACGAGGTGTCGCTGTACGGGCGCAAGCTGTGGGAGACCATGAGCTCCTACTGGCCGACCGGTGACCAGCAGCCCGACGCCACCCCGGCGCAGATCGAGTTCGCGCGGAACTGGCGGGACACGCCGAAGGTGGTGTTCTCCTCGACGATCGACAAAGTCGACTGGAACACCCGCCTGGTCACCGGCGACACGGTCGCCGAAATCACCCGGCTCAAGGCCGAGGGCGGCGGCACGATGGGCATCGGCGGCGCGACGCTCGCCGAGGCGGCCATGCGTGCCGGGCTGATCGACGAGTACGCGATCGTCACCCATCCGGTCCTGGTGGGCGGCGGCACATCGTTCTTCCCGGCGCTGGACAGCTGGGTGAACCTGAATCTGGTGGAAACGCGGACGTTTCCCGGCGGCGTGGTGCTGACCCGATACGAGACGAGGCGATGAGTACGGGCCAGAGTGAGGTATTGACCGACTCGCTGGAGATACCTCGGGATCACAGTGTCGGGGGCAGGCCCAGCCATGGTTTGTCGGTGGCGTCGAATCCGGTGAGCGCAGCGATCTTCCCGTCGGCGATGTGCAGGACCGCGATGTTCAACAGCCGGTACTCCGGGTCGTCGGGGGTGCGGAGGTAAAGCACGGCGGCAGGCATTCGATTGACTGTCGTGGCGATACAGCGCCAGTCGTCGTAGCCGCGCTGGAAAAGCCCACCGGAGACCCAGCCGTCCACCGCGTCCTGAGCCCCGATGATCACGGTGCCCGGATCGGGCAGCATCGCGAAGCGCAGGTCGTCGCGCAGCAGGGACATCAATCCGTCGAGGTCGTTGCGCTCATGGGCATCGATGTAGGACTTCACCACGCCCCGCTCGTCATCCGACAGCTCGTGAGTGGCAGGGCTCCGCCAATCGAGGCGGCGGCCGGGCAGTTGCTCGCGCATCGTCACACGCGCCCGCTGCAGTGCACTGGTCACCGATGCGACGGTCAGCTCGAGGGCTTCGGCGGCCTTCGGCGCCGGCAATCCGAGGACGTCGCGCAGGATGAACACCGCTCGCTGCCGCGGCGGCAGGTGCTGCACGGCGACGATGAACGCCAGCTCGATCGTCTCGCGCGCCACGACCGAATCCTGCGGGTCGTCGGGAAGCATCCGGTCGGGGTACGGCTGCAGGTACAGCACCTCGGAGCCGGGGTCCGACAGCCCGTACGGTACGGGTGTCCGGTCGTTGCGCTTCTCCAGGAAGTCGAGGCAGGCGTTGGTCGCGATCCGGTACAACCAGGTCCGCAGCGTGGCGTGGCCTTGGAACGACTCCCGCTTGTTCCACGCTCGCAGAAACGTCTCCTGCGTCAAGTCCCGGGCGTCCTCGTAGTTCGCGAGCATCCGGTAGCAGTGCACCTGCAGCTCACGCCGGTGGCGCTCGGTGATGTCCGCGAACCGCGCCGTGTCGCCCGAGCGGGCCGCCTCGATGAACGTGGCCTCATCGGCGCCCAGCGCTCCGGCGTCGGTCATGGTCATCAATCCTTCCACTGTTGCGAGGGGCTACCAGAGCTGACGACGTAGCGGAGGATTTCTGATCGGTGACGTGGTGTTTGCGTGTGTGTCGGGCGTGCGTGCGGTGCGGCGGAGCCGCCATGTCGGCAGGTCCGCTACCCAGCCGGCAGTGGTGTCGGCGAAGGGGTGGTGGACACGATGGATACTGGAAGCCACAGCGGCAGTGAGGTTTTCGTGTCAAATTGCCGAAGAGCTTCTTCGGTGATGGCGCCCACAATTCGAAACTGCCGGGATCGTGCGGAGGCGTCGAACACCTCGTGCAATACGACTGCGACGGCGGCGAGACTGGTGGCGATGCGGCGCACCGCCGTCTGGGTTCACCGATCGGGCGCCTGCCGGAACGGCGAAATCACGGATCCGCAGGTCACGCCGCTTCGCCGGACAAAACCACGTCGCCGTGAGCAAGCGCTGGCTCACTTTCCAGTGGCGCCCGGGGCTCTGAGAGCAGAATGCACAAGCCGATATAGCTGCCCGTGATCCAGATGTCGATGAGCACCGCGATGCCGATCGGACCGCCGCCGGTATGCGTGAGGGAGGCGTCGAATCGCCGGCGCGGCGGGATCAGAGGTACCCCGACCTACCGCTATGCAGCCCCGGAACCGGCTTGGCGCCCGGTCGCCTTTCCTTTGTCCGTCCGAGTGTGGAGTTCAGCAGGTGCGGTCGGGTGAGTGCGGCTTTCAGACGGTTCAGGGCGGGAGCGAGGGGACGGGGATCGATGTGCTGGAGTACTTCGGTAAGCAGGTGTATGGGTTCGCTGCACGAGTCATAACGGGCGCCGGGATCCTTGTCGAGTGACCGGTGCAGGATCGGGTCGACTTCGGGCGGGATCCAGGGTTGACGTTCGGAAATCTCCGGCGGTGGTTCGCGCAGTTGCGCCTGGGCGGTGGCTATGAGGTTCTCGCGAGGGAACGGCGGACGGCCGGTGAGCAACTCGATGGCCGAGCAGATCAGGGCGTACTGGTCGGTCGCTGGGGATATCGCGTCCGCCCGCAGCAGTTCGGGTGCGGCATACGGTACCGACACGACGACGAAACCATTGGTGGCCAGGGGCGGTTCGGGCCGGTGCAGCCACCGGCCCTGATCGAAGTCGGAGATTTTCACGGTAGCTGCGCCGAACAGCACGTTCGCCGGTTTCACGTCGAGATGGACCACCCCCTCGGCGTGCGCATAATCCAATCCAGCGGCCACGTTTGCCAGCACGTGCAGCACCCGCCGCAGATCCGGGCGTTGGTGCGGCATCCGAACCAGCTTCGCCACGGTCGCGCCGCGAACGTACTCGCGGGCGGACCAGAGCTTGCCGTCGATTTCACCGTGTCGATACATCCGCACGATGTTCGGGTGCCGCAGGGCGGACAGAATTTCGAACTCGTGCACGAATCGTGCCCGTGCCTCGGGCGACCGGCTGTCGTCCGGTCCCAGAATCTTCAGTGACACAGGCCGCGATGCTTCCGGATCCTCGGCCAGATACACCGCGCTGCTGCCGCCGTGCCCGAGCCGGGCTTTCACAACGAATCCCGCGAACTGGTCACCTGGCGCGAGCGGCATCGTCCCACGATAAGCGCTCTCCCTTGGGGCGTTGTTCTCACCGATGCGGAGCCGGCGTCGTGATACGGACGCTACATGGTGAAGGCTCCGAGAGCGGAAACGGCCACGGCACGGGCCTCGAGCGGGGTCAATTGCATTCCCGCGCGGTGAGATTCGCGGGTCGCTGTAACCGGCCGCAGAACCGGCATGCCGACAGCGACATGAAGACACAACCGCGCTTGTCGCTGTCACGAAAAGCGGCTACGGGTTGAACCGTTTCTTCGCTGGCGGATGTCGCGAAGGATCCGGCATACGCGGTCAGTACACGGGCGTCGGCGGACCGCTTGCGGCCGCCGCCGATCCCGGGCGCGGCCAGTGTCGCGTTTTTGCAATCGCCTTCGGCGCCGGTATTGCAGTCTGACTGACAGTAATTTTGTTGCGGAGAGGAAACCCCATGGCCGTTGCCACGTTGAAAATGCTCACCCTGGACAGTGCCGACGCACGGCGAGACGCCGAGTTCTGGGCCGCGGCGCTCGGTTGGAAGATCGCGCACGCGCAGGACGAGTACGCCATGCTCACAGGCCCCGATCACGCGCTCGGATTCGGCACAATCCCCGACTATCAGGCGCCGACCTGGCCGAACGAGAACGGCACCAAGCAGTTCCATCTGGATTTGGCGGTCGAAGACCTCGAGATCGCCAGTAAGCAACTGGTCGAACTGGGCGCCACGGTGCCGGAGTTTCAGCCCGGTGAGAGCTGGCGCGTACTGCTCGATCCGAGCGGCCACCCGTTCTGCCTCACCCTGGCTGCCAACTGGGGGTAGTCCACGGCCGCGCAGTTCGGGCGCGGCCCTGTGTCAGGTGCGGCGGCCTGTGCGGAGCGGGTTGTGAAGTGCGTTGTGCGGCTTCATCAGTGGATGGCGAGCTCAGTGCGCGGTCCATCCACCGTCGACCGGTAGTACAGCGCCGGTGAGGTAGGAGGCCGCAGGACTTGCGAGCAAGACTGCCGCACCGACGAGTTCCTCCGGGTCAGCCCACCTGCGCATCATCTTCGCCGGCACCGCGCGGGTAGGCACCCTCGCGTCCCCAGTCTCGATCGACCCTGGCGCGCATGGCAGTTGGGCCGCCGATGTCCCGCATGTGTATCAAGCGCTCGACGAAGATGTCGAAGCCTTACTGCTCGTCTGTTGTCCACGATGAGAGGCGTCGGTGCGGCGGCCCATCGAAAGCGCCGATATGGTCCGCGCGAATGCGGCGCGGTACTCGAGATGCTCGATATCTCTGCCCAGAGCAGATCAGGTGTGAACGCTCCACCGACTCTCGATAGGGTCCCGCCCATGGAGATCATATCCGTGCTGCCGCAGTTGACGGCGTTGCGGTTTTCCCAGCCCAACGACGTGAATGTTTACGTGTGGAGCGATCCCGAGGGGGTGACTCTGATCGACAGCGGTCTGCCAGGCGCCGCCGGGGAGATCGAAAGAGGCCTTCGCGCTCGGGGATTGACCCGCGACGACGTGCAGCGGGTAATTCTCACCCATGCCCACGACGACCACATCGGTTCGGCGGCCGACCTCGCGGAGTGGGGAGCCGAAATCTGGGTGCACCACGCCGACGCCGACATCGTGCGAGGCGAACGTCCGCAACCGGCTCCGGTCCTGCGTGAGTGGGAACACCCGATCGCCGAGGCTCTCGAACCGGGCACACCCCCGCGCCCGGCTCCGGTACACCGCGAGCTACGCGACGGCGAAGTGCTCGATTTCGGCGGCGGCGCAGAGGTTCTGGCAGTTCCCGGCCACACCGCGGGCAGTCTGGCGCTCCATATGTCGCAACACCGTGTGCTGTTCACCGGCGACACGCTCGCCAATGTGCGCGGTGTCACCATGCCGGGTGTGTTCAACCTTGACAGCACCGCCGTCGACGCAGCCGCCCGCCGCCTGGCCGAACTCGACGTGGATGTCGTCTGCGTCGGCCACGGTGATGCGCTTACCGGCGCACCCCTGCTCACATGGCGAGGCCACGGATCGGACGGCTGACGCACGCCCGCATCGGCGGGTCGCTCCTTGCGGCGGATGCCGTCGGGTGAGAACGCGAGAATTTCAATGCTGTCCTCGCGGGGCTGCACAAAGGGGCTGCGGCATAGTGCGGCGCTTCACCGTCACCCCCGCGTTGTAGTTGTCTGCTTCTGGGCGTGGGGGTGGTGGTGTTCGAGTCGGTTGGTGATCAAACGAGTGGCGAGGCCGTTCGCCAACGCGGTGGCCGCGCTGGTGTGGGGCTTGCGAGCGGCTTGATCCCGGAAACAGTTCGTGAACTCCTCAGCCAGCCTTAGTCGCGGCCAGCGCGCCAGGATTTCGCCACGTAGTTCGGTTGTGAGAGTGTCGATCTCGCGACCGGAGATGTCGATGCCGGTGGAACGCTCGAGTAGGTGCCCCTCCGGGTCTGCGTCCGACTCGACACTGGGCCACATGTGACGCACGATGATCTCGTGCAAGCGGGTGCGGCGCTGAGGTGACCATCCGAGCCCGGCGGCGAACACCTTCGCCAGATGCCCGCCCGCCTCCTCGAATGCCAGACGGTGGTTGTCGAACGCTTCGACCAGCCCCACATCGTGGAACATCGCTGCGACCCACAGTAATTCGGGATCGAACTCGATCCGCTCCTGACGTGCAAGTGCCGCAGCCCAGAGGTAGGCACGAACCGAGTGATGCAACAGAGCCGGCGAGGTGTATTCCGCGGCGATCTCGTACGCGCGGACGGTGGCGGTGGACTCGGGAATCGCCAGCTGCCCCGTGTTGGTGACTCTGAAAGCGGCGCTGTTCATTGTGCCCACGCAGAGTTCTTGATTACCTCGACGAAGTCGCCGCGCTCGAACCCGGGCACGTAGTGCGCCAGCACGTCGGCCTTGACGTTGCCGAAAGTGGTGTCGGGTCGGTGCGCGATGCCGTCGGTGAAAGCGGCCAGAATGCGGTTTTTGAAATCGGGACGCGGGTGCGCGGCCACGATCTGCTCGCGCTGGGCGTCGCTGATCGTGTCGTAGCCGATACCGAGTACGTCGAGTTCGACCCCGCGAGTCACCAGTGCGATCTCCGCATCCATGTGCAAAGGGATCTGCGGGGTGGTGTGCAGGGCGATCGCGGTCCACACCCGTTGCGCCGCAGTGGTATCGACACCGTGCCGCAACAGGAACCGGCGCGCTTCGTCAGCACCGTCGATCTCGAATCGCTGGTCATCACGCCGGAAGGTTTCGGTCAGTCCGAGGTCGTGGAACATCGCCCCCACGTACAGCAGCTCGGGATCGAAATCCACACCCAGCTCGGCTCCGCGCAGCGCCGCGAACAGGAACACCCGCCGGGAATGGTCGTAGACCAAAGGTGTCGCGGCCTCCCGCACCAGCTGGTCGGCCTCGCGCGCCATCGCGCTGTCGGGGATCGCTACCCCCGCGATCGTGGTGACGGTCGTCATCGGATCATCGCTCCTTCCGGGTGTTTGCTTGTCTGTGCTTGTCCACTCTGACGCGCGGCGATACCCTGACGCCATGTCCAATACGACAAAAGAACCACAGATACGGACATGAGGTGAGCGGCGAGACAACGGCTCATCGAATAGCGATCCTGGTGTTCGACGGAGTGACGCTGCTGGATATGAGCGGACCGGGCGAAGTGCTGCACGAAGCGACCGCGCTGGGCCACCCCTACGAGGTCGATATCGTCTCTCCTGCCGGGGGAATGGTCACGACGTCGGCAGGTGTGCGGCTCTCGAGCACCGCGGCAGCCGATGCCGCGACACCGGAGACGCTCATCGTCGCCGGCGGCGCGCTCACCGACGGGGCGCTCGACTCCGCCCTGCTCACCGCCGCAGCCCGGCTCGCCGACAGCGCCCAGCGGGTGGCCTCGGTCTGCACGGGAGCGTTCGTGCTCGCCGAGCTGGGACTACTCGATGGTCACCGCGCCACCACCCACTGGCGCCACACCGGCACCCTCGCACGCCGGTTCCCGCGCATCCAGGTCGAGACCGACGCTTTGCACGTGCACGATGGCCGCTATCTCACCTCCGCGGGTATCAGTGCCGGTATCGACATGACTCTCGCGCTGCTCGAGCACGACCACGGAGCCGGCGTGGCCCGGACCGTGGCACAGGAATTGGTCATGTTCATGCAGCGGCCCGGGGGCCAGTCGCAGTTCTCCCACGCCCTGTCCACCCCGCCCGTGCGCACCGAGCCCCTGCGTGCGGCCATCGACTCCGTACTCACCGACCCCGCCGGTGCGCACACCACCGCCACCATGGCCGCGGTCGCAGGCGTGAGCCCGCGACATCTCACGCGACTCTTCCACGCCGACATCGGTTCCACACCCGCGCGCTGGCTCGAACGCGTGCGTGTGGAGCACGCCCAGCAACTGTTGCTGCAGGGATACACCGTCACCGCCACCGCGCACCGCAGCGGGCTGGGCACCGACGAAACCCTCCGTCGCGCCTTCGCCCGCCACCTCGGGTTGACCCCCACCGACTACAAGCACCGCTTCATCACCACCGCACCAACGAACACAACCCTTGCGCCCTGACGCACCAGAGGTAGACGGCCCACTCGGCCGTTCTTTCGCATATCGACCTACTCACCACGCGCGGTGTGTCAGCAATCATTCAGCGTTCACGGGCTGAATAATCCGTATATGACGTCGATCGGGCTGTCCCGCAGAGCGATGCTCGCCCTGGCAGCGAGCGTACCGTTGAGCGCTGTGGCATCCCGACGCGCCGTGGCCGCCGCCCCGCCGATCCGATACACGATGACGGCGTTCACCAACGCCAGCCAGACCGACATGTGGGTCTACGAATCCACCGACGCAACGAATTTCCGGCTCGTCCAGGCCGACGCCTACCGTCCGCCGGACGCCGACCCCGCCGACACCCCGGCAGCGGCGGCCACCACCAAGAAGGGCTTGTGCCGCGACCCCAGCGTCTTTCGTCACATCGACGGCGAGTACTACGTGACGTACACGACCGCATGGGACGGCAACACCATCGGGTTCGCGCGCAGCCGCGACCGGATCAACTGGGAGTTCCTGTACGAGTACACAATTCCGTTCGATGGTGTCACCCATACCTGGGCGCCGGAATGGTTCGTCGACCGTGACGGCACGGTCAGCGTCCTGGTGAACATCAACGACGGCACGGTTTTCCGGCCCTGCGTCATGACCGCGACCACCTCATCGCTGAGCCGGCTGCATTGGACCACGCCCATACCGCTGGCAGGCGTCATTCCCGCACCGGGCGGCCTCGGCTACATCGACACCACGGTCAAGTTGTCGCAGGGACGCTACTACGCGTTCGTCAAGAACGAATCGACCAAGAACGTCGAGGTCGCGGTGGCCGACCGCCTGGTCGGCCCGTACACGTTCGCGCGAACCGGGAACTGGGCGCGCTGGGGCGGACCGGGCCCGGGACAACCGCGCGAGGGACAGTGCGTGATCCCGCTCCCCGACGGCCGATGGCGGATCTACCTGGATGCCTACGACCTCGACGAACCCACGCACGGTCACTATCTCTACAGCGACACCGTCACCGGCGACCTGCTCGGCGAGTGGACCACACCCAAGGACCTGCCCGTCCTGTCCGGTTTCGTCCGCCACTTCACCGTGTTACCCGAACAGCTGAACACCGGCCCGCAACCGGGCCCGAAGCCCGTCACGCGGTGAGGACGATCGGGCCGCGGCCGGTCTGCGGGCCAGACCAGACCGATCTCGCGAAAAGCGCACGGGTGCAACGGCTTGCCGTCCCGACATCACCTTCCGGTTGCCGCACCGGCGATCGCTGTGGGCACCGCCTGCGACCTTCCCGCACAGGCAACGGGAAGGCCGGGATCCCATCGTGGGAGGAAGGACCTATCAGCAGCAGCGCCTACAGCGGCGTGATCGCGCGGACGACGAGCATGCGCTGCGGGCTCGGGCAGATCAGGTTGTCCCAGGGCAGCCACAGCGATTCGGTGTTGTCGGGCGGGTAGACGCGCAGGGTGGTGGTGCGCAGGGCTGCGCAATCGTTGATCTGCTTGGGATAGGTGATGAACTCGAATTGAGCTGCCCCGCCCGGTGTGAGCGTGACCGGCGCGGGCTTGGGCGCCTGCGGACCCTCGTCCCGCACGGCGGGCTCGCCCACCGGGTCATCGCTGGGGCCGTTGGTTTGCGAGACACCCGGGAAACCTTGCAGGACACAGGTTCGCGAGCTGGAGTTGATGAACCGTAGGAACCAGTCCCCTCCCACCGGGCCGCCGACCCCCTTATCCAGACGGAGTTGGGCGGTCACACACTTCGGGAATGCGGTGTCGGCGGGAGTAGCCGGGTCGGCGGCGGCGGTTCCGGGCGCCGGCACAACCGTAGCCTCGGCCGTCTCGGGGACGCTGCCGCCGGGCTCGGTCGCGTGTCTCGATTGGGCGGGTTGTCCGGTTCGTGCTGGCGGCTGCGAAGTTTGGGCCGCCGGAGTGGTTGTGGACAGCGACCCGGGAGTGGAGGCCGGGCCGCAACCGCTGACGGTGATGGCGACGCTCGCCGCGAAGCCGGCAACAATCAGTGACTTGGTACGCATGAGTCCCCCTCGAGTCCGATACCGCAACCGTTCGCACGGGTATCGATCCGTACCAGCCCCCCGTTACGCCGCGGCGTCAGCAAGAATTCGCGTAAGCCGCTGCCGTCCAACACAGTTCGCCCCGGGCAGTCACGGAATCGCCGAATTCCTGCGGACCTGCGAGGCTCTCTCGAATGGGCCGCACGACCTTCGAGCCTGGGCTGACTGCCGATCGGTGGCCCCGGCCGGATTTGCAGGTCTTCGTGCTGGGTTCGCGCCGGCCCGAGGCACTCCCGACGATGTCGTCGTCGACGATGATGATCCGGTGCGGCTGCTGAGCGGCTTCGTGGTGGCGACGTGGAGGTCGTCGATCGGGTGTTGCCGACCGCCTCACAGCGATCGGGCGATCGCCCCGTCTGCCTGCTGCCGGCCGAGGGCGCGTTGCAGGGTCAGGGTGTCCTCCAGGACCAGATCGTCCACCAGCTTGCCCCAGCGCAGGGTGAGCCACTGCATCGCGGTGTTGCGGTAACCGCTGCCGTCGGCCAGGGTTCCGCTCACCTCCAGCTGGACCGCGACCTTCGTTCTCCAGGGCGGGCCGCCGGAGACCACATCCACCAATTCCAGGCGCAGTCCGGGCAGCAGTTGATCGAAGCGAGCGAACCAATCGCGGAACGCCTCCGGTCCGCGCAGGTCGGCACCGAGCGGGGTATCGCCGAGAAAACGGAATCGCAGGTCTGGCGCCGCCATCGCCACGGCGGCCTCGTGATCGCCCGAGCCGGTGCGGCGCCACGTTCTCCGGACCAGGAACCGTACGATGGTGTGATACATAAAACGACTGTAAGCAGCTAGCTTGCTTAAAGCAAGGGACTGGAAGATGGGGCGAAAGAACTTCCACGAGATCGCGTGCTCGATCGCGCGTTCGGCGTCGATCGTCGGAGACTCGTGGACCCTGCTGATCCTTCGCGATGCGGCACTGGGCCTGCGGCGTTTCGAGGAGTTGCAGCGCGACCTCGGTATCGCCACCAACGTGCTGAGCCAGCGATTGCAGCGGCTGGTGGACCAGGGAGTACTGCGCCGTCACCGGTACGAGCAGCGGCCCGACCGATACGAATACCACCTGACCGACAAGGGTCAGGAGTTGATTCCGGTGCTGTTCGCCCTCATGGCGTGGGGTGATAAATGGGAATCCGGGGCCGAGGGGCCGCCGCTGGTTCTGCACCATCGCACGTGCGGTCATCGAGTCGAGGCGAAGGTGACATGCGATGGCTGCGGCGGCGAGCTGACGCCGGAATCGGTTGTCTATCAGCCGGGTCCGGGCGGCCGCACCGGCGAAGGTACCGCGCTGATCGCGACCGTGCTGAATTCCACGGGCGACCACACAACACCGTGAACGAGATCGGCGCCAGAGCCGAACCTCACCACACACGTCAATTCGTCTGCAATCGACTACCTTTCGACCACGCAGCGGCCTGAGTCCGCCCACACCCTGCACGGCACCGGGCAGAGGCTGCAATGGCTCGACAACACCGCCCACGTCAGCGGCTGACCGGCACCGAGAGAGTCCGCGGCCAACCCCCAATAGCGCCAGAGCGGGCAAGGAAGAGCAACAGCCACAACCAATTCCACGATGGGCGACGGTCATGCGCTTGCAGCCGGCGGCGGGCGACCGGCTGATTACACCAGGCACGCACCGCACCGAGGAGGCGGGGATCCCATCGCGTGCGTGAGTTGCCCGGTGCACACGGCTAGTTGCGGACTCGGAACCCCAGGTGAAGTACGCCCTCGCCACGGATGATCACATGCGGATCCTCGAGGTGGTGTCGACCGTCGATGCCACCGAAATAGGGCTTGCCAGAACCGAATACGACCGGCACCACGTCCATCGCTACTTCGTCGACCAAGCCGGCCGCAAGGATCTGGCCGCCTACCTCGCCGGCATTCACAGCGACGTTTCGGTCGGCGGACAACTCGCGGGCCGTGGCTACCGCAGCGGTCACGTCGTCGACGAAATGGTAGGAGGCTTCGGGGTGCCAGTTGTCGGGTTTGGGGCGGTGTGAGACGACAACCACGTGCTCGCCCGCGGGCGGACGGCCCTCCCAGCCGTTCACCAGGTCGAAGAGGGTACGGCCCATGACGATGGCGCCGATCGATTCCCACATGGCGCGAACATATTCGGCTGAGGCGGCGGGGACCTTGAAGCGGCTGCCGGTTCCGGAATGGTCGAATACTTCGTCCATGCCGGCCGTGATGGGCGTGTCACCGTTGAAGTACCAGTCGTGCAGCGGGCCGACGTCGTCGTTCTTGTCGGCGATGTAACCGTCAACCGAGACGACATTGTGCATGATTACGGTACCCACTGATGCTCCTCGAGGCTCGTACGTTGTCTTATCCGATCTTGTCGAGCCCAGCGCGGTGCGGCTTGTAAAAAATCAATCGGCGGGCATCGATCCGAGATCGGGCGGAAAGCCCCGATCGACAGGGAACCGGCGACGCAGGGCCAAGTATTCGGTCGGGGTACGGCCGGTGAAGGCCTTGAACTCCCGACTGAAATGCGCCTGGTCGAAGTAGCCCGCCGAGTGCGCCACCTCCGCCCAGTCGACTGGGTGCTCGGCGTCGACGGACACTATGAGCCGCGCGAATCGGTAGATCCGCGCCATAGGCTTCGGGGTGATCCCGACATGTGACTTGAACTGTGCGGCAAGGTGATTGCCGCTCACGCCCATCGCGTCGATCAACGCACCGACCGACACGGTGCCGCGCGAAGCCACCAACCTCGTGCCCGCGTGCCGGACCAGGTCGAGGCCTCGAGGCCAGTCCTCGGGCAACCGCGAACGCAACTCCCGCTCCACTACCCCCAGCATCTCGTCGACAGATGCGCCGTCACCGACCTGATTTCGGATTCGCTCCACCGACCGTTGCCAGACAGCGTCGACCGGGACCCATCGGTCCCGCAGCTCAGTCGCGGGCATACCGATGAACGGCGAAAGTCCCCAGGGCTTGAAATGCACCCCCACAACCCGCACCCGGTCGGGATACTCGACCACGAACCGCCTGGTCCACACGCGCCCATGAACCATCCATTGACGAACAGGGCGGGCACCGCCGAGGAATCCGGATCCCACAGCCGAATCGGTCCAGCCAGGTTGAGAAACAAATGCGCCGATGGCATCGACGGCACATTCATCCGTCGGTGCCGCGGTACCCCCGTCAGACAGTAGATATCATCGACGAACTGATCCAACGGCGGCGCAGGAACTCGGCCGACGTAGTGCATAGGGCCAGTCTTGTCGAAGTCCGCCCACGGTTCCACCCACCTTGTGCCGGATGGAGCCCTATGGTGTTCACAGCCCTCCGCGACTCGCGACCATGGAGTTGCCCATGGCCACCGCCTCTGCACGGTAACAGGTGTATTCGGCGGCGCGCCTTGATCATCCGAACTCGTCGCTTCTCCGCGCGGCCTGGAGGTTGGGGCTCGTCATCGAGCTGATCGCCGATGCCGCAGAAGCGCTGGACTACACACACGCGCACGGAGTGCTGCACCGTGACGTGAAGCTGGCGAGTTTGCTGATCGAGCGCGACTCCCCGCATGGGCTGCACGCGTTGCTCACAGACAGCCGGCGGACGAGTGATGCGGAACCGATCGATGAATGCCCCCGGACGTCACGGCCCCTACCCCTCGATTCGCACCAACAACCGCGAACCCGCAGGTCGCGCCGCTTCGCCGGACAAAACCAACCGGTCATCAGTAGCATCGACTCCATGCGATCGATACGCAAATAGGCTGGAGCAGTTCCTCGTTCGGCCCGTTCTTCTCGGTTCTGACGAATCGCAAATCCGCAGTTCAACGGGATTCTCGATACGGCCGGAACAATCGGATTCAGTCGGGTCGCCGATTCACTCGGACCTACAGGACGTCGACAGGACGTCGCGGAATCACTGGGGATGAGGCAGCCTCCCTCCGAAAGGCCGGTCAAGCGATGTGCGACTCCTTCGCCCTGCGCACGATCTCGAACTCGCCGGCGTGGCGCTCGACCCGCACCGCATGACCACACGACCCGAGGAACCCCGAACCCAAACTCGTCGCCTACGCGAAAACCCGCAGCGGACGCAGTGACAGACTGGCCGGTGCAGACGTGCCCGAAGGGGCGGCGACGGCTCCCTCTGAGCCATACCGTTCGAGACCGAGGTCAGCACGAAGTCGGCGGTGTTGCCGGTCGGTGTTGCGCGAGCTGCGCCTACTCCCTGTTGATAAGGCCGATCACCGCTGAACGCAGAGTCGGCTGCGGCTCATCGGCATACAGTTCGGCCAAAGCGATTTCGGCGACCATCGCGACGACCAGGTGCGCGACGGCCGCAGGATCGTCCCACCCGATAGCCCGTAGATCCGGCTCGATGACTGCTGCCACTGCTCGATTGCGCGCATGGACCTCATCGAGCAAGTCGGTGTCGGTACGCGACTGAGCAAGAAAGGCTTTCGTACCGCGCGTCCGCAAACATGCATCCAGATACGAAGTGACGCCAGCGGCAAGACGGGAAAAACCCGGGGCGAGATCGCCGATTTCGGCGAGGATCGCTTCGGCCAGAACATCGTGGTAGCGGCGGTGCAGGGCGATCATGTAACTACGTCGGTCCGAAAAATGGTGATAGAAGCTGCCTTTGGACATTCCCGCCGCCGCAACCACAGCGTTGACCGATAGCCCCCGCAGTCCCGCACGCTCGGCCACCACAGAACCGGCGTCCAACAGCGCCCTACGACCGGGCTCCGAGGGTCGGGCCATGACCGCTCTCCTCTCTCAGGCTGCCGCCAGCGTATCCCGATGCTACATTATGACCGGCCGGTCGGTCATTCCTTCCGCGGCGGGGGCGGAAGGACTGCTGACCGGCTATACAAACGAAGGAGTGCGTCGATGCGACGAGTGATATCCGTTGCCACGCTGGCTGCTACGGTGCTCGTGACAACAGCCGGTCCAGCCGTGGCCGACGATCATGTACCCGATCCCGCCCCCTCCTACAGCTATCTGGGTGGTGTGCAGGCCGAGTTGACCGGACCGGGGCAATCGCCTCCTGGGGCCAACGATCGGTCGTGCCGGCAGACCGCAGCACATCCGAATCCCGTTGTGCTGCTCCACGGATTGTCGAACGACACCATCAGCTGGAATACACTGTCGCCAGTGTTGGCCGACGCCGGCTACTGCGTGTACACCACCACCTACGGATCCGAGGGGCTGGGCCCGATCGGCGCCACCGCTCCCGTGCAGGACAGCGCCACACAGATCGGCAACTTCATAGATCGGGTCGAGGCCGCCACGGGGGCGAAACAGGTTGACTTGGTGAGTCATTCGATAGGCGGGGCGGTGGCCTACTACTACCTGAGCCGACTCGGCGGGGCGTCGAAGATCGGCCGTTACGTCGCACTGGCCGCCCCCCTGCACGGATCGACGGTCAGCGGTCTCGCCGGTGTGCAGCCGCTGGTGGAATCCACCGGGAGCGGCGCGGCGGCCACCCGTCACTGCGGACCGTGTCAGCTGTCACCCGGGGCACCGTTCCTGCAAGACCTCGAACCGAACCCCGATGCCACACCGGCGATCCCGTTCACCATGATCGTCACCCGCTACGACCAGATCGCCACCCCCTACACCACAGGCCTTCTCGACGGCCCCAACGTGCACAACGTTGTACTACAAGATCTTTGCCCGACCGACTTCACCGAACACAACGAGCTGACATCGGATCCAGTAGCGATACACGAAGTACTCGACGCACTCGACCCCGCCCACGCCACCCCACCGACATGCACGGTCGTCCTCCCTCTCCTAGGGCCCCCTTCCCGATAGCAAAACCCAAACGCCCGAACTATCCGCGACACCCTGTCAGCGATCGCCGAGACCGTACCCTTCGGCACCGAAGGGGGCTGCCGCCGCGAACCCGAATGTGCCGCTGTCCGAGGTCGTCGGCGCTGCGCGTCGCCTTAAATCATTCTAGCCATTTGGCGCCACGCGAGGCATTAACACCTGAGCCGGAACAAACTTCGGCTCGCCCCCGCGCCTTGAGCCACCCGCAGGGTAGCGAGACTTCACATCGAGACGAGCGCGGCTACCAACCCGGGTTCCAAAGCAGCGTCATCGTTGCCAGCCCGACTTTGTAGCCCTACATTCGACCGACTGGGAATGAGGTTGCGGGACAAAGGACAACCGCTTCCCTTAATCCCCCAGCCGCTTCGGTTCGACCATGATGGTCTCCGCCTCGATCCAGCCGACGCGGAACCTGACCCCCGATAAGCGGGCGAATCGGAGGCCAGCGGCTGGTGAGCGTGTCGATGTCCGAAGCCGATTCCAGCGGTAGCCGAACTGCCGTTCAGTGAGAGTTATGACTTCCTGGACGTTCCGGCCGCGGGACGATTGATTGTCGGCCGAGATGTGCCGTCCTCGAGGCAGGGGCGCGCCCCGCGATCGGGCGTCGCTTATCCGGTCGGGTCGGATTGCAGTGCGCGGATCACCCGGGTGACGTGCTGGTCTACGAACCGGTCGTCCATCGGTTCGTGAGTGAGGAAGCGGCGGAAGTGGATCGGCGCGATCAGGGTTTCGATGACTGTCTTGGCGTCGGTGCCGGCGGGCAGCTCGCCGCGCTCGACGGCCCGGGTCACCATCGCCTGGTTGGCTTCGTAGCGTTTGTCCCAGAAGGCTTTTCGCGCTTCGGCGACTTGTTCGGAGTCGGTGATGAACGCGAGAGCGCGCGCCACGCCCGTGCCCAGCGGGGTGTCGAGGTAGGCGATGAGCGCGGTGGCGAAAAGGGTGAGGTCTGCGCGCAGCGAGCCGGTGTCCGGTAGCGGGAGCGTGCGTTCGCTGACGCTGAGCATCACGTCGAGCACCAGGTTCTCTCGTGTTCCCCAGCGTCGGTAGATGGAACTGTCACGCACGCCCGCGCGGCGGCTGATATCGGGGATGCCGACCTTGTCCACGCCGTGTTCCTCGACGGCTTCGAGCACGGCTCGATGCACGGCTTCGCGCACCTTCGCGGCCCGGCCTCCGGGCCGGCGCAGCGGCTCGACGTTCTCGGCTACCGACATAGCCCGATCTTAAAGCAGAACTTCTTGCTTTTGACTGGCGGCTGCGCCTACGCTCACAAAAGCAGAACATTCTGCATTTTCAGGATCGGGAGGCACAACAATGACGTCAGTGCGGGAGCTCGGCAAACGGGTGCTCATCAGTGCGCGCGCGATGACTCACACCACCGAGCGGGCGGCGCGCCGGGTCGGTGTGGCCGCGTTCCTACCCCGGTTGTTCGCCGACAGGTTCACCCACCTCGGGGGGATCGACCCCGAGGAATTCCGGCGCCAATTACATGAGTGCCGGTCGTTCGACGACGCGCGCTGGGCCGGGCATTGGGAAGGCTTCGCCCATCAGCATCTCGCGCGGGCCGACGCGGCCTTGCTGCGCCTGGGCGGACCGACGACCGAACAGTTGCTCGACCCAGCAGCGACGCCGGATCTGCCCGCTCTGGGAAAGTTGCTGGCACCCGCGGTGACGATCCTGGCCGACCGCGGGCCGGTGGCCGATCCCGAAGCGGTCGAGCGGTTCTGCGCTGCCCGTCCCGATGACGCCGATGCCGCGGTCGCGATCGACGGGCTGATCAAGGCGCTGACGTACGAGTTCGTTGCCGCTTGGCCCGGGTGGAGCCCGGCCAGGCTGGCCGCCTACGAACGTTCGTGGCGGCTGTGTGAGGTGCTGGTGGGTTCGCTCGATGCTGCGATGGGGGTGATCGAAGTGGTGCGGATCCGGGTCGGCACCCAGACCGTGCGCGGCATGCTGATGTTGCCGGCCGGTGCTGTGTCGGCGCCGACGATCCTGGTCACCAACGGCCTGGAAGGCACGGTCGCCGAGGCGCTGCTGCCGCTGCTGTATCTCCGCGACAGCGGGCTGGGTGTGTTCGTGATGGAGATGCCCGGCACCTTCTCCTACACCGAGCCGCTGACCACCGCCGCCGAGAACATCTACTCCGGTGTCATCGACCATCTGTGCGCCGACCCGCGGATAGATCCGCAGCGGATCGGCATGCTGGGCTTCAGCTTCGGGGCCTATTGGTCGACCCGCATGGCCGCCGTCGACCCCCGGTTGACGGTCGCGGTATCCAACGGCCCGCTCGCCGACCGCAGCTTCGGGCCGCTCAACGCGATCGGGATGCCCGAGATCATGGTCTCGACACTGGTCTCGACGCTCGGTGCCGGCAGTCCCCTGGACCTGTCGAGCAAACTGGCGGAATTCTCACTCGCCCGGCACTATCGACACATCGACATCCCGTTGCTGGTGATCAACGGCGCCCGCGACACCCTCGCCGACACCCAGGACTCGATCGATATCGCCATCGCCGCACCGCAAGCACAACTGGTGCTCTACGCCGACGACGACCACTGTGCCATGGGCCATGCCGAGCAGTGGACGGCACTGTCGGCGAAGTTCTTTCACGATCACCTGATCGCCCACGCCGAGGTCACCGCGTGAACCAACCACACGACACCGCCGTCGACCCGCTCCCACGGCTACGACGCGTCCTCAATAGAAGTGCACGCCACATCGACACCCAGGTCGACAGCGGCACCGGCTGGCGCACCTACACCGAATCCGATGCCGGTCAAGGATTCTCGGTGATCGAGCCCGCGTTCACCACCGCATTCGAAATAGCGCGCTACGACACACTCGGGCTGGGCGACGGCGCCGTTGTTCTGCCGATATGCCCGGCGTCCTTCCGCGACTTCATGATCTTCGAAAAGCACGCTGTCGATGCCGCACGCGGTCTGACCCGTCGTTTCCTGCCCGCGGCCGCACGTGTCGCCAACGCCTACGAGACACTGACCCGACGCACTTTTCCGCCCTTCCGGCCGCACGCGCTGTGGTACCGCGAACCGATCTACTACATGTCCAACGCCTTGACCATCGTCCCCTCCGGAGTCCCGGTCAGCGCCCCGACCTACACGCGGGCATTGGATTTCGAACTCGAACTCGGCGTCGTGCTCGGCGCCCCGCTGCGCGACGCCACCACCGAGGAGGCGGCCGCGGCAATCGCCGCCGTGGTAGTGATCAACGACTTCTCCGCCCGCGATGTCCAGCTGGCCGAGATGCGTTCGGGTTTCGGTCCGCAACGAGCCAAACATTTCCTCACCTCGATGTCGGCGACCGCGGCCGCCGGGCCGGCCCTCACCACTCGCCTCGACCGACTGACTGCCACGGTCATGGTCAACGGAGAAATCCTGGCGCGCACCGGAACACACGACGCCCGGTACTCGATGGCCGAGGCCATTGCGCACGTGTCCCGCAGTGAACAGCTCTACCCCGGAGAACTGCTGTCCAGCGGCACCCTGCCGGGCGGTTCCGGGATGGAACTGGGGCGATGGCTCACCCCCGGCGACCAGCTGCGCCTCGAGATCGACGGCGTCGGACTCATCGAACACGACATCCGCGAGTAGGGCCGACATGAAAATCGATCAAGTCTCCGATTCCGTCCATGTCGTAGCCGGCACCAACGTCAACTGGGCGCTCATCGACGACGGTAGCGGGGTCACCGTGATAGACGCCGGATACCCCGCAGACACCGCCGACGTCCTCGACTCGATCCACCAGATCGGGCGGCGACCGGCCGACGTTCGGGCCGTGCTCATCACCCACGCCCACCTCGACCACATCGGCGCGATCCCGACACTCATCGAACAGGCCGGCATGCCTGTCTACACCGGCGCCGAAGAGGTCCGCCACGCCAAACGCGAATACCTGCAACAGATCACCCCCACCGGCATGCTCAAACAACTCGCCAACCGACGCGGACGCCGCTGGGTCGCACACACCCTGCGCGCGGTCCGCGGCCACACCGGCATGGCCGTCCCTCGAGCCGAAACGGGCGAACCCGCAACGTTGGCGGCACTGCCCGGCGGGCTTCTCGCGATCCCCACCCCCGGCCACACCAGCGGCCACACCGCCTACCTCATGCCCTCCGAAGGCGTGCTCTTCTCCGGAGACGCCCTCGTCACCGGTCATCCACTGCTGCCTCACACCGGACCCCAACTCCTCCCCGCGGTGTTCAACCACGACGAGAAGCTCACCCACGACACCGCCCTACATCTCGCGATGATGCAGGCCCACACCCTCGTTCCAGGCCACGGCCTCCCCATCAGCTTCGACCGCACACATCGCCGCGACCTTACAGTCGCGACCAACCCATCGACGCGGACAATAGATCCGCACAACATCCGCACACGCACATCGAGACGGCTTCACGCCGGTCATTCGGCTGAACTGCGGTGCCGTGAGCCACGCGAGCTGAACAGGCCGCTACCGCATCGCCGGACAACGACCGGGACTGGGACTGTCGGATAACGGCTCTGGCTCACTTCCGGTGGCGGTCCATCTATGCGAGCAGGATCCGGTGTCGGAGTAGCTCAAAGCTGGCCCGCCCGTACATTTGTCGTTTGATCAGCTTGGTTTTCGTGTTGACGCCTTCGATCGGTCCGTTGCTGTAGGGCACACGTCAACAATACGAGACCCGACCGAACGGTCTGCCAAGCCGGGCAGCGCCTACGAGTCGACGACTGCCGGCCGATGCTCCGGCAGCACGGTCGCCAGGTAGGTGCCGCTTACCCCTCCCCTGCAGCGCACGAGATGCGCCACAATCCGGTCGGCGTCGTCGGGATGCCGGTGCACGCTGTCGACGATACCGGTGTACGTCCGTGCGGCGGGGTCGCCGGGTTCGATGGGGCGGCCGTCGATGTCGCCGCACCACTCGATGCGGTCACCGACCGCCCGCACCGACTCGTTACCAAGGCTCACTTCCGGCAGGAGAATGAGCTGTCGACGATCGCGGTCGTGGTTCGGGAGGACTCGGCTACCTCACACGACGTTGACGTCGATAGGGCCGTCCTGGCTGACCCAGCCGCCGCTGGTTTTGGTGATGATGACGTAGAGCCGGCGCCATTGCGTGTCCATTGGAACGACGCATTCGCCCCGCCGATACTGCCGGCCGCGGTCGCTGTCCCGACGGTCACCTCGCCACCGGGATTGGTGCGCTGGGTCAGGGTGGCGGTGTAGCCAGGGAATGCCGAGAAGGCGTTCACAGTGTTGATGCTGTCGATACCCAAATAGACTGGGCCACTTTGTCGCCCAGCCCGTTCTGCTCCGTTTCAACGAACTGAAAATTCGTAGTTCAACTGCACTTTTCGATACGGCGGGAACGATTGATTTCACTCGTGATCGCCGATTCACACGGACTTGCAGAACGTCGACAGGACGTCGCGGATTCACTGGCGGTCAGGCGATCTATCGCGGATCCCGACCAGCGGCGACGCCGGGCACTTCCGCAATTTGCGGATGGTGCAACCCGGCATCATTCACCGAACCGCTGCTGCGCGGTATCGAGTGCAGCCACGCCGGTAGGTTTGGCTCGGCTGGATGTCGCGGTCTTTGCGGGCGTCGATGACGTGAGTGAAGGCGAGATCGCCCACCGTCGTTGCCGCGAGCACGTCCCGCGGAAGTGTCGGAGCGGGTAACGCGGACACGGCGTCTTTCACCTGGCGGATCACGCTGACCGCGCGCTGCGGGATCTCGAGCGGGTGATGGATCGGGGGCAGCATCGCGGTGGTCATCGCATTCTCCTCGAATCTCCGGTATGGGCGGTTGTGTCGAGTCGCCGCTCGGCCGGGCCGGTGGGTCGTGGATGACGCGTGTCATAACCGGGGTGGCTTGGCTGGCGTGCATCGCAGGATTAGTTTATACAATAGAATATTGTAAAAAATAGGAGGTGGGTCACATGCCCGACACGGACCTGACACAGACGGGACCGTCGGAGTTGGATGTGCGGGAGTTGCGCAAGCCGGACAAGCATCCGGCGATCTTCGCGCGGTTCGACGCCCTGGCTGCCGGAGAGTCGTTCGTGCTGGTGAACAACCACTATCCGCGGCATCTGCGCGATGAGTTCGATGTCGAGCATCCCGGTGGGTACAGCTGGGATGTCGTCGAGGACGGGCCGCGTGTGTGGCGGGTGCGGATTGGGAAGCTGGCCTCGACGTCATTGCCGCGGATCCTGACCGACACCTCCGCCCTTGAGCCGGGGCATCCGGATACGACGGGAGCGATATGGACGTTGCCGGTGCGCCGACGCGATCTGGATGCCAATATCATTCGCCTTGCCGCGCGGGGGCGCATCGATGCGCACACCGGCCCGGACCTGGATGTGCTGATCCACGTGCTCGACGGCACGGGCACCCTCACCACCGAACTCGGTGAGCTGGAGTTGACGTCGGGTGCGCTGGTGTGGCTGCCGCGCCGGTCGCGCCGCGCGTTCACCGCAGGCCCGCACGGGCTGCGGTATCTGACCGTGCATCAACGCCGCCAGGCGCTGGCACTGGACCCGATCAGCTGAGGCGGATCGTTTGGCATCGGCCCGCTATCACGGCACCACAGTGACCGGACAGCGGGCCCGGCGCAGTAGCCGGGCGGCGGTGGACCCGGTCAGGCGGTGCAATCGGCCTCTCGTTTGGCCGACAATGAGGCTGTCGGCACTGTTCTCCTCGGCCAGGCGCGCCAGTTCCACCGCGGGGTCGCCGCGACGGACGGTGAACGACCACGGCAGGGGCAGGTCGTAGAGGATCTCGGTAGCCAACTCGCGGACGGTGGTGATCTGCTCGGCGGCGAGTGCGACGTCGGCGTCGGCGCCCATCGGTGCCAGGCTGGTCAGGTAGGCACCGGTTCCGAGCGTAGTGATGTAGGCAACCAGCAGGGTGGCATGCATGCGGCGCGCGGCGCCGGCGGCATAGGCGAGCGCATGCGGGGATGACTCGGAGGTGTCGATGCCGACGACGATGAGCGCCCCGCCTACCCTGTCGTGGCGATCGCGGCGATGCGCGATCTGTTCCATCAGCGCGTCGAGGTGCTGACCGCGGGAGCGTCGCGGATGTTCGGGGCGTGATTCGGCCGAGCCCGTCATGGTCGTAGAGCCAGGATGTGCACGACGGTGCCTGGCGTGGGGTGGTGGCCCCGACGCGGCGGGTGTGTCGTCGACACGGGACGGCCCGCGGTGCGAGGGGTGTTCATGACACGCTGTGGGCCAGTAGCAGGATGGCCCCGCCGAGCAATGCAGCGATTTTCAGGATTTCCAACATCACATACTCGTAGTGGCCGCGCGAGCGGGGCGCGTCGTGGCCGGCGAGCACGGCATCGCTGCGGCGGGTCAGCCGTGGCCGGACCAACGTCAACTGCACGAGCAGTGCTGCGAGGGCGACCATCAGGGCTGTGATGGCGCCGGTGCCGGGCGGGTCGATCGCGATGGCGACGACAATCGTTGCCGCAAAAACGATTTCGACGCTATTGAGGGCGCGGAAGACCAGCCGTCCGATTCCGAGCCCGATCGGCACCGTGACGCCGGGCGCCCGGAATTTGAGCGGCGCTTCCAGGAAGGAGATCGCCAGCACCATACCGAGCCAGCTGAGCCCGGTCGCGGTGATAACGGCCGCGGCGATGGTCATTGCGCTGATTCCATCTGCGTCGTGGCGGGCCCGGCGCTGCCGGTCGCGGTGAGATGGGCCAGGCACAGATCGGGTTCGACGAATGCCTCGAGCCGCTCGACTGCCAGCGGCGCGGCCCGGCCCTCCAGCACGCCCTGCATCAGGCCCAGATGGATC